>DASZWY010000054.1:0-55221 GCA_035546135.1 Opitutales bacterium
GCTCGAATCCCAATGGGTCTGCTGGGCAATGTCCCAGGCTGCCTGCGGGTTGGCCTGCGCGTAGATTGAAAGCACCGTGCGCCGGGCGTTGTCCGCCGCCGATTGAATATCCGTTAGCGAGTTGGCCCAGGCCAGCGCCGCCGTCGGGTCCGCCTGCGCCCAATTGCGCGCGACCTGCTCGGTCAAGGTGCGGAAATTCGGATCATCCGGAATCTTCTGCACATACGTGGCCGCAGTTACCGGATCGTTTTGCGCCCAGACGGCGATAACGTTCGCGATGGCGGTGTTTCGTGTGGTGCCTTCCGCGGCCGGCAGCTCTTTCGCCCACGTCAATGCGGCGTCAAAATCCTGCTGGGCCCACGACGTGGCGATTTTGGGAATCACGCTGTCGCGCACGGAGGCGTCGGGAATTTTCTGCAACAATCCCGCCGCCGCCGGGGGATTCGCGTCACTCATCTGCTGTAAAATGGCCTGCATGGACTGGTCGAACGCCTGTCCGTCTGCCACCTGGCCTACCCACGCCGTCGCGGCTTCGGGGTCTTGCAGGGCCCAGTTGGTCGCGATGGTTTTAATCAGGTTATTGCGATTGGTCCCGCCAGGCAAGGCATCGAGAATCTGGGTCGCGCCGTTGATGTCATGTGTCGCCATGGTCGCGGCGATTTCACCCAAGGCGGAAGTGCGGGTCACGCCTGCCGGCAGATTATTCACCCACGCCAGTGCCGCCGCCGCGTCCCGGTTGGCCCACGCCCCGGCCACCGCGAGAATGGAGGCGTTGCGCGCCTGACTCAGCGGCAATTGCAGCACCGCCGTGGCCGCTGCCGGCGAATCCATCGTCGCCCAGGCCAAAAATATGCCGGCGGTCGGCATGCTTTGCTGGTTGGCGGGCAGCTTGTGCAGCAAATCCAGCGCGCGTTGCGGATTGGTCAGCGCAATGTCGTAAAGCGCGTCGGTTTGGATGTCGCGTTGCACGCTGCTCGATTCATGGCTGACCGCGGCCAGCGCCGCTTCCGGGTCCTTTCCCGCCCACGTGTCGTAGATAATTTCAATCCCCGCGTTGCCCAGCTCCGCGCTTTGGATGGTCCTTGCCCACGCCAGCGCCGCCTTCGGGTCGCCTTCCGCCAGCCGCTGGGCCAGCAGGAGTTTAACCGCGTCATTCTTGTCGCTCGGGGGCAGCTTCGACACCGCCTCCAGCATGGCTCGGGCCTGGGCCGGACTGAGGTCCTTGGAAAACAGCAGCAAGTCGCGGATGCGCGCAAACACGCCGGGCTCGTTGAGGATGCTTTTCAGCCGGGACTCCATTTGTTTGGCATCGGGCTGGACCGCCACCTCGGCGGCAGTGGCCGCCTGGGCGGTCGCCACCGTCAATTGCCGGCGCAATTGCGTGATTTGCTGTTGTTGGTAAGCGGTCGTGGCAATCGCCGCGACAAGGAGAATCCCGGCCGCGATGCCGATTTTGGTTTTGAGGCTCATGACGAGGGTTTGGAAAATCGAATGCGAAACCACCGCGCTCCCGGCACTCGTGAGCGACGCGCCGGCCACCGTCACCGCCAGCCCCGACGGCGCGGCTTTTACCGAGTTCACCGTGATCGCCGTTGCCAGCAGCGCCACCGACACCGTCACGCCGTGTCGGGAGAAATACCCACGCATCCGCTCGAGCGCGCGTTCCACCCGCTGCCGCGCGGCATTTTCCTTGAGGCCCACGGCCTCGCCGATTTCCGCGTAGGTCTTGCCGTCAAAAAACCGCATCAGCACGGCCGCGCGGTCGCGCTCGTGCAGGCTGCCCACCGCCGCATCCAACAGCGGGGCGACCTGGTCCCAGTCTTCTTCCCCGCCCGTCGTTTGGTCATGCATGGCGTAAGCCTCCTGTTCGCGCGTCCGGCGGCGTTGCTCCCCGCGCACGGCGTTGGCGGCCGCGTAACGCGCGCTGGTGTGCAGCCACCCGGTGATGGTCGCGTGCCCCGCCACGTCTCCGGCCTTTCGCGCCAAATCCGCAAAAACTTTTTGCGTCACGTCCTGGGCCAGGTGCGTGTCCTGCGCCGTCAGCCGCAACGCCGCGGAATAGACAAAGTCCACCCGGCGGCGCACGATCTCGGTGAAGGCCGCCTCGTCGCCGCATTCAGCGTATTGTCGCAAAAGTTCGTGGTCGGTCATCATGCGCGTTTGCATCTAGGCACCCGCCTGCGGCTTAATCACACACAATTTTTTGCCCCAACCCAGCCAACGGAGCAAACCAATCCAACGCAGCCAACCCTGGCCTAACTTGTCCGGACATTCTGTGCTAGGGTGGGGTGCCATGAATACACCTTCCACCACTACTCCCGCTCCCGAAGCCCCGGCCCCGGAAACGGGCCTCGCTTACGCCCAGCTCATGCAAAAGCAGGACGAAATTGACGAGCGCATTGCTGAACTCGAACGCCTCGCCTCCGACCTCGCCGGTCAAATCAAGGAAATGCGCTGACCGATTCCAGCCTAATCCAAGCAAATCCAAGTAAATCAAGCCAGGAAAAGGCTACTCCCCGCGGCTCTGCACGGTCCAGTCGGTGTCGTAAAGCACCGACGGCACGTACCCCGGGTAGGACAACCCGGGCAGCCGCAGTTTTAGCTGCCGCATATGCGCCGCCGTTTCGTTGGCCAGTTGCGCGGTGAACAGCGTCAGATCCAGCGTCGCCGGGTCAAAGTTCGGGAAGCGCTGCCGCAGGATGGCGTTCGCAGTCGAGCTTTCGGGGTAAAAGGCGCGGTATTCCAAAATCGTCTGGGTGTCATAGGGACCGCCCTCGGTCGGGTCCGGGCCCGCTTTCACTCCCTTCGCCGGTTCCGGCACCCCATTCAGAAAATTCCGCCAATGCGGGTGCCCCCACATATTGTCCCCCTCCCGGGCCAGCACAATCATCGCCAGCACTTGAAATTGCAAGTTGCCCGCCGCTTTGCCTTCCGCCGTCAACAGCCCGTGTTCATCAATGTCCCAGTCGAGGAAACTCCGCACCTGCTCGGTGTCGGCGGCAAAGCCCTCGGCATCAAAGCCCGGCAACCCTTGAATCGCCGCCAGCGCCAGCAAATGACTCAGGCCCGCGCCCGGGGCCGCGCGCCGGCCGTAGGTCGCCTTCACAATCACGCGCCGCATCAATTCCTTTTGCGCCGGCGTCATCCATTTCCCGGCGAAGTCCAGCGCCAGCCCCAGGTCCATGCCCGACACGAGCTGGTCAATGCCGGCCCATTTTTTCGCCGGGTAGGGAGCATATTCCGGCGCAAAGGCGATTTCGTTTTCCGATGCGGCGATGACTTGGTCCAGCCGGGGCTCGAGCGTCTTGTAGTAATTATAAATCGCGTTCGCCACCATCTGCCCATGCGCTTCGTCGCCGCTCAACAGGCTGAACAGCGCCATCGAGGTCAGGCAGTTGGTGACGTAGTTGACGTTACTCGAATAAATGCCCGCGCCGTGGCCTTCACTCGTGTAGTCCGTCGGTTCGCCGTTGGCCAGCTTGAGGAACATCTTGCCGTCCGGCGTATGCTGGTCCCACCACGACTGCGCGAACAGCGCGTCCATTTCGGCCAGCGCCATCTGCATCGCCAGCGTGTTCTTCACGCGCTGCTGGATGATCGGCAGGTCGTCCGGCCCGAAGAGCAGACGCGGGTAAACTCCCGGCGGCGGCATTTTTCCGGCCAGCATTCGGAAATTGAATCCGCCGAAATTGTAGGCGGTCTTGGGAATCGCCGGCGTTTTCGGCGCCGGCGCCAGTGCGGGCACTTGCGGCACATATTTCAGCAAAATTTTTGTATCGGCGTATTTCTCCGGCATGTCGAACGCCGTGATGGTGTCGTCGCGCAGGTTCAGCTCATGCGTCGTGTAGCCGAAGTCCGGCCGGTCGCCGATGCACAGGATGCCGGACTCGTCCGTGTACACGTGCAGATGCAGCGCGTTGCCGGCATCGGCGAGGCAGATATATGGCTTGCCGTTGACCTGGATGGTGCGCGCGTCCGCCGGCGGCGTAAATGGCGGCCGCGGCACGCGGTACACCCAGCGGTCGCGGTAAAAGTCCGGCGCCGGCTCCTCGGGCGTGGCCTGGTTCAGCTTGAGATACCCGGCAAACGACATCGGCACGTAAATCTCCCCGTCTTTCACGACCGCTTCGCCATGCAGCGGATCCTGGTCGTCCAGCTCCACCCGCATACCATGCACCAAACCATAGCGGCTGCCCGGGTAAACCGCCACCTGGTCGGAAATCTTGTCCACCCCGGCCGCAAACCCCGTCCGCGTGTAGGGCCAGCCCGAGTTTTGCGTGATCAGCGAGGGTGGCGCCCCGGCCACCGGCTGCGCTTCCAAACGCCCGGTGCCTGCCAATGCCAGCGCGATAATCAACCACCCTGGCCGCTGCAGAATCTTCATAAACTCCCAGATACTAGAAATGCCTCTGCGGCTTACAACCCCGAATCTTGCACCGGCTTTTCGGATTTTTCTTTGCCAACCTGGCTCGTTGGCTGGTTCGCCGGCAGCGCCTCCGCCGTTGAAAGGTAATACGTCATCAATACCCAGCCGAGAAATACCGGGTACATCCCCACGGACACCACCACCGTGCCCGCGATGCCCAGCACCACCCCCTCCCACACCGGCAGCACGTTCATCACCACCAGCACGCACACCGGCAGCACCACCAGGAAAAATGCGACGACATAGCCGATGGAAGTCGTGCCCAAGGTGAAGCCGTCGCCGCCGCCATGCGTCAGGCCGCACTTCGGGCAGGCCGGATGCAGCCGGAACCACGAGCGCAACTGCCCCTTTGCACCGCAATTGGGGCAATGCAGCAGGATGCAGCGCTTGGCGATTTCCGAACGGGCTACTTTCATGAATATACCGCAAAACGATGCCGTAATCCACCGGCTGCGCCAAGGCAATTCCCAAGTCCCGTTGTGGAACCACCATGGGGAAACAGGTTTCCAATCCAGAGTGCCGGTCCACTTTCCCGTTGTTTCGCGGCGTGGGTTGATTAACGTGGTTCTTTCGCGCATGAACGTCCGCCGCTTCCCCCTGCTGGGCCGCCTCGTTGCGGCCGCCGCGCTTGCGCTCGCCGCCTGGTCCGGCTTGCGCGCCGGGGAGGGCTTGCCGGGCTCGGCCTCGCTGGCGGGTTTTTACCTCCCGGGTTTTGGTCCCGACGGCAACAAGGCTTGGGACATCCAGGGCCGCGAGTCCCACGTTGACGCCACCGACGAGTCGCGCATCGAAATCTCCGACCTGCTCCTGCGGCTTTATTCCGGCGGCGACCAGGCCCGCCTCGAAATGTCCATCAAGAGCTCGCACGCCACCATCAAGACCTCCAACAGCGACACAGTGGTCACCGGCGCGGACATTCTCTATATTACCGGCGCGAACGAGAGCTACAGCGTTTCCGGCTACAACTGGACGTGGGACAGCGTGAAGCATACCATCCACCTTGGCCGCAATGTCACCGTAAAATTCAATTCGACCGCCACCACCACCTCGGGCCAGCCGGGGGATGCGACGCCGCACCCGATGCTCATTTTGAGCGACACGCTCGACATCGACCAGCAAGCGGGGAAAAACCAGTTTCGCTTCAGCGGCAACGTCAGCGTCGCGGACCAGAATCCGCCGTCCCAGCCCGGCGAGGAATTTCACACCACGTGCAATCAGTTGGAAGTGCTCGCCATCCGCGCGACCACCCTCGCCGCGCCCGCCGCCGGAGGCGCCGATGCCTCCAAGCTCCCCGCCAGCCTCGCGGTCACCAAGGACAGCGTCGAAAATATCATCGCCCGCGACCGGGTGGTGGTCAACCAGGGCGCGATGGAAGCCACCGGCGGCATGGCCGAGCTTTTCCCGAGCGAGGAAAAAGTCGTGCTGTCCGATTCGCCGCAAGTGCGGGTGCGTCTTTCCGGCAACACCGCCAGCGAATCCAACTACGCGCTGCTGGAAGGCCCGCGCATCACCTGGCTGCGCGGCACCCAGGTGCTCGACATTGGCCCGCAGGCCGCGGCCGGCAGTCCACCCGGCCAGACGCGGGTCTCGCTGCCTTCGAACAGCCCCCCGCAACCGGGCGCACCCGAACCGCGGCTCGTCATCGTGGGCGAGTTGCTCCACGCGCAATTCGGCGCGGACCAACGCCGCTTCGACCTCGAGCAATCCGTCCGGGTCGAAGACCCGCGCTACACCGTCCTCGCGCAGCATCTCGACGCGGAATTTGACCCGCCGGCCGGCAGCGCCAATCCGCCGCCGGCCACCCCGGTTGCGAATAATCCGCTGCTCACCGGTCAAAATCCCGCGCCCAACCTTGGCAAACTCAACCACCTCGCTGTTTCGGACGGCGTGACCATCCTGCAGTCGAACCTCAAGGCCACCACGCCCAAAGCCGAGATTCTGCCCGATGATCAATCCATCCTCCTCAGCGGGGGTTCGCACGTGGCCGATACGTTGAGCAACGCCACCATTGACGCCGAGACCATCAAGCTCTCCAGCGACGGCGACCATGCGGAAATTCACGGTGGGGCGAACCAGCCCGCGCAATTGATTTTGCCGTCACTGCCCCTTGGCGAATCCTCGGCCAACATCGCGACCACGATTTTGAGCAACACGGCCATCATGAATCGTGGCGACAAAAACTCGACCTTCGCCTTCAGCGACCACGTGCAGGTCAAGGCCAGCAGCCTCGAAATCACCAGCGGCAACCTCGATGTGCTGACCAACAACGCGCCGGGCGCTGCGACGGACCCCACCCAGCACGTCCAGATTATCCAGCTCAAGGCCCGTGACCATGTGCTGGTGACGCAGCCGGGATTCAAGGCCAGCGCCGCACAGGCGGACGTCAATCCGCAAGTCGCCAATCCCAAGGTGGCCGGCGCGGAAACTCCCGCGGCCAACGACCAGGCCTACCGCATGCTTCAACTTAGCGGCGACCCGGCCGGCGTGCTTGGCCCGGTGCGGCCCGAAGTCGAAGTGCCGATGCAAAATTTGAATCTTGGCGGCACGCCCGGCACGGGTTCCACCACGGCCAAACCGGCATCCGCCAACGGAACCGCGAAAATCACCAGCGACGAACAGTGGCTTTTCACCAGCCCCGGCACGAACAACTACGTCTTCATGGGCAATGTATCCATTGACGGCGGCACCTTCACGGCCACCTGCGACCGTATGCTCGTGAACTGCCTCCCGCCCAAGGCGTCTGGCACCACCACCACGGCGCCGCTGACCCGCCTGGTGGTGGACGACATCGTGTCCGAAGGCCATGTGCGTCTGGTGCAAGGCTCGCGCATCTCGACCGGCGACCGCGCCGTCATGACCCCGCGCGAGCGCAAGTTCGTCCTCTCGGGCAACGTGCTCGTCCTCGACAATGCGACCGGCCGCCGCATGGACTACGCCGACATTGTCATCCAGGGCGACCAGCCCCCGCAAGCCGTGCCGCATACCGGCGCGCCCGGCCAGGCTATCCAGCGGCCCAGCATCACCATCCCGCTTTCGAGCCTGCACCTCGACGACATCAAAAAGTCCGCCGAAAAAGGTTCCAACCCCGCCGTGCCCTGATATTATCTGGCCTGCTCCCCCATGCCCGCACCCGCGCCCAGTGCCACCGCTTCCGCCGCCGTGCCCGCCACCGGCTTGATTGAGACGAAGGACCTGCACAAGGTTTACGGCCAGCGCGAAGTCGTCAGCGGCGTTAGCGTCAGTGTGCGTGGCGGCGAAATTGTCGGCCTGTTGGGCCCGAATGGCGCGGGCAAGACGACGACATTCTATATGATCGTCGGGCTGGTGCCGGCCACCCGCGGACGCGTCCGCCTTGATGGCGCGGACATCACCAGCCTGCCGATGTATCGCCGCGCCCGCCTCGGCGTGGGTTACCTGCCGCAGGAGCCTTCGATTTTCCGCAAGCTGACCGTCTGGCAGAACATCCAGGCGATTGTCGAGACACTGCCGCTGTCCAAAGCCGAACAGGCGGAAAAAATCGAAACCGTCCTGCGCGAAATGCACTTGCTGCCGCTTGCGAAGCAAATGGCCTTCACCCTCAGCGGCGGCGAGCGCCGCCGGCTCGAAATCGCCCGCGCCCTCATCGTCAACCCGCGCTTCTTGCTGCTGGACGAGCCCTTCGCCGCCCTCGACCCCAAGACCATTGCCGAAGTGCAGGAGATCGTCGTCAACCTCAAGCACAAGGGCATCGGCGTGCTCATCACCGATCACCGCGTGCGCGAGACGCTCGGCATTGTGGACCGCGCCTACGTCGTGCACGAGGGCCGCGTGATGTTCGAGGGCGCCAGCGAATTTCTCGTCAACGACGAGCAATGCCGCCGTTTCTACCTCGGCGACAATTTCAAGCTGTAACCGCCGCTGCTTTCGCCATGCCCCAGCCCGACACGCATAAAATCATCGAGAGCCTCTCGGTGCGCGAATTCTACAATTCCTTCAAGCAGGACCTGGAGCTGGAGCTCGTCGCCGGCGAGCCCGGGCTGGACAACGTCATCGGCGAAAAGAGCATCAACCGCCCGTCGCTGGCGCTGACCGGCTATTTCAAATATTTTGCCAACCAGCGCATCCAGCTTTTCGGCGCGGGCGAAATCGGCTACCTGCGCGACCTTCCGGCCAAGGCGCAGGAAAAAATCATCAGGCAAATCATCGGCAAAAAAATTCCGTGCATCGTGGTCTCGCGCAAACTGCCACCGCCCAAGCCCCTGATCGCCGCCGCGGAAGCCGCCCGGGTGCCGCTCATGCGCACGCCGCTGAACTCCAAGGATTTTACCGCGCAGGCCACGGTGATGCTCGAGGAGCTGTTCGCGCCCCGCATCGCCGTCCACGGCACGCTGATGGACATCAAGGGCGTCGGCACGCTGCTGCGCGGCAAGAGCGGCGTCGGCAAAAGCGAATGCGCGCTCGCCCTCGTCGAGCGCGGCCACAGCCTCGTGGCCGACGACATCACCTATGTGCGTCTCGTGGGCGAGCGCGAACTCATCGGCAAGAGCGGCGACCTCAATCGCGGCTACATGGAGTGCCGCGGCATCGGCATCATCAACATCGCCGAGTTGTTCGGCGTGCGTTCGGTGCGCCTCGAAAAGCGCATCGATCTTGTGGTGACCTTTGTGGACTACGAGCCGGGCATGGAGGAGGAGCGCACCGGCCTCGAACAGGGCACGCACGTGATTTTGGGCCGGGAAATTCCACACATTCAGATCCCTGTGCGCCCCGGCCGTGATTTGGCGCGGCTGGTCGAGGTCGCATCGCTGGTGCAGGCGCTGAAAGCCATCGGCCACGATTCCGCCAAGGAATTCAATGAACGGCTCATCGCCCACATGGCCGGGGTCGAGGCGGCCGCGCCCAAATCCATCCCCTGATTAAACATGTGTTTGAACAATTTTTTGCCCGCTCGGCGCGCCCGCGCAATTTTACCCTCGCCCCCTCGCATGGGAGCGAAAAAACGCCCAAAGTTATGCGCAGACACGATGTGAATAAGTTGTGCAAAAGTTGTCCTTGCCAACACCCGGCGATTTTCGGTTACGTATTCGTCACTTGCCAGGCGCGGAGAAATTTCGCAAAAAACCTCAAACCGAGCTTTTCTGCGAGACCTTTCACCGCCTCCCTCGGAGCAAGTCCACAACAACTTCCAATCCAAGATCTTATGAATTTAAAAAATCTGTCCTTGCTCGGTCCTTGCGGAGTAACTTAAGCGCATTCAACGAGTTGTGCATTCCTGCGCGGGCCGCGCCGTAAGGCCCGCTGTGTGACAAAAAGCAGTCGCTCTCCTTGGTGTGAATATCCAACCCGCAAGCTCCTTTCCCTAAATGTCCGCGAAAATTTCGCCCCCCAGCCTCTGGGCGGTGTTGCAAAGCGATTTCCAGACCCTTTTCCCCCACGAAGTCTACAAAGCCTGGTTTGAGCCCATCGTTTGTCTGGCCGAAGACGCCGACTCCGTGGTGCTCGGACTGCCGAGTGACTTCGCGCTCATCTGGGTCCAGGAAAATTACCGCGATTTGCTGCAACGCCGTCTTAACCTGGCCGCCGCCCGCCCGATTGACCTCGTGCTCAAGGTTGCCACGGCCAATGCGCCGGCGGTCATGGGCCCGATTGCTCCGCCGCCTGCGCGCTTGGCCGAAACCACGGCCCAACGCGCCCGCGCGCGGTCAATGCTCGGCGAGGAAGGGCTTCCGCTCAACCCGCGCTACACGTTTGAGAACTTTGTCGTCGGCCCGGGCAACCAGCTGGCGCACGCCGCCTGCATCGCCGTCGCCAATGCTCCCGCCCGCGCCTACAACCCCGTCTTCCTTTATGGGGAGACCGGCTTGGGCAAGACCCACCTGATGCACGCCGTCGCGCATTGCATCCTGCAAATCAATCCCGCCGCCCGCGTCGCCTACATTTCGACGGAAAAGTTTACCAACGAATACATCAAGGCCATCACGGAGAACTCGGTCGCCCGTTTCCGCCAGCGTTACCGCAGCGTGGACGCCCTGCTGATTGACGACATCCACTTCCTCACCGGCAAGGAGCGCATCCAGGAGGAGTTCTTCCACACCTTCAACGAACTCTTCGAGTCCGGCCGGCAAATCATCCTCTCCAGCGACCGCCCCGCGAGCGAGATTGCCAAGCTGGAAAGCCGCCTCGTCTCGCGCTTCCAGTGGGGCATGATGGCCGACATCCAGGCGCCGGACCTCGAAACGCGCGTCGCCATTCTCGGCACCAAGGCCCGCAGCCTCGACCTCGACCTGCCTTCGGACGTCATCCAGTTCCTCGCCGAGCGCGTCACCCGCAACGTGCGCCGCATGGAAGGCGCGCTCAACCGCGTGGCCGGCGTCGCCCGCCTGATGAAGTGCTCCGTGGACGTGCCGACCGTCGAGCGCCTGCTGCAGGACTTGCTCAATGAAGAGGCGCAGAACACGGTGACCATCGAGAAAATCCAGATCGTCGTCACCAAGTACTACGAGTTGCGTTCGGGCGACCTCATCTCCCGCCGCCGCCCGCAGAACATCGCCTTCCCGCGCCAGGTCGCCATGTATCTTTCGCGCATGTTCACCTCGCACTCGCTGCAGGAAATCGGCGATGCCTTTGGCGGGCGCGACCACGGCACCGTCATCCACGCGTGCAAGACGGTCGAGAACATGATGGAGCAGGACGCCGCCGCCAAGCGCACGGTGGACCTTATCAGCAAGCAACTCGGGCAGCGGCTTTAATTCGCTTGCGGGTTGCAAGTTGCGGGCCAAAGCCTATTTTGCTGAACCATGTCCGCTTCCCTGACTGCCGAGCAAAAGTCCCAAGTCGCCCAATGGGTGGCCGAAGGCGCGTCCCTCTCCGAGGTGCAGAAGCGTCTCGCCGCCGAGTTCAACCTGTCGCTGACCTACATGGACACGCGGTTCCTCGTGGACGACCTCGACCTTGCGCTCAAGGAAAAGCCCGCGCCGGTCTCGGCGGATTTGTCCAAGTCCACTCCGCCGCCGTCGCCCGAGAATGTGCCTTCGCCCTTTCCCGGGCCCGAGGACGTCGCGCCTGGTGCAGGCAAAGTGCGCGTTGCGGTGGACAAGGTCGTGCGCCCGGGCGCGGTCGTCAGCGGCAACGTCACGTTTAGCGATGGGCAGACCGCCGACTGGTATCTCGACCAGGCCGGCCGGCTGGGCCTGGTGCCCAAGACCAAGGGCTATAAACCCTCCGCGCCCGATGTGCAGGAATTTCAATACGTCCTGCAGGACGAGCTGGCGCGCATGGGCTACTAAGCGCCGCATGCTTCGACCCAAATAATGGCTTCGCCCGGCAATCCATGCTGGCACAGTTGGAGGGAGATGGCTGACAGCGTTGGCTCGTTTACCTGATGCAGGAGGTCGCCCGGCCACGTTGGGTTGGCCAGGCGGGCGAGATGCCATGCCGCCCAAGCGCGGGCGCGGCGTTGTTCGGCGCGGGGGCCGCGGATGCGCCCGGCGAGATGCTGGTAATGCACGCGGGGGTTGCCGACGAGCGCGTCGGCGGAGGCATTCTCCATCAGCCAGCGCAAGGCGCGGTAGGGCAGGGGCCATTGCGCGAGGACAGCCTCCTGCGCGCCCACGTCCGCCAGCAAGGCCCGATCCACGGCGAGCAAGGCCCGCGCGGCCAACCCGCGCTGCCAGAGGTGCTGTCCATAAGTCAGTGCGCTGAGGTAAAATTCTCCGCCCCGGTCTGCGCCGTGGCGGTGGAGTTCGCGCCAGTCCATGGCGGCGGGCGCGGGCGGCAGGTGCGGGCAGTCGAAGGACACGGTTGAAAAATAACGGATTAAACTGGCCCCGCAAGGCTGCGCGATTATTTTCAAGCCATAATTGCCGACATGAAGGAAG
Organism: Opitutales bacterium; assembly: GCA_035546135.1. Classification (GTDB taxonomy): domain Bacteria; phylum Verrucomicrobiota; class Verrucomicrobiia; order Opitutales; family JABDGR01; genus JABDGR01. Next base: position 12,283 of record DASZWY010000054.1, read on the forward strand.
CCTCCCTGCCTGAAGACGAATTGCCCCCGCGGGAAGCGGAGGGCGCGCCCGCGCCGCGCCGGGTGGTCAACGAGGTGAGCTGGTGGCGTTACCTGCTGCTGATGCCGTTGTCGTGGCTCGCGCGGGTCTGGTGCGCGACGCTGCGGTTTGAGATTACCGAGCAGGAGCAGGCGCTCCTCAGCTACCATGCCAAACCCATCATCCTGGCGACGTGGCACAACCGGTTGTTTATCGCCGGCGAAGTGTGCCGCCGCTACCGCAAGGAGCAAAAGCTGGTGGCACTGGTCAGCGCGAGCAAGGACGGCGCCTGGCTCACGGCGTTTTTCAAGCTCGTCGGCATTGACGCGGCGCGCGGTTCAAGCAGTTGGCGCGGGATGCAGGCGCTGCGCGAAATGCTGGCGGTGGGCAAATCCGGCGCGGACATCGGCATCACCCCCGACGGCCCGCGCGGCCCGTGTTACGAGCTCAAGCCCGGGGTCTTGTTGCTGGCGAAACTTTCCCACGCACCGATGATTCTCTACTGCGCGCGTTTTCGCTCGGCCTGGCGGTTGCGCAGTTGGGACCGTTTTTACCTGCCCAAGCCGTTTTCCATTGTGGAAATCAACGTGCGCTTTCTGCCGGGTTACGAAAGCCTGGACGCCGACGGCGAAACGGCCGTGCGCGAGCTGCGCCGGCAGTTCATGGAGATCACGTTCGATTCGTGAACGCCGCCGCGCTTACCAAGGCGGGAATTGCGGCACCGTGATCGAAGTTTCGCCCGGGACGGCGATATGGTCCGGGCCGAGGGCCCAATGGGCGTCATTGCGCACGAACTTGAAGGTGATGGGGCCGTCGCTGGCCGGGCAGGACCAGCTCCACTCGTCCTTGCGGTGGTTGTCCATGAGCACGCCGACGTCCCAGCTCAGGCCGCCGCCGATGCCGCGGATATAGACGCTGTTGCCCCAGCCGACGTCCACTTTGGCGATAATCGTCGTGGTGGTTTTCTTGCTCTTGGCCGCCGGCTTTTTCGCGGGCGCCACGGGCTTTTTCACAGCGGTCTTTTTGCCGGCCGCCGATTTTACGGTTGTAGTCTTGGTAGTCATGATAGAGAGGCGGAGACCGGGGCCATGTCGCCGCACTGCCTTACATACCATACAAAACGGCAATTTCAAAAGTTTTTTCCGAATCGGGACATTTGGGCGGCGTTTTTTGGACTGAAACCTGCTAAGGCTTTTGCGACATCCTCGACTTTTGGGCAAAAATCGGTCTGGCTGGGCTGTTACACCCGTCCACGACCGACTTGTCCATTGCCTTATGGCCATCCACGCCGCCCTTAGCCACCGCACGCACTACCGGTATGACCGTCCGGTGACAATGTCGCCCCAGGTCATCCGCCTGCGGCCGGCGCCGCATACCCGCACGCCGGTCCTGAGCTACTCGCTCAAGGTCGAGCCGGCGGGCCATTTTCTGAACTGGCAGCAGGACCCGCACGGCAACTATCAGGCGCGGGTGGTTTTCCCGGAGACGGTGCGCGAGTTCAAGGTCGAGGTGGATGTGGTGGCGGAGATGGCGGTGCATAATCCCTTCGACTTTTTCGTCGAACCTTATGCCGATAAGTTTCCCTTTGAGTATGACGCGGGCTTGAAGGCCGAACTGGCGCCCTACCTGCCGCCGGCGGAAGCGGGGCCGTTGCTGAAGCAATACCTGGAGGGGGTGGATCTTGCGCAGCGCAACACGGTGTCATTTCTGGTGGATTTGAACAACAACTTGCGGAAGGTGGTGGACTACATCATCCGCCTGGAGCCCGGGGTGCAGACGCCCGAGGAGACGTTAAAACTCGGCAAAGGCTCGTGCCGCGACTCCGCGTGGCTGCTGGTGCAAATCCTGCGCAATCTCGGCCTGGCGGCGCGCTTTGTTTCGGGCTACCTCATCCAGCTCAAGCCCGACGTAAAATCCCTCGACGGCCCTTCCGGCACCGAGGTGGACTTTACCGACTTGCACGCGTGGACGGAAGTTTTCCTGCCCGGCGCCGGGTGGATTGGGTTTGACCCGACCTCCGGTCTGCTCGCGGGCGAGGGCCATATCCCGCTCGCGGCGACACCGGTGCCCAGCAGTGCCGCGCCCATTTCCGGCGGCCTCTCGGAATGCAAGACGGAGTTCGAATTTCACATGGACGTGAAGCGCGTCTATGAATCGCCGCGCGTCACCAAGCCCTACACCGAGGAGCAATGGGAGAAGATTGAATCCCTCGGCCACCGCATTGACGAAATTTTCCACGAACAGGACTTGCGGCTGACCATGGGTGGCGAGCCGACGTTCATTTCCATTGACGACATGGAAGGCCCGGAATGGAACACCGTGGCGGTTGGGCCGCGCAAACGCGATTTGTCGGCGACGCTCATCAAGCGGCTGCAGGATCGTTTTGCGCCCGGCGGGATGCTGCATTGGGGGCTGGGCAAATGGTATCCCGGCGAATCGCTGCCACGCTGGTCGTTCGCGAGCTATTGGCGCAAGGACGGCACGCCGATTTGGGAAAATCCAGAACTGGCCGGCGATTATCGGAAAAACTACGGCTTTGACGCTGCCCGGGCGTTGGTGTTTGCCCGGCACCTGGCGTCGCAGCTCGGGGTGGAGGACAAATGGCTGATGCCCGCGTATGAAGACGCGTGGTATTACCTGTGGAAAGAGCGCAAGCTGCCCGCCAACGTGGACCCGTTGCGCAACGACCTGCGCAACCCGGAAGACCGCAAGCGGCTGGCGAAAGTTTTCGAGGACGGGCTGGACGCCGTCAAAGGCTATGTGATGCCGTTGCAACGGCGTTTTGGCAATAATGGCCCGTACTGGCTGAGCGGCCCGTGGTTCCTGCGCCAGGAGCATTGCTTCCTTATCCCCGGTGATTTTCCGATCGGGTACCGTCTGCCGGTGGACTCGGCGCCGTGGGTCGCGCCGGGCGATTATCCGCACATTTATCATCCGGATCCGCTGAGCGAATTGCCGCCGCTGCCCACGCGCGAGGAACTGCTCAAGCAAATGCGCGTGCCGGGGGCGGGACAGGGCACGGCGCGAGTGGGACCCGGCGATTACGCCGGCACGGGTCTGCTGGAGCGGGCGCGCGGGCAGACGCTGCCCGCGCGGGAAAGTTTGCGCGACCCCGCGGCGCTGCCGCGGCTGCACCAATCGGCGGGCTGGATTGTGCGCACCGCCTTGTGCGTCGAGCCGCGCGAAGGGAAGCTGTTCGTCTTCATGCCGCCGGTGCCGGCAATGGAGGATTATCTCGACCTGGTGGCACGCGTGGAGGCCGCCGCCGACGCCGCGGGCACGCCGGTTTTGCTGGAAGGTTATCCGCCGCCATTCGACTACCGCGTCAACGTGATCAAGGTCACGCCCGACCCGGGCGTCATCGAGGTCAACACGCAGCCGGCCCACAATTGGAATGAGACCGTGGACATCACGACAGGGCTTTACGAGGAAGCACACCGCACGCGGTTGGGGACCGAGAAATTCATGATCGACGGCCGGCACACCGGCACCGGCGGCGGCAACCACATCGTTCTCGGCGGACCCTCGCCGGCGGAAAGCCCGCTGCTGCGCCGGCCGGATTTGCTCGGCAGCCTCATCGCCTACTGGCACCAGCATCCGTCGTTGTCGTATCTTTTCTCGGGTCTGTTCATCGGGCCGACCAGCCAAGCGCCGCGGGTGGATGAGGCGCGCAATGATTCGATTTACGAACTGGAAATCGCGCTGGCCAAATTGCGCGAGGCGCGCGGCGGTCCCCCGTGGATCGTGGATCGCATTCTGCGCAATCTGCTCATCGATGTCACCGGCAACACCCACCGCGCGGAATTTTGCATGGATAAACTCTACAGCCCCGACGGTCCCACGGGCCGGTTGGGCCTGCTGGAACTGCGCGCGTTTGAGATGCCGCCCCATGCGCGCATGAGCCTCGCGCAGCAATTGCTCCTGCGCGGGCTGGTCGCGCGGTTTGCGGAGCAGCCATACGAGCCGGCGCGGCTGACGCGCTGGGGCACGGAGCTGCACGACCGCTGGATGCTGCCGCATTTTGTGCAGCAGGATTTCAACGACGTGCTCGCCGAGATGCGCGAACATGGCCTGCCGTTTGCGGACGAGTGGTTCGCCCCGCACTATGAGTTCAAGTTTCCGTTCTACGGCAAGACCCACTACCGCGAGGTGGACATCGAATTGCGCCATGCGCTCGAGCCGTGGAACGTCCTGGGCGAGACCGGCGCCCCGGGCGGGGCGGTGCGCTATGTGGACAGCTCGGTCGAGCGCCTGCAGGTGCGCGCGCGCGGGCTGAATCCCGAACGCTATGTCGTCGCGTGCAATGGCCGCCGCGTGCCCCTGCACCCCACGGGCACGGTGGGTGAATATGTCGCCGGGGTGCGTTATCGCGCGTGGCAGCCGCCGGAATGCCTGCATCCGACCATCCCGGTGGACGCACCGCTGACGTTTGACCTGATTGACACGTGGAACCAGCGTCCGGTCGCGGGTTGCATCTACCACGTCTCGCACCCGAGCGGGCGCAATTACGTCACGTTCCCGGTTAATGCTTACGAAGCCGAGAGCCGCCGGCTGGCGCGCTTTTTCGACTTCGGCCACACCCCCGGCATGGGCGACGGGGTGCCGCCGCTGGAGACGCAACCGGAATTTCCCTTCACGCTCGACTTGCGCGCCACGCCCACGGCGTGAGAGAATAGCGCCCGTTCATGAGCAATGCCGCCACGATGCCTGCCACTGCCGCGACTTCGCCCGCTGACTGGCTCAAGAAATATTTGCCGGCGGCGGGCCGCCACGACGAACTGAAGGACGCTCGCGGGGCGATCCGGCCGGTCTGGCGCAAGTTGGCGGAAACGCTGGCCGCCGCCAGCGCCGAGGAACTCGCCCAGGACAGCGAGCAGGTGCACCGCCTGATTCAGGAAAACGGCATCACCTACAATGTTTACGGCGAGGCCGGCAACACCACGCGGCCCTGGGGCATGGACGTGGTGCCGATGTTGCTCGAGCATGCCGAATGGGAAAAAATCGAAACGGCGCTCAGCCAGCGCGCGCGGCTGTTCAACCTGATTTTGCGCGATTTGTACGGCGCGCAGACCTTGCTCGAGCAGCGCATCATCCCGCCCGCACTGGTGCTGGGCAACCCGGCGTTCCTGCGGCCCTGCCACGGCTACACGCCGCCCAACGGCATGTTCGTGCCGATTTACGGCGCGGACCTCGGCCGCGCGCCCACCGGGCAGTGGTGGGTGCTGGCCGAACGTCTCGACGCGCCTTCGGGCACGGGCTACTCGCTGGAAAACCGCGCCCTCACCGCGCGCGTGCTGCCGAACTGGCTGCGCGACAACTTGGTGGCGCGCTTGGCGCCCTTCATCCAGACCTTGCGCGATTGCCTGGCGGGGCTCGCCCCGCAACGCCCCGACCCGCCGCGCATGGCGTTGCTCACGCCGGGCCCCGCGAACGAAACCTACTTCGAGCATTCCTACCTCGCGCGCAATCTGGGCTTTCCCCTCGTCGAAGGCGGCGACCTGCTGGTGCGCGGCCAGCGCGTTTGCCTGAAGACGCTCATGGGCCTGCGGCCCGTGGACCTGATTCTGCGCCGCGTGGACTCGGATTATTGCGACTCGCTCGAACTGCGCCGCGACTCGCTGTTGGGCGTGCCCGGTTTGTTGCAGGCCGTGCGCGCGGGGAATTTGGCCATGGCCAATGCGCTCGGCGCGGGCTTGCTGGAAGCGCCGGGGATTTCGCCTTTTCTGCCCGCCTTGTGCCGGCATTTGCTGGGCGAGGAATTGAAGATGCCGTCCGTGGCCACCTGGTGGTGCGGTCAGCCGCGCGAGTTGGATTACGTGCTCGAACATCTGGAGTCGCTCATTTTGCTCCCGGCATTGTCCACCTCGACCCGCGAAGCGGTGGTCGGCCCGCGGCTCGACCAGGCGCAGCGGGAGCAGTGGCGCGACCGTTTGCGCGCGGAGCCCGAGGCCTGGTGTGCGCGCGAATGGGTGGCGCTGGCCACGACGCCGGTTTACGAACACGGCAAGCTGACGCCGCGCATTTTCCAATTGCGCACGCTGGTGGCGGCGCGCGGCGAGGATTATCATGCTTTGCCCGGCGGACTGACCCGCATCCCGGCCGAGGACGACGATTTGACCGTCTCGATGCAGCGCGGCGGCCGTAGCAAGGACACATGGGTGCTCTTGCCGCCCGGTCGTCCCCCCGTCGCGGAAGTGGCGGCGCCCGCGCCGGCAGTGGTGAAGCTGCGCCGGCCCGCGCCGGATTTGCCGAGCCGCGTGGCCGACAATCTTTACTGGATGGGGCGCTACGTCGAACGCACCGACGGGCAGACGCGCGTGCTGCGCCTGCTGGCCGGGGCGCTCGCGGGCGAAGGCGCGGCGGCCGACCCGGAGTTGTTGCGGCCGTTTTTTGAGACCCTCTTGTTGCAGGACGCCTCGTACCTGCTCGCGCCGGGCCAGCAGCCCGCGCTCGATTTGGCTGCGGCAGAACGAAGCCTGCGCGCGATGCTGTGGGACACGGCGCAGCCCAATAGCCTGGCGAACAACATCGCGCGCATCGAGCACATGGCCTACCGCGTCAAGGAATACCTGCCCGCCGACATGTGGAGCCTGCTCGGGCGGCTGGGGCGCAAGCGGCGCACGCCGGCGGAGACCGCGGCCTTTCTCCGCGTGGCATTTGCGGAATTGCGCGACGCCATCGTGCAACTGGCCGCCATCAACGGCTTCATGACCGAGAACATGATTCACGGCTACGGCTGGCGTTTTCTGGATTTGGGGCGGCGGCTCGAACGCGGCCTGAACATGGCGGACATGCTCGGACGCGTGCTGAGCCGGCCGGGCACGCCCTCCCCGGCGTTGTTGAACGAACTTTTGGTGAGTTCCGAATGCCTGCCGATGTATCGCCGCCGCTACCTCGCCAACCTGAACCTCGTCGCGGTGCTCGACATGCTGGCGTGCGACGACTCGAACCCGCGCGGGCTGGCCTACCAGTTGCAATGCGTGCGCCAGCACGTGGAGGAATTTCCGCGCGAACCCGGCAGCGACCCGGCGAGCCGCCCGGTGGAGCGCCTCGCGCACGCCCTCACCGCGCAGGCCGAATTGCTCGACGCGCACCACCTCGCGCAGACGAATGAGGCTGGGGCGCGCCCGGCGCTGCGGGAGTTTTTACACACCGTCATCCGCGACCTCTCCGCCTTGTCCGACGCGCTGGGGCAGGCGTACTTCGCGCACAGCCAGCCGGAAGCCAAATCCTGAACCGCCATGCCCGTTTACACCATTACCCACGCGACGACGTACCGCTACGCGCATCCGGTGCTGCTCTCGCACCAGGCGGTGCACCTCGAACCGCTGGCAACGGCGGCGCAGGAATGCCTGGACTTTAGCCTCGAAGCAAAGCCCGGGCCGCTCGAAACCAGCGTGCGCACGGATTATTTCGGCAATCGTGTGCATTACCTGACCATCACCGAGCCGCACCAGCAACTCGACATCACCACGCGCAGCCAGGTGGCGGTGACGCCGCCGAAGCCGCTGCCCGCGGACGCCACTTGCGGCGAGACCCGCGCGTGGTTGGAAAAATCGCTGGAGCCGGCGGCGCACCAGGTCCGGCAGTTTTTATTCGATTCGCCCAATGTCCGGCGCGTGCCGTGGGCGAGGGAGCTGGCGGCCCAATTATTTGCGGACGAACGCCCGGTGCTGGAAGCCGCGCGCGAATTGAACACGCTGATTCACCGGGAGTTCGCCTTCGACACGGCGGCGACACATCCGGCCACGCCGCTGGAGGAATTCATCCAAATCAAGCGCGGGGTCTGCCAGGATTTTGCGCATCTTGCCGTGGCGGTGTTGCGCGCGGCGGGTTTGCCGGGGCGGTATGTGAGCGGTTATTTGCTGACTAATCCACCGCCGGGCCAGCCGCGGCAGGTGGGCGCGGATGCTTCGCATGCGTGGTTTTCGGCCTATGCGCCCGGCTCCGGCTGGGCCGATTACGACCCGACGAACGACACGCTCTGCAACGAGAACCACATCACCACGGCGCACGGGCGCGATTACAGCGACGTCAGCCCGGTGCGCGGAACGGTCGTCGGCGGCGGCTCGCAGGCGTTGTTCCTGGGCGTGACGGTCGTGCCGGCGGGCAAGCCGGGCGTGTGAGCTACTGGGATGAACTCGAGCCGCTGGAACTGCCGCCCACCGTGATGCCGCCGGTGGCGTGCGCGAGGTTCGAGAGCGCGGCGCCGAGGGTCGCTTCGGCCTGGACTTTTTGCTGGCGGGCCGTGGCGAGGTCTTTTTGGGAAGTGAGCAAATCCACGTAGGAGTTCAGGCCGGCGTTGTAGCCGGTCTGGATGGCGTTGTAGGCCTCCTGCTGCGCGTCCACCTGCGCGTTGGCGGAGTCCACCTGCTGGAGCGCGCTTTTGTAGGAATAGTAGAAGTTCCACACGTCGGTGACGACTTGCAGTTCTTGGGCGTGGAGGGCGGCCTTGGCGGCGTCGGCCTTGGCCTGCGCGTCGAGGATGGCGTAGGTTTGCTCGAAGCCGGTGAAAATTTTCCAGGAGAGGTCGAGGCCGACCATGTAATTGTTGGACGGGTTGCCGTAGGTGACGCCGCCGTATTCGTAGCCATAGGTGAGGCGGGAGACGGCGGAGAGGGTGGGCCAGCGGTCGTCCTTGGCGGCGTCGAGGGAATGCTCGGTCGAAAGGACTTCGGCGTAGGCGGCCATCAAGTCGGGCCGCTGGCGCATCGCGAGCGCCATGAGGTTGGAAATGTCGGAGTCGAGCTTGACGCTGTCGGCCGGCTTCTGGCTGCGGACGATTTTGAGGTTGCCATTGACGCCGATGCCGAGGGACTGCGCGAGCTGGGCGCGCGTGGTTTCGACCTGCGCCTGGGACTGCTCGAGTTGAAATTCGGCGTTTTTGACCTGGGCGAAGGCCTGGCGTTCCTCCTGCTTGGTGCCGAGACCCGCGCTGAGGCGCTGGCTGGCGGCCTTGTAGGCGGTGTTGGCGTCGTTGAGGGTGGCCTGCGCGGCGTCCACAAAACCGAGGGCGGCGTCGTAGTTAAAGTAGCCGAGTTCGGTCGCGAGGATGACGTCCTGAATCTGCTGATTATATTGATAATTGGCGGCGTAGAGCGCCTGGCGGTCGGATTCGGTTTGCGCGTAGTTTTTGCCGAAGTTCCACAGCACGTAGTTAATCTCGATGGACGGGCCGATGAAGGTTGAGTACGTGGTTTGCGCGCCGAAACTGGAGCCGTTGAGGCCGACGGTGCGAACCTTGTTGCGGTCGAGGTCGAAGTTGCCCGTGATTTGCGGGTAATACTGGCTGTTGGTTTCACCGAGGCGGGCGGCGGCGGACTTGGCGTTATACCAGGCCGAGCGCGTGTTCGGATTGTTGTCCAGGGCCAAGTCAATCAAGGCCGGCAGCGTCAAATCCGTGCCGGAGACCGTCGCGGGCGATTCGGTCAAAGCAAGCGGCTGGGCGGGCTGCGAGTGCTCGACCGGCTGCCAATATTCCTTCGGGCTGGCGGCGACATCTTGGTCCACGCTTGCGCAACCGGCAAAAAGCGCGACGAGAACCAGGACGGACAGGATCGACAGGATGGAGGAAAGCTTCATGTTGAAAGCGGCGCGACTCAGGTGGTTTGGTGCTGGGGTTGCGCGGGGGGCGTGGGCGCGGCGGGCTGGTCGTCTTTGCGGCGGGCAAAGAAGGGCAGGTGGTCAAGCACATGCACCTGGAACCATTCGAAACCGAGGTAGGTGACCGGCGTGACGAAAAGGGTGACGATTTGCGAGACGACCAGGCCGCCGCAGATGGCGAGGCCGAGCGGGATGCGCGAGGCGGCGTCGGCGCCGTAGCCCACGGCCAGCGGCAGGGCGCCAAAGAAGGCCGCGCAGGTGGTCATCAAGATGGGCCGGAAGCGCTCCATGCAGGCTTCGTGGACGGCGTCGAGCGGCGTGCGGCCCTCGGCCTGGCGGATGATCGCAAAGTCAATCATCATGATGGCGTTCTTTTTGACGATGCCCGCCAGCATGAACATTCCAATCATGCCGTAAAGCGACAATTCGCCCCAGCCACGGTCGGGCGCGGCCAGATTGGCCAGGTAGAGGGCGCCAAAGCCGCCGACCACCGCGGGTGGAATGGACAGCAGCACCGTGATGGGATGGATGTAGCTTTCGTAGAGAATGCCGAGGATGATATACATCACGAACAGGGCAACGATGAACATCAGGCCCATCTGCACGACGGTCTGGCGGAAGACCAGCGCGTCACCCTGAAAGCCGCCGGTGACGCCCGCCGGCACGAGCTTCTTTGCGGCGTTGTCCACGAAATCGGTGGCCGTGCCAATCGAGACGTTGGGATTGGTGTCGAAGAAAATCGTGACCGAGGTGAAATTGTTGAAGTGATTGACCGCGAGCGGGCCGAGCGTGACGTTCGCGGAAGCGACGGTGCGGAAGGGCACGAGTTTCTGCGTTTCAACCTGGTTGACCAAGTCGGGCGCCTGAAAGAGCGGGCTGGAATTGACCGCGCTGAAGTAGACGTCGCCCAGGCTGCTGGGCCGGGTGCGAAAGTCCTTCGCCGCTTCCACCACCACCCAGTATTGCTGGTATTCGCTCTTGATGAGGTAGGAGTAGTTTTGCGCGTAGGCGCTGGCGATGGTCTGGGCGAGCGGCGTGGCGTTGACGCCGTAGTTGGAAGCCTGCTGGCGGTTGACGTTCACCTCGAGCTGGCGGTTGTCGGCGTAATAGTCCGAGTTGACCATCTTGAACAGGCCGCTGCCGCGCATGGCGCCCATCAACTGCAAGGCGCTGTTGTAGACCTTGTCCTTGTCGAGGCCGTAGAGGATGTAGGCGTTGCCACCCTGGAAATTGCTGACGACGCCGGCGCTGATTTGCAGATTGGGCCGGGGGCGAAGGGCGGGAATGACGCCGGGGATTTTCGCCATCTCGCCGAGAATCTGGTTGTTGACCGCGGCGATGGGCGGGCGGAGCTTCGGGTCTTCCAGCGCGACGAAGGCGATGCCTTGGTTGGAATTGAGGCGCGCGGAAAATCCGCTGACGGTGACGAAGCCGAGCACGTAGGGATTTTTGCTGATGGCCTGGATGACGTTGTCCTGAATCTGCTGCATCCGCGTTGGGGAGGTGTCGGTGTTCACGATCCACACGCCGAAGATGAAGCTGCTGTCCCCGACGGGCAGGAAGGACTTGGGCACGGCCTCGTAGAACCAAAACGCGCCAAAGAAGCAGGCGAAATAGGCGATGACGGAGAAATACCAGTGCTTGAGCGCGAAGGTCAGCGCGGGGCTGTAGAGGCGCAGGATGCGGTCTTCCACGGCGTGGGCGACGCGCTCGAGCCAGGTGCGCGCGTCCTTGTTGTATTCAGCCAGCACGCGCGAGCACATCATCGGCGTGAGGGTCAGCGAGACGATGCCGGAGGCGAAAATGGACACGATGATGGTGACGCCGAATTCGCGGAAGACGCGGCCCATCATGCCGCCCATGCCCACCAGCGGAATGAACACCGAGGCGAGCGACAGGGTCATCGCCAGAATGGTGAAGCTGATTTCCTTGGCGCCGGCGTAGACGGCCACCCACACCTTTTCCCCGGCCTCCATGCGGCGCACCATGTTTTCCAAAAACACGATGGCGTCATCAATCAGGAAGCCGATGGAAAGCGTCAGCGCCATCAGCGAAAGGTTGTCGAGGGTGTACCCGCAGGCGTGCATGACGATGAACGTCAGCAGCAGGGACATCGGCAGGGCGAAGGCGGGGATGAGGGTGTCGCGCGCGCGGCCGAGGAAGAGGAACACGACCAGCACCACCAGCACGAAGGCGATGAGCAGGGTGGAGGTGACGTCGCGGACGGAGTTCTCGATGCTGACGGCGCGGTTGTAAATGGGGATGATTTTGATGGACGGCGGCATGCTGGCCATGACCGTCGGCAGCAATTTGATCACGCCTTGGGCGACTTCGACATTGTTCGCGCCGGCGGCCTTGGAGACGGCTAGCACCACGCCGACCGAGCCGGGCTTGATGCCGCGCGCCACGTAGGCGAGCTTCATGTCCTCCGACTGGAGCGAATCAATGCAATCGGCGATGTCGTGCAAAAAGACCGGCGTGCCGTTTTTATAGGCGATGATGAGGTTCGCGTAGTCGGCGGCGTGTTCGAGCTGGGTCTGGGGCTTGACGGTGAGCTGGATGTTGCCGCCTTTGATGAGGCCGGCGCTTTGCAGGGTGGTGCTCTGACGGATGGCGGTGTTGATGTCGTTAAAGGTCAACCCACGGGCGTAGAGTTTGCGCGGGTCTACCTCGATGCGCACCGCCCGGGGCGAGCCGTAAACCTGCACGCCGGCCACACCGGGAACGGTCTGGATGCGCTGGGCGACGTTGGTGACGGCGTAGTCGTAGAGGTCGGACTCCGTCATCTGATACGAAATCATGCCGCAGTAGATGACCGGCTGCTCGTTGGGGTTGACCTTTTCAAACGAGGGCGGAGCGGGGAGGTCCTGCGGCAGGCTGCCGGTGGCGGCGGAGATGGCGGCCTGGACGTCGGCCGCGGCGCCGTCGATGGACTTGTCGAGCTGGAATTGCAGCGTGATGGAGCTAAAGCCAACCGAATTGTTGGAGGCAACCAGTTCAATGCCGGGAATTTTCAGAAACTGCTGCTCGAGCGGGGAGGCGACGTTGTGCGCCATCACGTCCGGACTGGCGCCGGGATAGGAGCACGTCACCCGGATGATGGGGTAGTCCACCGTCGGCAAATCGCTGACGGGCATGGACACGTAGGAATAGATGCCGAACGCCGCCACCGCGAGGTAGAGCAGAATGGTCATCACCGGGCGGTTGATGAACGGTTCGGAAATGCTTTTCATGGGCCGGGCGCGGAGAAGCGCGTGGAAAGTGGTGAAATGCCGGATTATTTGCCGCTGCCGGAGGCGGCGGAACCGGAAGCCGCCGCTTGGGCGGCCAGGGCGGCGGGCGTGGGCTTGCCATCGGCCTGCATCACCATCAAGGGCATGCCTTGGGCGAGGAAAATCTGGCCTTCGACGATGACTTGGTCGCCGGGTTTCAGGCCGGAGGTGATAACCTTCGTGCCATCATCCAGGGAAGTGCCGGTTTGCACCTGGCGCATTTCCGCCGCGGGCAGGCCGCCGGCCTGGGCGGGCGCGCCCACGACAAAGACGTATTCACCCTGCTGGCTCAATTGCACGCACGTTTCGGGAATGACAATCGCGCCCTTCAGCGTATCGAGCAGGATGCGCACGTGGACGGGTTGGTTGGGCCAGAATTGGCGTTGATCGTTTGGCAACGTGGCGCGCAGGGAGATGGTGCCGGTGTTCAGCCCGATGGAGTTGCCCAGGATGGTCAATTCGCCGTCTTCCTGAATGGTTGGGTCGGAGAGGCTGGAGACGTGGACGGTCAATTTGCCGCTGTTGGCGTCAAAATGCCGGCGCAGGAGCGGGAAACTCGATTCGGAGATGACGAAGTCGGCGTAAATCGGATTGAGGGCCTGGATGGTGGTGATGGGCAGGTCGTTGGCCTTGACGACGTTGCCCAGGTTGATGCGGTAATTGCCGACCATGCCGTCCACCGGCGCGGTGATGGTGGTGTAATCGAGGTTGATTTGCGCGGTCTTTAACAGCGCATCATCCACCTGCACCTGGCCCTGGAGCGCCGCCACCTGCGCGACCGAGGCATCGTATTGTTGCTGGGAAATGTACTGTTGCGGCAGGAGGGTCTTGTTGCGCTCGACGTTGTCCTGGGCGAGTTTCAGATTGGCGCGGTCGGTGTCCAATTGGCCCTGGGCTTTTTGCACGGCGGCAAGGTAAGGCGCCTGGTCAATGACCGCGAGCTTGTCGCCCTTTTTCACCATGGAGCCTTGCTGGAAGGGCATTTCGACAATCTGGCCGCCGACTTGGGCAACGATATTGACGGACTGGAAAGCGATGGTCTGGCCGTCGGCTTCGAGGTAGACCGGCACGTCGCGGATTTGCGCGGTGGCGACCGACACGCTTTTCGGCGGGGTGGCCGCGGGAGCGGCGCTGTTGGCCGCGGGTTTGCCGCAGCCGCCCAAGCTGGCAATGCCGAAGGCAAGCAGCAGGCGCGGCCAGACGCGGAGGGCGCGGGTCAATGGACGGGACGTGGTGTTCATGCGGAGGCTCACTTCGGGACGACCGAAAGGAACGGTGATAAAAGCGGCTCAACTAACGCCGGTCGCAACCGGTTGTCAAACAGGAAATCAAACGTGTGTTTGAATTCTCGGCCAGGGCGATTCCCCCTGGCCAGGATGGAGGACGGACGAAACGCCCGCGTGCTTCAGGCCTTTTGCACGAGGCCGGCCTTGAGGACCTTGACCCGCACCCAGACGCGCTTGACGCTGCCGTCCGGCATTTTTACCCGCACCCGCTGGAGGTTCGGGCGGAAAGCGCGACGCGTGCGCTTGGTGACGTGCGTGCCGATGCCGCCGGCCTTTTTGGAGACGCCGCGGCGATGGACGATGCTGCCCTTGGTCGGGCCTTTGCCCGTGAAGAAACAGATGCGGGACATATTCGATGCTGATTGAGGGTGAAGGAGATGCGTTAAAAGGGTCAACAAAACCAATTTCTTCCCCCAACGCAAGTAAAAATCGCCAGAGGTGGGGGTGGGATAGGGGAAATCATCCATCCTTGGGGATGCATATGGCCACAAATGCATGGCAATTGCGCATATCTCTTTGCAAACTTGACGGTTTTGTGCCGTATTTCGCGCGCGGCCATGCCCCATCACCCCATCCCGAATGTCAATTGCCTGTGGGGCGAGATTGCCGCCGGGACGCTGGCCCGGCTGGGGGTGAGGCATGCGGTGATTGCGCCGGGGTCGCGCTCGGCGCCTTTGGTCACCGGGTTGACCCGGCAGCCGGGGTTGGCGGCCATTCCGGTGCTCGATGAGCGTTCGGCCGGTTTTTACGCGCTCGGTTTGGCGAAAGCTTCCGGCCGGCCGGTGGCGTTGGTTTGCACTTCGGGCACGGCGGCGGCAAATTTTTTGCCGGCGATCATTGAAGCCAGCCTGAGTGCGGCGCCATTGCTGGTGCTCACCGCCGATCGCCCGCCGGAATTGCGCGACTGCCATGCCGGGCAGGCGATTGACCAGGTGAAAATTTACGGCGGCTATGTCCGCTGGCAGCACGAGGTCGCGTTGCCGGAAAACAAGCCGGAACTTCTGCGCTACCTGCGGCAGACGGTTTTCCACGCCTGGGAGCGCGCGCAGCAACCCTGGCCGGGGCCGGTGCATTTGAATTTCCCGTTTCGCGAGCCGCTGGCGCCGGTGCCGCAGCCGGGCTTTGCCGCGCCGGCCAATGTGGACCTCGAAAACATTCTGGGCGAGTTCGACGGCGCGGAGACGCCGGCGAAAGTCTGCGCCCAGCCGGGCAAGGTGGGCGCGCGCGAAGTGCTGGCGGCGCGCGAAGGCATCATCATCGCCGGCCCGGCGCAGCCCGCCGACCGCGCGGCCTATGTCAAACACGCCGCCGCCTGGGCGCGCAAGCGCGGCTGGCCGATTTTGGCCGACGCCCTCAGCCCGCTGCGCCACGCACGCGAGCTGGCCCCGCAAATCATCAGCCATTACGACACGCTGCTGCGCTCGCAGAAGCACCTCGCCAATTTCCGGCCCGAGGCCATCATCCAGCTCGGGCCACTGCCGACAAGCAAGGTGTTGCGCGGCTGGCTCGGGCAATTGCCGGCGCCGTTGCTCATCGTGCAGGACGGGCCGGACAACGTGGATCCCCTGCACCGTCCGGCACAGTATTGGCGCACGCCGGTCTCGCAACTGATGGTGCTTGACGCCAAACCGCCCCCGCCGGTTCGGCCGTACGTTGCGCGCTGGCGGCAGCTCGACGACCGGGCGGCGGAGCAATTCGCCAAGCGTCTGAGTGCCGCCGAAGGAATGTTCGAGGGCCGCGCGGCCTGGACGCTTTCGCGTAAACTGCCCGAAGGCACGCCGGTGGTTGCCGCCAGTTCAATGCCGGTGCGCGATTGCGAATTTTTCTGGGCGGCGGGGCACGGCGCGCAATTCTATTTCAACCGCGGCGCCAACGGCATTGACGGCACCGTCTCGACGGCGCTGGGCGTGGCGCAGGCGCTGGGAAAGCCCACGGTGCTTTACACAGGCGACCTCGCCTTGCTGCACGACCAGAACGGCCTGCTCGCGGCGCGCGAGCCGCCAGCGGGCGCGGGATTGACGATTGTGCTCATCAACAACGATGGCGGCGGCATTTTCGAGCATCTGCCGATGGCGCAGTTCAACCCGCCGTTTGAGCGGTTCTTTGCGACGCCGCAGGGCGTGGATTTTAAAAAGTTCGCCGCGTTGCACAACCTCGGCTACCATGCGCCGAGGAACTGGAAGGATTTCGAGCACGCGCTGCTGCCGCTGCCCAAGAGCGGCGTGCGCCTCATCGAAGTGCGCACCGACCGCAAACGTGACGCCGCGTTCCGCACCAAGCTCTTTCAGGAAATTTCGCAAAGCCTCTGATTATGAAATGGAAAAAAGTCCGCGATTTTGAGGACATCCTCTATCACAAGGGCGAGGGCATCGCGAAGGTGACCATCAACCGCCCGCACAAGCGCAACGCGTTCCGCCCGGAGACCGTGTTCGAGCTGATCGCGGCCTTCACCGATGCGCGCGAGGATCCGGCGGTGGGCGTCGTGCTGCTGACCGGCGCGGGCCCGCATACGGACGGCAAATACGCCTTTTGCTCCGGCGGCGACCAGAGCATCCGCGGCGCGGCGGGCTACGTGGATAAAAAAGGCACGCCGCGCCTCAACGTGCTCGATTTGCAAAAACTCATCCGCTCGATGCCGAAGGTGGTCATCGCGCTGGTGGCGGGTTACGCCATCGGCGGCGGCCATGTGCTGCACGTCATTTGCGACCTGACCATTGCGGCGGACAACGCCATTTTCGGCCAGACCGGTCCGCGAGTGGGCAGCTTTGACGGCGGCTTCGGCTCGAGCTACCTCGCGCGCATCGTCGGACAAAAGAAGGCGCGGGAGATTTGGTATCTCTGCCGCCAATACGATGCGGCGGAGGCGCGGGAGATGGGGCTGGTGAATAAAGTCGTGCCGGTGAAACAATTGGAGGCGGAAGGTGTCGCATGGGCGAAGGAGATTCTTTTGAAAAGCCCGCTCGCCATCCGCTGTCTCAAATCCGCCTTCAACGCCGACGTGGACGGGCAGGCGGGCTTGCAAGAGCTGGCGGGCAATGCTACGCTGCTCTATTACCTCACCGAAGAGGGCGCCGAGGGCAAACGCGCCTTCCTCGAAAAACGTCCGCCCAATTTCCGCCAGTATCCCTGGCTGCCCTAAGCCATTTTTCTCCATGAACCGAAGCAAGAGAGTCCAGGTAATCTCCGCGCTGGCGGCGGTGGGCGCGCTCGCGGCCCTCGCCGGCTGCAAGGACTACGATTTATCGCCGAAAAGCGATTTCGCCGAGAAGGCGATGGAGCGCCATTACCAAAACGGCGAGATGAACCAGTATGAGTATCAGGACAACGTGAAGGTTTTTTTAAAACCCGGCGAACAGACCCCCGGCCTGGGCGAGATGAAAAGCTTCAACGACGTTCCCCCGCCGGCCACGACCATGCCGCCCCCCAATTCCACGACGGCCACGCCCGCGCCGCCGGCCGGCGCCTCGGCGCAGCCATAAACGCGTTTGCGCTTGCCACGGCGGGGGTGGAAATTTTAATGTCAACCTTTCCCGTGTTCCGGCTTCCCGCCGCGTGATGCGGAACCAGAGCGGAATTCCCGCGCCGGACTAGCTCAATGGTAGAGCAGCTGACTCTTAATCAGTTGGTTCGGGGTTCAAGTCCCCGGTCCGGTACCATTTTTGAGTGTTGAAAAACAGTCCTAGAACAGGAAAATAGAGTCGATTGGCTAATCTTGACCGCATTTAGTGAGCTTTATTCCCCGCTAATCATTTTTATGAGGTTATTTCTATTGCTCAGTCTTTTTCTTCTTTTAGCCAATCGAGCGCTGGCTATATTTACCGAATGGACGAGTGATGATGGGAAGAAAACGATACTTGCCGAGCAAGTGGGCGTTGATGCTAAGCACAATACCGCACAATTAAAAATGGAAGATGGAAGGATTTTGAGCGTGGATTTAAGCAAGTTTATAAAAGATGACTCGAGTCGAGGGAGGAAATGGAATCCTGCTTTACTGTACGAAGTGCCTAATGGTCTGACAAAGATTTTTGGCCTTACGTTCATTCAGTGTAGGTCAATCTTTGGGAGCGAATCCAGTTTTTCTGATCCGGCATTAAAAAAGGCCATGATTCTTTTAAATGGAGACAATGTGACGTTTTATTCTAATCTTCGTGACCACAATCCAAGTTGGGAGTTTGCATCTATCTACAGCGATAATTTAAAATGCGTAGCGATTGTTATCGACCACCTTTACGACATTAAGCACATTGATGACCCTATTGTACCAACGGCGGATTTTAAAGCATGGATGAAATTAGCAGATGGTGATAAAAACTGGACTCGAGACGCAGAACAAAATCGAAAGGCTTTAAGGGGCATCAATAACGATCCTGCGCCCGATTATTGGAAAAATAGTAAAACAGGTTCAGTTGCTGTTATTTACGACTTTTTTGTGTCTAATCTTCCAGACGACCGAGAATTGCGTAAATGCAGAGTAATAATTGAAGCAGATGGTGCATTTGGGCCAATACCAATTTACAGTAAATTACCAAAATCACCGCCTCTCCCACCTGCTGAAAGCAAAATAATAGTCGATGGGATTGAAGTTGCGCATTCGACCACTCCGGATCAATAAATGCATTAATCGTTATTGCGCCAAGGGGATGAATTCCCGGGAGCCGTCGTTGTTGAGCACCAGCACCCCCGCGGGCTTGCCGTTGGCGTCGTAGAGAATCTTGCTCAATTTGCCCGCAGTGGCCGGCGCCGTGGGTGCGCTGGGCGCGGGGGCTGAAACCGCCACCGGGGTCGGCGCGGGGGCCGAAACCACAATGGTTTGCGGGGCGGGTTGCTGCACGTAGTAAATCGGCTGCGGGTTGGAATACACCACGTAGCTCGGCTGCACCGTGCGATATGGCGTAAAAATACTGCGGCCCAAGCCGACGCCAAAGCCGAAGGCCAGACCGCCAAAGAAGGCGCGGCCGCCATTGAATCCGTGGCCGCCGGCGTAAGCGGGGGTGGGGGCAATGGCGAAGAGCGCGGTCACCGCCATGGCCGCGGCCACGGCCAGGCGCCGCAACCGGAGTCCGGCGCGGGAAAGGAAAGACGTTGGATAAAAGTTCATGGTGAAGAAAAAAATTTAAAAATTAACTGCCTTAAATCTACCATCACCGCTCGCGAAAGTCAAAAAGAAGGGGGCGGGATGGGGTAATATTTTACCCGCAAAAAATGCCGGGAAGTTTTTACGGGCATGGGCAAATTACGTCACTTTTGGAGTGGAGTTCGGCGGGCGGCTGGTGGAGGATTTGGCGCGGCATTTGCTCGCCTCACCTCATGCGCCTCCAGGTTTTTCAACACGTTCCGTTTGAGGGTCCCGGTGAAATCGCCCGGTGGGCGCACGAGCGCGGGCACGCCCTGGCCAACACGCCGTGGTTCGACGGCGCGGAGGCGCCCGATCTCGCCGAGGTGGACGGGCTGGTGGTCATGGGCGGGCCGATGAACATTTACGAGCACCGGCCGCATCCCTGGCTGCGCGCGGAAAAGGAATTTTTGACCAAGGCGCTTGAGCACGGCCGGCCGGCCGTCGGCGTGTGCCTCGGCGCGCAATTGCTGGCGGACGTGCTCGGCGGGCGCGTCTACCAGAACCCGGTGCGCGAAATCGGCTGGTGGCCGGTGAACTGGCGCGAGGCCGCGCGTAACGCGCCAGGCTGGGGCTTTTTGCCGGAAATCACCACGCCACTGCACTGGCATGGCGACACCTTCAGCCTGCCGCCCGGCGCGCAGTGGCTCGCCGAGACGAAGGACTGCGCGCACCAGGCCTTTGCGTGGGGCCGGCTGGCGCTGGGGTTGCAATTTCACCTGGAGGCGACCGGGGAATCGCTCGGCGCGCTGATAAAAAATTGCGGCGACGAAATTGCCGGCGGCGGTCCGCGCGTGCAGTCCGCCGGGCAATTGCGCGACGGTCTCGCCCGGCACCAGCCGGAAAATCTGCCGCTGCTCTGGCACTTGCTGGATGCGTGGTTCCGGTGAAGTGGAAGGGTGGGGCGGCCGCTCCGCGCACGCCTAAATGCGCCGGGAGTGCGGGGCCCACCTTAAATTCCGCCCGGCATTTTTGCTTGCCCGATTCCGGGCAAAGCGCGATAGTGGCCTCTCTTTGGCGCCGCCGTTCCCCGCGGGGGCGCCCCAAGCACCCCGGAGAGGTGGCCGAGTGGTCTAAGGCGCTGGTTTGCTAAACCGGTGTAGTGCCAAAAGCGCTACCGTGGGTTCGAATCCCATCCTCTCCGCCAGTTTTTTGGCAAAAATTTTGAATAAAAAATGCCCCACGGCTGTCGATGAGGCATTTTTATTCCAAATGGTGCGATTTGGTTATTTCGTATCCGCCGGTTTGGCGTCGCTCGAACTCGCCTGGGTCAGGGGGATGAATTCCTGCTGGCCGTCGCTGTCGAGGACGATGACGCCGATGGGCTGGTGGCCGTCGTCATAGACGATTTTGCCGATTTTGGGCGAAAGGGGGATGCTGGAGGAGCCTTCCGGCGCGGCGGGGGCGGCGATCACGGGCGGCGCGCTGGCGACCGGCGGCGCGACGACCACGGTTGGCGCGGCCTGCACGACAATCTGCTGCACCGGCGGCACCACGATGGCGGTGTTGAGAATGGTGCCGGTTACCGAGGTCTGGTAGGCCACAAACGCGCCGGGCGGCACGCGGCGAATGACAATCAGTTCGCCGTTGGGGCCTTGCGTCACCAGCGCGACGTTCGCCGGCACGGCCTCGGCCACGAAATATCCCGGCGGCAGCGTGGACACGATGGGCGTGCCGGGCGCGACGGCATAGAGAGTCGTGTTGACGGGGATGCCGAGGGAGTTCGCCAGCTCGGCGTTCAAGACGTCCCCGATGGTCCAGGCCACCGTGTTGAGGAGAGGGTGCGCCAGCAAATCAATCAGGGCGTCGCGCGACACGATGACGTGGCGTTCGCCGTAGGTGTGCACGAAGTGGAATTCCTCATGATTGGGCCCGTAATAAAAATGCGGCCCGGAGTGGGAGTCGGGGACCACATGCACGTCGTGCGGGGGGCCGAAGGGACCGCGGCCTGGCGGGCGGTTATTGGCGCGGTTGTTGTAGCCGCTCACTTGCACGCCGCCAGCATTGACCGAGGGCGGCGGATTGCGGGGGCTGTAACCTTGCACGGTCGTGCCCCCAAAATTGACCGGGGGCGCCGGGTTGCGGGGGCCGTAACTCTGCACCGTGGCCCCATGTGAAGTGGTGGTGGCCGCGGGCGGGTTGCCAGGACCATAGCCGGTGACGGTGGGTTGCTGGGCCAGCAAGCCGGCCGGGGTCAGCAGGGCGGCCAGCGCGGCGGCCACGGCGCAGGCCGTGGCGGGGACCAATGACCGGGCGCGGGAAGCGCCGCGGGAGGGCAAGGAGGAAGTCTTCATGGCATAGGAGGGTTCAAGCCTTAGGACAGGGGGTGTGGGGGAGCGGTTCCGCGGGGGCGGTGAAGGCGTGCGCAACCTATTTCAAACGAGCGTTTTAATTGCGATTATTTTCCGGGCCAAAAGGGAACTTTGGATTGCGCCGGGGCGGGGTTGTGGCAATTTCGCGGCATGACGCTCCGCGAACTGCGCGTGCAGGACTTCCGCAACCTGGCCCTGGTGGGATTGGGACTGGGCGGGGTGCGCGGCTATTTTCTCGGGCCCAACGCCCAGGGCAAGACGAACCTGCTCGAGGCGGTGGGGCTGCTGGGGGCGTTGCGTTCGTTTCGCGGGGCCGAGCCCCGCGAGCTGATTCGCCATGGCGCGGCGGAGGCGCGGGTCTGGTGCCGGCTGGAGCATGAACGCGACGGCGTCGTCGAAGTCGAAATGACGGTGCGGCCCGGCGCGCGCGAGGTGTCCATCAACGGCGCGCGGTGCCGGCGGCTGGCGGAATTTCTCGGCCGCTTTCCAGTGGTCGCGCTGTCGTCCCACGATTTGCAGTTGTTGCGCGGAACGCCGCAATTGCGGCGGCGGGCGCTGGATTTGGCGGTGGCGGCGCTCGATGACCAATATTTTCAGTCCCTGCGCCGATATCAGGCCGCGCTTGACCAGCGCAATGCGCTGTTGCGCGGGCCGCGGGCGCCTTCGCCGGAGGAACTTGCGGCGTTCGAGACGCAAATGGCGCCCGAGGCGGCGGCCATCGTGGCCACCCGCGCGGTGGCTTGCGCCGAGTTGGGGAAATATTTGGCGGAGGCGTATGCCTTAATTGCCGGGGACCATGCGGAGTCGCCGCGAATGTCATACGCGCCGGATGCCCAGCCGGCGGCCATGGCGGAATGGCTGGGCGTCTGGGCGGAATCGCGCGCGCGGGATTTGGTGATGAAGACCACGCTACGCGGGCCGCAGCGGGATGATTTCACGTTCGAGGTCAAGGAACGCGGAGCAAAATCCTTTGGCTCGGAGGGCCAGCAGCGCGGGTTGGTGGTCGCGTTGCGCATGGGGCAGGCGGCGTGGCTGCGCGCCCGCACGGGTATTGCGCCGATAGTGCTGGCGGATGACGTGCTGGGTGAACTGGACCCCGCGCGCCGCGCCGGATTTTGGCAGACGGCGGCCAGCGCGGGCCAGGTGCTGGCGAGCGGCACGAGCCTGCCGGCCGACCCGGCGGCTTGGGAAGTGTGGGAGGTGAAGGAGGGAGTCTTCGAACGTTCAACATCCAACGCTCAACATTGAACATTCAATTGCCGATGAAGCCAAAACGTCCTGTGGGAGTCATCTTTCCGGCATACGCAGATTCTGCTTCGTGGTTTGTCCCTTGCTAAAAATCACGATGGCTCCAGGCTCGGCGCACGCCATCCCGAAAGGTTGAGGTGATTGAACGTTGAAGGTTGAGTGTTCAATGTTGAATGTTGTATTTACGGGCATGTCTCGTTCCCGCCGCGCTTTGTGGACTGCCAAGGTCTTGGGACAACTGGCGCGCAGAGGGGCGGACAGCGATGACGAATTGGCGCGGAAGTTATCGCCGGTAAATCGGCGCGCGTTTCAGGGCGTGGTGCTCGGCATCGACCCGAGTTTGCGCGGCACCGGGCTGGCGCTGGTGGAGTTTTCCGCGCGCGGCCCGCGCTTGCTCGCGAGCCGGACGGTCAAGGTGAAGGCTGCGCGAACTTTTGCGGAATGCCTCGGCGAAATATTTTTGGCGACGCAGGAATTTGTAAAACAAGCGACGGTGAAGCACGCGGCCATCGAGCAGACCATTTTTGTCCAAAGCCGCCGGACGGTGCACGTGCTTGGCTCGGCGCGCGGGGCGGCGATCGCGGCGGTGGCGCTCGCGGGGGCGGAGGTCTTTGAATACGCGCCGTTGCGGGTGAAGCAGGCGGTCGTCGGCCAGGGTCGGGCGGCCAAGGAACAGGTGGCGCACATGGTGGCGCAGCAACTTAATCTCTCGAAGCCGCTGCCCACTGATGAATCCGATGCCGCCGCGACGGCACTGTGCCATGCTTTTGCGTGGAAAGGCTGATTACCCCGTCGCCTGCAACGCCTCGGGAGCGACGATTTTGTTGAGTTCGTCGCGGAGGGTGAAGAGCTGCGTGGTGGTGTCGGCGTCGCTGGGGGCGAGGCTCTGGACGTGGAAGGTGTCGAGGGCGACGCCGCGTTCGGTGGAGATGCGGGCGAAGGCGATGTCGAAATTGTGGTCGGAGATGGCCTTCGTCAGTTGGTAGAGGAGGCCGATGCGGTCGTCGGCTTGCACTTCGATGATGGTGCGGCGCAGGGCGAGTTCCTGGTAGATGTCAATGCTCGGCGGCAGGGGCGCATTGAGGCGTTCCTGCGTGCGCAGGTAGGCGAGCTGGCGGTGCTTGCGGGCCTGTTCGAGGATTTGCGGGAGCAGGTCCTTGTTGTGCAGGAGCGAGTCCTTGACCGCCTGTTCAAAAAGTTCGCGCGCCTTGGGGTTTTGCACGGGGCCGCCGCCGGGGTCGCAGACGAGGAAGGTGTCAATGGCGATATGGTCGGTGCGGCAAATGGCCTTCACGCTGAGAATGTTGACGCCGGCGACGGTGAAGGCGCCCGCGAGCCGGAAGAACAGCCCCGCGCGGTCCCAGGTGACGACGTTGACCACGGTGAGGGACTGGTCGCGGTCGTCCTGCCAGTCAATGACCGGCACGAGGGAGCCGATGGATTCCGCTTGCGCGATGTTGTGCAGCAGGCGGTTGATCATGCAGATGTGCAGGTAGATTTCCTGCGCCGTGCCGTGAACGAAGTAACGCTCGGGCAGGACGTTGAAATGGGCCTCGATTTCCTCGACGGCGATGCCGGCCTGGTTGAGGGAGAGGATCTCCTTAAGCAGCATCTGCTTTCTCTCCTGTTGGCGGACGCGCGCGACTTCCCGGCCCTCGAGCAGCTCGAGGGTGGCCGAGAAGAGGCGGTGGTGCAGCAGTTGTTTGTAGCTGTTCCATAGCGAAACGGCCGTGCCCCGGGCGTCGCAGTAAGTCACCACGAAAAGGTAGCGGAGGATTTCGGGGTCCCCCACTACTTCGGCGAAAGACTGCGCCGTGGCCGGATCGTCAATGTCATACCTCTGCCAGAATCGTGCCATTTCGAGGTGATGCTTAATTATGAACAAAATTGCCTCCTGCGACTTGTGCTCGATGCCCAAACGGTGCAGAAGCGGCTGGGAAATTTGGACGCCGCTGGTCGCATGGTCTTCAATGCCAGCACCTTTGCCGATGTCGTGCAGCAGGAGCATCAGGTAGGCGAGCCAAGGTTCGTTCGTCTTGCGCAATTCATGGTCGAACTGTTTGACCATGTCGTCGGTGGACGAGAAAACACCGTCTAACTCCTTGATGGTGTTGAGGGTATGAATGTCGGCGGTGTAGCGATGGTAATACTCGTGCTGAACGAGGCAGGTCAGGCCGTTAAATTCGGGGATGAACCGGGCCAGGACGCCCAATTCATGCATTAGGGCGAGGGTGGGGTGAACCTGGCCGAGGTCCTGCAGGATGGCCAAAAAGCTGCGGACGGCGTGTTGGTCGGCTTGAAGTTCGGGGGTAATGAGATGCAGGCTGCCGCGGATGAGCAAGGTCAGCTCAAAATCGAGCGTGGCGCCCATCTGTTGGGCGAGGCGAAAGACACGGATGAGCCGGGCGGGGTCGGTCTTGAAAATCTGGTCGTTTTCCTGGGCCAGGGTGTTGCCCGTGACGATGAAGCCGTCGAGATGCTTCTGTCGGGTTTCGCGGCGGATGGTCAGGAAGCTCTTGATGGAAGTCTTCCATGAGGTCTCGCGCTCGCCGACGATGGCGAGGCGGCGCTCGAGGATGGTCGAGAGCTGGTAAATCGCCTGCGCGTGCTGATAATAATCGCGCATGAAAATTTCGATGCGGCGGAAGACATTTTCCTGGGTGTAGCCGAGGTTCAGCGCGACTTGCGGCTGCTTTTCCAGATCGAGCAAATCGGTCGGGTGCGAGCTGGAAAAGTGCAGCTCGTTGCGCGTGCGCAGCAGGAAGTCGTAGGCCGCGTTCAGGGCGTCGCACTCGGGGCCTTGCAGAAATTGGCGCTCGACCAGCTCGTCGAGCGAGCCGGCGTTAAGGCGGATGCGCGCCATCCAGAGGATGTTGTGGTAGTCGCGCAGGCCGCCGACGCCGTTCTTGATTTCCGGCTCCTGCAGAAAAACCGTGTTGCCGTATTTTTCGCGGCGGCTGGCCTGGTCGAGCAGGCGCGCTTTGATGTATTCGTTCGGGTTTTCGCCGCGGCAGAAATTGTTGTAGGCTTGGGAGAAAACCTGGAACAGACCCGCCGAGCCGGTGATGAGCCGCGACTCGAGCAGCGCGTTCTTGGTGGACATGTCCTTCTTCGCCTCCTCGATGGCTTCCTTGATGGTGCGCGTCGAGTGGCCGATTTTTTGCCCGAGATCCCACAGTGGGTAAAGGATTTCATCGGTGTAGGCTTTCTGGATGGGCTCGAGGACCTTGGGCTTGGCGCCGAGCGGAAACAGGAACATCAGGTCCACGTCGCTATACGGGCAAAGCTCGGAGCGGCCATAACCGCCAAGGGCGACCAGCGAAGTCTGCACGGTTAGCGGGCCATTAGCCGCTTCATAGGCCTCGTTGGCAAAGCGCGTGAGCATTTCCAGGATGACGTCCATCACCTGCGTGCGTTGGAAGGTGATTTCGCGGCCGGACCCACCGGCGCGGTGGGCCTGAAAGAGCCGCTCGTTTTCCTTGGCCAGAAATTCCTTGAACAACGGCAGGCGGTCGGCCTTGGTCAGTTTGACATGCGGACGCAAAATGGCCTCGGCCTGGCGGCGCAGGCGGGCCAGGTTTTCGGCGTAGGCGGCGGAATCAGGCATGAAACTTCCAATTTATCGGCACGTTGGGCCGCCGGGCAATCCCGAAGCGCGTTTTATAAACAAATGCCGCTTGAGTCGCGGCGACGTTTCCCGCGATAGTCGAAAGGATGGATGCGGTGGAGCACAAGGTGAAGTACAAGACACCCCGAGGCTGGCTCAATGCAACGGTGCTGGGCATCGGGCTGGCGTCGCTGCTCAGCGATTGGTCGCACGAAACCGCCACGGCCGTTTTGCCGGCCTTTTTGGCCTCCGTCGGCGCGGCCGCGGCCTGGGTTGGGTTGATTGAGGGAGCGGCGGATGGATTGTCGAGTTTTGCAAAACTGGCTTCCGGCCACTGGACGGACCGGCTCGCGCGGCGCAAGCCGGTGATGGTCGCGGGCTACGCGGTCACCACACTGGCGACGGCGAGTTTTGGTCTGGCCACGGCGGCGTGGCAGATTTTGGTGGCGCGTTCGACAGCCTGGCTCGGACGGGGGGTGCGCACGCCGGTGCGCAAGGCGATGCTCGCCGCGGCGGTGACCCGGGAGACCTATGGCCGTGCCTTTGGCTTCGAGCGGATGATGGATACCCTCGGCGCCATCGTGGGGCCGTTGTCCGCGATTTTGCTTTTCAAGATTCTCAGCGGCAATTTTTCCGCGGTATTCTTGTGCACGCTCGTGCCCGGCCTCGGCGCGGTGTGCGCGGTGGCGTTTCTGGTGCGCGAGCGGGCGCGGCCCAAAGTGAAGGCGATTTCGTTTCGCGAAAGCTTGCGCGAATTGCCGCCGCGCTACCGGCGATTTCTGCTGGCCGTGGGATTTTTCGGCCTCGGCGATTGCGCGCACACGCTGCTCATCCTGCTGGCCACCCAAAAGCTGGCGCCGGTTTACGGCGCGCCCGCCGCCGCGACCATCGCGATGTTTTTCTATGTGCTGCACAACGTGCTCTACGCCGCGTTTGCGTTTGTCGCCGGCTGGCTGGCCGACCGGATCGCGAAGGCGCACTTGCTCGGCTGCAGTTACACGCTGGCGGCGCTCATGGCGCTGATCATCGTCGTGCTGCCGATGAATGTGCCGACCCTGACTTTGGTGTTTGTTTTGGGCGGCGTCCATGTTGGCATGACGGAAACGGCGGAGGATTCCCTGTGCGCGGAGTTGGTGGACGAATCGCGCCACGGCACGGCCTTTGGCGTGCTGGCGACCGTCAACGGGGTAGGGGATTTCCTCTCGAGCGTCGTCGTCGGCGCGCTCTGGACGGCGGCGGGCGTGCAGACGGCCTTTGGCTATTGCCTCGGCCTGTTTCTCCTCGGCGCGGTCCTCGTGTGGCGGGTGGGCGGGCGGACCATGGCCGCGAAATAAAGGCGCGGGGGATGATTTTTCCATTTTCCATTTCGCTTTTTCCATCTATCGTTGCCGGTTTCCCCCATGTCCGGAACCGACATCGCCAAGGCCTATGACCCGAAGCTGGTCGAGCAACGCTGGTATCAAGCGTGGCTCGACGCCCGCGCGTTTGCCGGGGTCGCCGACCCGGCGAAGGCCCCGTTTTGCATCGTCATCCCGCCGCCGAACGTCACGGGCGTGCTGACGATGGGCCATGTGCTCAATAACACGATTCAGGACATCCTCACACGGCGCGCGCGGCAGGAGGGCAAGGCGGTGCTGTGGCTGCCGGGGACGGACCATGCCGGCCTCGCCACGCAGTCGCGCGTTGAGCGCGAGTTGAAAAAAGAGGGCCTTGACCGGCGCCGGATGGGCCGCGAGGCGTTTTTCCAGCGCGTCGTCGAATGGCGCGACAAGCACGGCGGCATCATTATCGAGCAATTGAAGCGCCTCGGTTGTTCGTGCGACTGGTCGCGCACCGTGCATACGCTTGACCCGGCCTATAGCCGCGCGGTGCTGACGGCGTTTGTAAAGCTCTATGAGCGCGGCTATATTTACCGCGGCAAGCGCATGGTGAACTGGTGCCCGGCGTCGCAGACGGCGCTGTCCGACGAGGAAGTGATTCCGAAGCCGCAGAAAGGCTCGCTATACCACATGCGCTACGAAATCGTCGAGCGTCCGGGCGAATACATCCAAATCGCCACGACGCGCCCCGAGACGCTGATGGGCGACACTGCCGTGGCGGTGCATCCCGACGACCCGCGCTACGCCAACCTGCGCGGCGCGCATGTGTGGCGGCCGTTCCCGCGAGCGCAGATCCCGATTATTTTCGATACGGCGGTGGACAAGGATTTCGGCTCCGGCGCGCTCAAGGTGACGCCCGCGCACGACAAGGTGGACTTCGAAATCGGCCAGCGGCACCACCTGCCGATCATCGAGGTGATCGACGCCGCCGGCAAACTCAACGAGCTGGCGGGCGAGGAGTTCATGGGCCTGGAGCGATTCAAGGCGCGCAAGCTCGCGGCGCAAAAGTTGAATGAACTTGGCCTGCTCATCAAGGAGGACCCGTATGAAAACAATGTCGGCTTTTCCGAGCGCGCGGACGTGCCGATTGAGCCGCGCCTTTCGGAACAATGGTTTTTGAAATACCCGCGCATCGAGGAGGCCAAGGCGGCCGTGCGTGACGGGCACATCAAGTTCTGGCCCGAGCACTGGAGCAAGGTCTACCTGAACTGGCTCGATAAAATCCAGGACTGGTGCATCTCGCGCCAGGTGTGGTGGGGCCATCGCATTCCCGTGTGGTACAAAAAAGGCGCCGACCGCAATGACGCGCAGAACCGCCACGTCTCACTGGACGGGCCGCCCGACCCGCAGAATTGGGAACAAGACGAGGACTCGCTCGACACCTGGGCGTCCTCGTGGCTCTGGCCGTTTGCGACGATGGGCTGGCCCGCGCCGGATGCGAAACAGGCGCAGGAACTCGATTTCTGGTACCCGACCAACGACCTCGTCACCGGGCCGGACATCATTTTCTTCTGGGTCGCGCGCATGATCATCGCCGGGCTGGAATTCATGCGCCCGGGCGAATCGCTCGACCGCCGCATTCCGTTCAAGAACGTCTATTTCACCGGCATCATCCGCGACAAGCAGGGACGCAAGATGTCGAAGTCCCTCGGCAACTCGCCCGACCCCCTCGACCTGATCGACCAATACGGCGCGGACGGCCTGCGCTTCGGCACGATGAACAGCGCGCCGCAGGGCAACGATATTTTGTTCGACGAGACGAACGTCGAGCTGGGCCGCAATTTTTGCAACAAGCTCTGGAACGCGGCGCGCTTCCGGCAGATGCAGGGGCCAACGGAAAAGAACGGGACGATTGACGCCATCCTCAATCATTTCGACGCCGGCATCGCGGATGCCGACGACCAGGCGATTCTGGCACGGCTCGCGGAAACGCTCGACGCCGTGGCGCGCGATTTCGCGAAGTATGAATTCAACACGGCCACGCAGAACCTCTACGCGTTTTTCTGGGGCGATTTTTGCGACTGGTATCTGGAGGTCGCCAAGGCGCGGAGTGGGGACGAGGGCACGCTGAAGCACGTGCGCGCGGTGCAGGACCTTTGCCTGCGGCAATTCCTGCTCCTGCTGCATCCGTTCATGCCATTCATCACGGAAGAACTCTGGCATGGCCTGGGCTTTGGCGCGGAAGGAACCTTTATTCAAAACGCTGGCGCAGGCACCGGCGCGGAATTGCTGGCG
Source organism: Opitutales bacterium (assembly GCA_035546135.1). Classification (GTDB taxonomy): domain Bacteria; phylum Verrucomicrobiota; class Verrucomicrobiia; order Opitutales; family JABDGR01; genus JABDGR01. Next base: position 42,356 of record DASZWY010000054.1, read on the forward strand.
AAGCTTGCCACCGTCGGCTTCAAGCCCGACGCCTCGGCCGCGGCGGAGATTGCCGGCTTGCGCGAATTCGTCTCGCAGGCGCGGGCGCTCAAGGCGCAGTTCAACCTGGCGGCCCGGCGCGATTTGAAATTCGCGCTCGCGGCGAATCCGCACCAGGCGGGCACGCTGGCGCGGCACGGGGAAAAATTGCGGCGGCTGGCGGGCGCGGCGGAAGTTGATTTGCTGGCGGCCAATCGCGAGGCCCCCGCCGGCGCGGCGGCGGTCATCACGCCGCTGGGCACGCTGTATCTCGACCTCGCCGGCGCGGTGGACAAAAACGCCGAACGCGCGCGCCTGGCCAAGGAAATCGAAAAGCTGGACAAGGTCATCGCGGGCAGCGAAGCCAAGCTGGCGAACGAAGCGTTCACTGCGAAGGCTCCGGCCAACGTTATCGAGGGCGCGCGTAAACAGCTCGCGGACAACCAGGCCAAGCGCGAGGAGTTGAGGCGCTTGCTCGAAGCATTGAAGTAGGACTCATCCGCGAATCCCCATCATTTTTTTATTTTAATGTCGGGTTCGTTCGTGGATAAAACGCTCATGGCCTTGATTGACCCGAGCATTTACAGTTCCGCCATTGCGTCATTGCTTGTCGGTTTCCCGCCGGCGCCGTTGGACGCAGGGGCTCCGAACGAGAAATTACGGCCCGCGCTCGCGGCGTTGACGCCGGAAATTTTGTTCACGCCCGCGGGCAAGGCGGTCCGGGATATGCGGATGGCGCGGTGCTGTCTCGCGGGACTATGGCTGCGGCACAATTTTTTTGACGAGTCGCACGCGCTTTCGCAGGAGATCGAAACGCCGACCGGCAGCTTCTGGCACGCGATCTTGCACCGCCGCGAGCCGGACTACGGCAACGCGCGCTATTGGTTTCGCCGCACCGGCCAGCATCCGATTTTTGCCGAGCTGAATGACGCCGCCATCGCCGCTGGCTGGCCGAGGCAGCCACACTGGGACGCCTATTTATTCGTGGACAAAGTCGAGGCGGCCTTGAGCAAAGGCCCGGAAAATTCCGCCGCGCGGTTGTGCCGCACCGCCCAGCAGCTCGAGTGGGAGCTTTTATTTGACTTTTGCTGGCAGCAAGCCTTGGCGTAGTCGGTCATTTCATGCTAGGCGAGTCGGACATTTTATGTCATGTGTTTGTCTGACGTACATGACGTGTTTTATTTAAGTCATTGAAAGCTAATATCTAGCGGTACGACCGACAAAAATTGGCACGCTGAATGATAAGTAACCGGCAACGCCGCAACCCGGCGCAACCCTTAACTCTCACGAGCCATGCCCGCATCCTTATTCGAAGCCAATGACCGTCCCAAGGCCGAGGCCTTGTGCAAATTGACCTGGTGCAATCCGTTTCATGAAGAGCGCGCCGTGCTCGAGCGCCAGGCGCTGGGCGAAGCCTACAAAGCGCCGCCGCCGGACGGCATGGAGTGGGAGGGTGGCCTGCCCATCGCGCCCGCCAACCCCAATACTCAAGCGCTGGCCGAATTGTCGCGCCGCCTGGCCCAGGAGGCCCGCGAGCGTTTGCGCCGGCGCACGCCGTCGCCCAACGAGCGCGAGACGTACCGCGACCTCGTGGTCTTCGCGTTGTTTTACCAATACGTGGACGAGTTTCACCGCGTGATGCGCGCGGGGCGCGAGCGCGGGGCCGCGCCGTTGAAGTGCGCGTTTTACGACCGCTTTCGCGGCGACTGTGAAAAATTTTTTCCACCCGACCAGCCGGAGTGGAAGCTGGAAATCCCGCCCGAGCAGTTGTTCGCGTGCTTTTTCCAGGTGCGCCGCGCCTACGCGCACATCCACGAGTGCATCATTGGCGCGTCGCCCACGTCGCGGCGGCTGCGCGCGCGGGTGTGGCAGTCCATCTTCACGCGCGATTTGTCGCGCTACGTGCGGGCGCTCACGGGCAGGATGGGGGACTTGATCACCCTGATCACCGGGCCGTCCGGCTCGGGCAAGGAACTGGTCGCCCGCGCCATCGGGCTGTCGCGCTATGTGCCCTTTGAACCGTCGCGCCGGGAATTCGCGGAGGACTACCTGCGCGGATTTTATCCCATCAACCTTGCGGCGCTGTCGCCGACCTTGATTGAATCAGAACTGTTCGGCCACCGGCGCGGCTCGTTCACCGGCGCACTGGGCGACCGGCTGGGCTACCTGGAAGTGTGCGGGCCGCACGGGACGGTGTTCCTCGATGAAATCGGCGAGACGGACACGAGCATCCAGGTGAAATTGCTGCGCGTGCTGCAGACGCGCGTGTTCCAGCGCATCGGCGACACCGAGCCGCGGACGTTTGCCGGCAAGATTGTCGCCGCCACGAATCGCGACCTGGTGCGCGAGATGCGGGCGGGGCGGTTTCGCGAGGATTTTTACTACCGCTTGTGCGCGGACCACGTGCGCACGCCGGCCTTGCGCGAGATTTTGCACGAGACGCCGGGCGAGCTGCCCATTTTAATCCGGCATATTGCGGCGCGCATCGCCGGGCCGGTCGAGGCCGATTCGCTGACGGCCGAGGCGTCCGACGTGTTGCAGCGCTGCCTGCCGGCGGACTATGCCTGGCCGGGCAACTTCCGCGAACTCGAGCAAGCCGTGCGCAATGTGCTGGTCCACGGCGATTATGTGCCGGAAAGCCTGAGTTCGCCGGTCAAGGTTCTCGTCACTGAACCCCATGGCAACGGCCACGATCACGACGAGCCGCAGGAGCTGGCCACGGTGCTCGACGCCGGCAAGCTGACCGCCGAGGAACTGCTGCGCCGCTACGTCGGCCGGGTCCACCAACTCTCCGGCAGCTACGAAGAAGCCGCCCGTCGCCTGGCCCTCGACCGTCGCACGGTGAAGAAGTATCTGAAGCCGCAGGCTACCGCCGCCAATTGAACAGCCTCGAATCGGCCTTACTTGTTTTACGGGCTCAATTCGCAAATTTAACGGACTAAGTACTTCGTACTTTTTTATCAGTAATACAAACAGTACGATTATAATGTTATGAAATAATTTCGTACTAAAATTATTTCTGTACTTTCATAAAAGATATGCCATAATTATGAGATTATGCGCTATCAACCCAACCGCAACTACAACAGCAACGACGTGGTGCAAACGCCCGCCGAGCTGGCAAAAATCATCGTGGACCATTTTAAGCCCACGGGTCGAGTGTTGGAGCCTTGCTGCGGCGAGGGCAATTTCCTGCGTCAAATGCCAGGTGCGGAATGGTGTGAAATTTCAAAGGGGCGCGATTTCTTTGGCTGGGATAAGAAGGTTGACTGGATTGTTACTAACCCTCCATGGAGCCAAATTCGCAACTTTCTTCAGCACTCAATGGCCCTCTCTGATAACGTGGTTTTCCTTGTAACCGTGAATCACCTATGGACTAAAGCCCGAATCCGCGACATCCACGGATGGGGTTTCGGAATTAAGGAAATCTTGCTTGTGGATATGCCAAAGTCATTCCCTCAAAGCGGATTTCAACTTGGTGCAATCCACATTGCCCGTAGTTGGTCAAAGGGTATTAAGTTAACCAACTTTACCGCCGCCAGTTCCTTGCCTCCCCAAGTTGTTGCCTAAGACGCGACCAAATATTCCCTTGAGCAATGTTTGCCATCCGCCTTGTCTGTAGTCGAAGGCAAGCCGTGGAATGTCTAGCAGGTCTTTGTCGCTCAACGAAATTATCTTTGTGTCTGGGTTAAACTGCTTTTCTTGGAGCCTGACCAAGAAGCTTTGAAATCCCCCATCGCTCTTGCGAGCCGGGTCTTGCGAAAATAGGAGTGCAATCTCACCTTGGTTTAATTCGTATTGGTGCATACGAACTTATACTCACATACCGTCTATAAAATCAACCCGGAACTAGTCTACTTGACACCAGGGATAATTACCCATGAATTTCGCACAATAAACATTATGTCTAATTTAGGTTTTAACCAATTCTCCCTCTGGTCTCGCTCGGAAAACAGCCAAATTACGGAGCTTGAGTCGCCTCGCCCGTGGGTGGCTTGAGCGGGTTGGTATCCAGCCCGACAAAGCCGCCTTTCTTGACTTGGATGATGACGCGGGGCTCGTCAAAAGTCATCGGAATGGAGGTGCCACCGGCGGTCTTGGGCGTGTAGGTGCCGGAGGGCATGAAAGCGGTTTGCGGCAGAACTTTTTGGCTGCCGGGGTTGGCGGCGCTGGTGGCCACGTCATGGGTTTGGGAATAGACCGTTTCAAAATCGTTGTTCTTGGGCGCGGACTGGGTGGGCGCGTCGCGGTTGGCCGGTGCGGGCGATGAACCGGACGCCAGATTGTTGCCGGACGCGCCCAAGAGCATGGGCTGGTAAGGCTGCGAGCCGTTGGGTGTGATGACACGCAATTGGTTGGAAGTGCCGCTGAGCACCCTCCCCGATTGCAGCGCGCCGCCGTCAAAAGTCGCCGGGCCGCTGGTCAGCGCGGAGCCAGAAAACGTCGGCTGCGAGGCATTGGGGTCGCCGGCATGGGTCGAGGGCAAGCCGGGCTGGCTGGAAAAAGAGCCCTGAAACTGGTAGCGGTTGATGTCCTGCAGGGAAAGTTCGCGGCCCACCTGCTCGAGTTGCGGCGTGTCCTTGTCCGCCGTGTGGAAGACAAAGGCGTCGGTGAATTTGGACGGACCGGCGGTGTGGGTCATCAGCCCGCCGGGCTGGCCGGAGTCGTTGTAGATGGAATATTTGCCCTGCAGCGTCGAGTCCATCATCGGCTGGCGGGTGTCGGTCGAGCCCGGATACATTTTATTGGCGAGACTGGGTGGCAGCGGGTAACGGTCCTTCAGGGAAAGATTCGGATCCATCCGGCCGTTGAGCGAACTGTTGCCAAAGGTAAGATTGCCCTTGGGCAGCGTGGCCTGGTTGATGGAAAGAAATTTGTCCAGATTCGGCGCGCGGCCAATGAAGCGCTGCATCCCGGGGTTGAGTTGCGAGGCGATGGAACTCGGGTCCATGTAGAAACTCGCGGGCTGCTGGGGCGTGAACTGTGAGTTCATCAGCGTGTAGTCGTTGTGCCGAACCTGGGCCTGCGCCACCCCCGCTCCCGCCGCGCCGAAAACAATCACGGCGGCGGCCAGGCGCGAAACGACACGAATGGGGCAAACTTGCATGGACAAGGAGCAAAACTAAACCAGCTTTGGCCATTTGGCAATCTCGCATGCACCGGGCTTTTACCCGGCGGCCAAGGTGGTGGCTGCTTCGCCGAACGCCGCGGCGAGGCCGGACCATTCCTGGGCGGTGGCGCCCCACCCGGCGGACACGCGCAAGGCGCGCCGGGCGGCGTCGGCGTCAACGCCCAGCGCGGCCAGCACATGGGACGGGCCTTCGCGCCCGGTGGCGCAGGCGGAGCCGGTGGAGATTTGAAACCCGCGTTTGTCGAGCGCGGCGACCCAGCGCAGATTATCGTGCTGCGGCACAATCAACATCACGGTGTTCCACAGTCGCGGGGCTTTTTCACCGACGATGACGACACCGGGGACGGCGGCTTTCAGCGACTCCTCGAATTGTTCGCGCAGGGCGCCCCACTCCGCGGTTTGGCTATCCAGCGACGGGGCCACGCCGGCAAGGGCCGCGAGCATGGCGTGGATGCCGGCGAGGTTTTCGGTGCCGGCGCGGTGGCCATGCTCCTGTTCGCCGCCGCGCTGGCCGTGAAAATGGCCGAGGCGCGAATTGATTTTCAAAAAGCCCGCGCCTTTGAGTCCGCCGAATTTATGGGCCGAGCCGGTGAAGAAATCGCAATCGGCCAGGCCGCCCGGCGGCAGCTTGCCGAGCCATTGGGTGGCGTCGCAATGAAACGGCACGCCTTGTTCGCGGCAGATTTTTGCGGCCTCCGTCCAGGGTTGCAGCACACCCGTTTCATTATTGGCGGCCAGGAGCGAGACCACCGCCACGTTCCCGGCGCGAAACAATTTCCGCAGCGAATCAAGGTCGGCGACGCCCTGTTCATTCACCGGAATAAGCGATACGCGATGTGGGAACCAGTATTGGGCGGCCTCGAGCACGCTCGGGTGTTCGATGGCGGAAACGACGGCGCGCGCATTCGCCGGGGAATTTTTCGCAAAATGCGCGAACACGGCGTTGTTGGCTTCGGTCGCGCCGGAGGTGAAGACATATTCCTCCGGCGCCGCACCCAGGAGCGTGGCGAGATTTTCCCGCGCCAACTCCAGCAGAATATGCGCCTGGGCTCCCGTGCGGTAAGGGCTCGAAGGGTTGTGCCAGGCCTGTTCGCTGACGAGGCGCGCCGCCTGCAGCGCGGCGGCCGCGGGCGGCGTGGTGGCGTTGTAATCGAAATAAGGCATGGCGCGCGGCCGCGCGCTCACTGCGGCAGCTTGAGGACCTGGCCGATGTGCAGTTTTGCGTTGGGGCTGGAAAGCTGGTCGGTGTTGGCGTTGTAAATTTCAAGATAGCGCGAGCGCACGCCATAGAGCTTGAAACTGATGCTGGAAAGCGTGTCGCCGGACTGCACGGTGTAGGTGTGCGTGGCGGCGGGTTGTGCGCTGGGCGACGCGGCGACCGCCTGCACCGAAATCGGCGGGGGCGCCGAAGTGCGGACAGGCGTGGTCGGAGGCGGCGGAGCCGGGGCGCGCGTGATGCTGTTCGTGGCGGGGGGCGGCGGGGCGGCGGCCAGCAGGTTGTTTTGCAGCGAAGCGCCGGCCAGCCGCGGCGGTTCGCCGGCCAGTTGGCGGCGCAGATTGTCGTTGTCCGACTTCAGGCTGGCAATCTGGTCGAGCAAGTCCGCCTCGTCATACGCGCCCTTGTTGCCTGGCAGTGAACGCGCGAATTGTTTTTTGGCGGTTTCAATCAATTGCGCGACCATCGGCGCCTGCTCGGAATTGGGTTTGACGGCAAGATATTCGCGAAAATGGTGGATGGCCTCGACCGGGTCGTTTTTCACCGTGAGCAAAATGCGACCGGCCTCGAGATGGGATTCCGGCGCGTCGTCCGGACGGTCCTTGATGACTTCGAGAAAGGCGGCAAGGGCCTCGTCGGGGCGCGTCTCGCGCAGCATGCGCTCGCCGTATTGATACTTGTCCTCGCGGGTTTCGGGAATTTTGACGAGGGCGTCGCCGCCGCGGTCGCAACCGCTGCCTACCGCCAGCACGGCCAGGGCGAGGACAAAGCTCAAAGGACGGAGCATGGAGCGGCGAAAAGGCATCAAGCCCGAGATTACATGGCAAGCGGGCGTGCTTGAAAAGCGAAATGCGTTGCCATCGTTTACTCTCCGTGAAAGGTCAGCACCACCTGGCGCGAGTGCGGATGCACGCGGTGCTCCCAGAGAAAAATACCCTGCCAGGTGCCGAGGAGCAGCCGGCCGCCTTTGAACGGCACGACCTCGGCGCTGCGGGTGAGCGCCATCTTGATGTGGGCGGACATATCGTCATCCCCTTCGAGGGTGTGGGTGAAGTCCGGGCTGCCGTCGGGCACAAGCCGGTCGAAATAACGGTGCAAATCGCGCCGGGCGCTGGGGTCGGCATTTTCCATCAGCACCAGGCTGCAACTGGTGTGCTGGCAAAAGATGGTGACGGTGCCTTCGCGCAAGCCGCAGCGGCGAAGGGCGTCCTCCACCTGCGCGGTGATTTCATGGGTGCCACGCCCGGGGGTGCGCAGGGTGAGAGTCGCGGTATGGACGGGCATGCGCGGCTTACTTGGACTTGGGCGGCACGACGGGCAAGGGCGCGCCGAGCTCGGGTTCGCGTTCCGGCGGAGGGGCGGCGTCACCGGCGGCCGGCGGCGTCGGGCTGGGCTTGGGCTCCGTGGTATCCGCCGGTGGAGAAGCCACCGGCATCTCTCCGGCATGAAGAATCATGTTCAGGGTTTGGCCGCCCCGTTGCACCGTCACGGGCAGTTCCTGGCCGGGCCGGGAGAAAAACCACACTTGGCGCAAATCCAAATCGCTGTTGATGGTGGTGTTGCCGATGGACTTCAGCACGTCGCCGACTTTCAATCCCGCCGCCAGCGCCGGGCTGCGGGGATCGTAGTCCACGCTGCTGATGACGACGCTGACGCCGGTCTGCTGGTCACTCTCCTGCTTGATTTCGAAGCCAAATTGGCCGTAGCTCACTTTGCCGTGAGTCTGCAAATCATCGCGCACGCGCTGGGCGGCGTGGGTGGGCAGAACAAAACTCGACTGGCTGCCCTGCAGGCCGCCGAGCAGGATGCCGACCAGGCGGCCTTGCAGGTCGAGCACCGGCGAGCCGCCTTCGGCGCCTTCGCACGGGATATTCACGCGCAAGAGCAAAGTAGGCAGGCGGATGTTGCCCAAGTTGACGTTGAAGCCCTGCACCATGCCGGTGGAGGGCCCGGGGGTCAGACCCAGCTTGCTGGTGATGGCCATGAGCATCGTGCTGACGGGCGGAGGCTGCGGGCTGTCGGCCAGGTCGAGCACGGTGAAGTTTTTGGGCGTGGGCGAGAGATGCAACAGGGCCAGGTCCGTGACGGAATCCGTGCCGAGAACATCGGCGCGATAGCGGACGCCTTCAAAATCAACATAGACCAGCGAGTTGTTTTGCAAATCGGTGGCGTGGGTCGTGAGGATGTCGCCATTGCGGCTGATGAAAAAGCCGGTCAGCACGATAATTTGCGGAGTGTCGGAAGCCGGCGAAGACGGCACGATGTTTACCCGGACGACCGCCGAATGGTATTTATCGAACAGCGTGATGTAACGCTGCTGGAGCACCTGGAGCAAATCATCCGCCGAAGTGATGGCCGGTTTCTCGACGGTGGGCGCGGTATCGGCGGCAGGCTCGCTGAGCGCGGCGGTGGCGGCCTGGCCGAGCGATTGCCCCCCGAAGGCGCAAATCGCAAATATCGCCGCCCTACCGGCGGCCAGACTGCCGGCCAAACGCATCATGGGCTTTGCTTAGTAGGCCGACCCGTGCAGGCGCGAGACAAAAGCCACGGTGTCCAACGGACCGCCGGCGAATCGTTCATGGCCCGCGTCCACCGGGAAAGACAGCGTCGCCGGGATTTTGTTATTCCCCGCCGGGCTGGTGACGGGGTCCAGATCAGACAGGGCGAAAGTAGCTTTGGCCGAGGAAATGACGTCTTCCGGAATTGGCGCGGCGGAGGCGATACGGATGGGTGCCGCAGCCGGAGTGACGGGTGTGGCGGCCACCGTGGGTGCCGAAGGACCAGCGGGCGCATGCACGGCCAGAGCGGCGACGGGGACGACCGGGTGCGAGGGCCAGGCCAAAATGACGGTGGCGGCGGCAATGGCCCCGCCCGTCATCCAGCGCAAACCGCGAAAGAGCCAGTGGGGAATCCATCCAGTGCGTTCCTCCGCGGGAGGATTGGCGAGCGAGCGCCACACTTTTTCGTTGAGCTCCCGGTCGAAGCGAACCCAATGCTCCGCCCCCGGGCGCTCATGGCGCTTGAGGCGCAGGAGTTCTTCCAGCGAAATTTTGCGCGGTGGCTTGGAGGTGGGTTCGGGCATGGAGGGCTGGGTCCGGCAGCCGCCGGGTTCAGCGGAGATAGTCTTGTAAAAAGGATTGGAGTTGGAGTTTGGCGTAGTGCAGGCGCGAACGCACAGTCCCTTCGGAGCATTCCATGACGGTGGCGATTTCCTGGTGGCTAAGCCCTTCGATCTCGAAAAGCACGACCACCGTTCTATGATTAGGAGACAAGCGTTGGAGCGCTTCGTTCAATTTTTCTTGCAACTCTTTGATAAGCATTGGCTTATCGGAATGCATCTTGTCGGCCAAAGCTTCGATGACTTCACTTTGGGCGACTTCCTCATCGAGGGTCTCAAAGCTGAAAAAGCGGCGCAGACGGGAGCGCTTGAGGTGGGTCAGGGACGCATTGACGGCGATGCGGTAGAGCCAGGTGAAGAATGAGGATTCGCCCTTGAAATTGTGGATTGAGCGAAAGGCCTTGATGAAAGCCTCCTGGGCCAAGTCTGAAGCGTCTTCGCGGTTAGAGGTAAGATTGTAGACAATCGCGTAAAGGCGCTCGCGGTATTTGGTGATGAGCTGGTCAAACGCCTTGACGTCGCCCGCTTGCACCCGGCGCACCAGGGCCAAATCCACCTCGGCCTCGGCCGCGTGTTCGGGCTGAATCGAGGCCAGGGTCTTCGCATTGGAGAAGAGGCGGGACATGGCTGGGAGAGATTGTGCGAGTTATCGGCCCGAAATCAATGCAAGAATGAGGTTTACAAACGCCTTGGGGCACGGTTGTAAATAACCCGCATGTCCACACCCAGCGCCGCTTCCTTCACGCCCGACGCCGAACAAAACCTGCGCGACTCGCTCAAGCGCTGCTCACCCGAATGCGTGGAGGCGGCCGTCACCTTCCGCAAAACCGGCGACGCCGCGCAATTGAACCCCGTCATCCTGGGCTTGCTCGAGCGTTTCATGGACCCGGAAATGCGCCCAAAACTTGCCCAGGCCAATGCCGATGATTTGAAAATTCAGGAGGACCTGGGCGTGGATTCGCTCACCATGGTCGAGATGGTCATGCTCGTCGAAGAGACGCTCGGGCTGACGGTGGACAACGCGGAATTGCGCGGCATCAAAACCGTGGGGGACATCAAGCAATTCGTGGCGAACAAGGTGCGGGCTCGGTCCGGCGGGTAAAAGTGAGATTGCTTTGCGGGAGAAATCAGATATGGGTGAAAGCCTGCCGTGTCCCAAAAACTTTCCGCTGAAGCCGAACAGGCCTTGCGTGAGCAACTGAAGCGTTGCCCGCCCGAAACCCTCGAAGCCGCGCTGTGTTACCGCACCACGGGCAATCCGGACGTCGTCAGCGTCATCGTGCTGGGCATCCTCGAGCGTTTTCTCGACCCGGAGGTGCGCCCGCGCCTGCGCACCGGCGGCGACAGCCTGCGCATCTTCGACGATCTGGGCATTGACTCGCTGACCATGGTCGAGGTGGTGATGCTCGTCGAGGAAGTGCTGCAAATCAAAATCAACAACGAGGAATTGCGCGACTTGCGGACGGTCGGCGACGTAAAAACGTACATTGACTGCCGGGTGCGCGGCCTGCCGCTGCCGGAACGCCCGGTGCACGTGCACGTGGCGGAAATCCTGACGCTGATGCCCCACCAGCCGCCGTTCCTGTTCGTGCAGGAAGCCGCGCTGCGCTCCCACGAGGCGCGCGGGGTTTACAAAATCGCGGGCGACGAATTTTTCCTCGAAGGCCACTTCAAGAACAACCCGGTGCTGCCGGCCTCCATCATGCTGGAGGCGCTCGGGCAATTGGCGGTGCTGTTTTTGCTCAAAGCGAAGCGGCCGGAGCTGACTGCGCCGGTGGCGGCGGCGCGCATTTTCTTCACCGCGTGTGACGGCGTGCGCTGCCAGCGCGTCTGCAAGCCGGGCGACCTGCTGTCGCTCGTGGTCAAGCCCAAGCGGATCAAGCACCCGCTGGCGATGTTTGAGGGCCACATCACCTGCGGCAACGACCGCGTGGCTTTTGCCGAGGAAATAGCGCTGACTTTTGATTTCATGCGCCCGGAAGAACTGGCGGCGGCGGAGCCCGCCGGGGAAAATTCGGCCACGGCCGCCCCGCCCCCGCGCCAGTCCGAGATGTCCGTGAATCTTCCACGGTAATGCAAGGATGGGTGGCCGGAGATTTTCCGTTTCCCATGCATCGTGCTTTTGGCTAAAGTCCGGTAATCATGCCCAAAGTCGTCGTCACCGGCCTCGGTTTTATCTGCCCGATCGGGAACGACCAGGCGGCCGTGCTGGACAGTCTCCGCCATTTGCGCCACGGCTTGTCGGTGTATCCCCGCTTCGAGTCGCCAAACATTCCCGTGCGCGTCACCGGGCTGGTCAAGGATTTTGACGCCGAATCGGCGGACCCCGAGGACTGGAAATTTCCCGCGCAATATAAGATCCGCCGCGAAACGCTGCGCGGATTTTCGCCGCACGTCTTGTACGGTTACTGCGCGCTGATCCAGGCAATCGCGGACGCGAAACTCTCTCCGGCGGACATCTCGAATCTCGACACCGGCCTGTTCACGGCGTCAGCCGGGTCGACGATGATGACGCATCACAACCTGACGCGCATGGAAAAGTACGGGGTTGGCCGCAGTTCGCCGCTCGGCATCGTGTCATCCGTGGTGGGCACGTTGACCTACAATCTGGTGGCGGCGTTTAAAGTCCAGGGTTCGTCCTGCGGCTTTGCGTCGGCCTGCGCGTCTTCGGGGCACGCCCTGGGTTTTGCCTGGGAGGAGGTCGCCTCCGGCCGGCAAAAGCGCATGCTGGTGGTCGGCGGGGAGGATGGAAATTTGGAGACGATTTTGCCTTTTGCGGCCATGCGCGCGTTGAGTTTGAATTTTGATCCCAACACCGCCTCCCGGCCCTTTGATGTGGCGCGCGACGGCTTTGTCGGCGCCGGCGGCGCCGGCGCCATGGTGCTCGAAAGCGACGAGGAGGCGGCGCGGCGCGGCGCGGAGGTCTATTGCGAAATGCCCGGCTGGGGCATGGCTTCGGACGGCTACAACGTCGCCATCTCTCATCCGGAAGGCAGCGGCCTCGCCCAAGCCATGCACCTGGCGTTGCGGCGCGCCGGGCTCACGGCGGGCGAAGTTGACTATATCAACGCGCATGCCACGTCGACGCCGATTGGCGACATTTCGGAATTGCGCGCGCTGAAAACTGTCTTTGGCACCAACCGCCCCGACGGGCCCGCCATCAGCTCGACCAAGGCGTTGACGGGCCATGGCCTGTCGCTGGCGAGCATCATGGAGGCGGGCATTTGCGCGCTGGCCATCAAGCATGAATTCATGCCCGGCTCGGCACACATTCAAAATCTTGATCCGGAAGCGGCGGGGCTGAACATCATCCGCCAAAATATCAACGAGCGCCCGCATGTGGTCTTAAGCAATTCAAGCGGCTTCGGCGGCGCCAACGTCGT
>DASZWY010000055.1:0-4998 GCA_035546135.1 Opitutales bacterium
GGCCTTCGCCAACTTCGCCGCGCAGATGCGGCGCGTCCTCCCCGGGCGCAACTGGACGGAGCTGGGCATGGACCACCCCATCTTCCACTGCGTCTTCGACCTCGCCGGCCCGATGGACAAGCTGCAGGTGCCCACGATGCAATTCCTGAACCTCGACTACGACCCGAACGACCCGAATTCCCGCCCCTCGAACCCGCGCCAATCCGGCTGGGAGCACGTCCACTTCCGTGCCTGGCTCGACGACCAGAAAAACATTTCCGTGCTGCTGATCAACAATTCCGACGTGAGCGACGGCTGGGAGCGCGAAGGCGAAAACGAAACCTATTTCCATCTCTTTTCCGAAAAAATCGCCTACCCGCTCGCGGTGAACATCGTCTATTACTTCATGACGCACTAACCGCGCGGGGCCGGCGCTGATCCCGCAAAGAATTATTCATCGTTCGCGAACCAGGCTGATGCCGTCGAAAATCAAGTGCTGATCCGCCAGCCCGGCTTTCGCGGGGTCGATTGCCGTATTGAATGGCATGACCGTGTGCGAGGCGCTCCGGCCATTGGCCGGCCGCAGCACCAGCGTGTTGCCGCCGAGAGTGTAGGTGCCGGTTTCCGTTTCCTGCGCGGAAGTGGTGTCTCCCGGAACACTGCGGATGCCGCCCAGCGATGTCATCGTATAGGTCCCGTCAGCCGATAGCTGGAGCGTTCGCGCGGCGCTCGCATTGGTGGTCGAGCCACCCCAGGCATAAGTTCCGGACAAGCGTTGATTGGGCGGATACGCCTCGGCCTTCACCAGGAGTCCGCCATCATAAGCCGCGATCGTTCCACCGTCGAATTCCACGGGAAGCTGGGAGGTCTTGCCGTTGGCCCAAGTGATCCGAATGGAATCGCCCTGGATCGCATAAGTACCGACCCGATCGGGCAATTCCCGGCTGACCGCATCAAAATCCAGGGGATCGACGCCATGCGGCGGATCGACGACCAGACGGTTGCCCGGCGCGAAGTACAGCGTATTGATCGAGAGCGAACCGGAAAAATAGACGGTGCGGAGATACAACCCACTCGCAATCGGGGTTGCCGCCGCGAGAGCAGGCGCGGCCGCGGGTTTGGCCGCGGGGGCGGAGGACGGCGCCGCCATCGCCGCAGCCTGCAGCAGCACGGATACATTCACCGGCTGTCCGTTCCGCAGCACTCCAAGTTGAATGGTCTGGCCAGGTTTTGTGCTTTGCAGCAGCCGTTGAACGTCTTCCACGCTCGCCACCGGAGTCCCATTGATCTGCAGCACCAGGTCGCCCGCGCGCAGTCCGGCGCGCGCGGCGGCACTGTCGGCCGGGACCGTCTGGACATACGCGCCGCTGACGGTCGAAGCCTGCACGCCGCCAAGGGAACCCGGTTGAGCCGCCGCGGGGCCGGAGACCGCCAGCCAAACCGCCAGAACCACCGCGACCGTGCCACGATTCTGGTTATGCATCCGTTGCGTCATCTGAATCATCGCCAGAGTTTAAGCCGGGATTTTTTGGGGGACAACGCCGAATTATTACGCCCGGCGCGACGAAACATCCGCCGCCGGGGGATTTCCACGAACGAAATTTATCCATGAAACCTGTTCCAGTTGTGGTTAATAGAAGACTTTTTCCAAACACAACCCCGCCGCGGGCGCGGTGACGACCTCATGGGTGCGGGTTGAGGATTTCCGCAGGCGGTCAATGTCCGCGGGCGTCAACTTGCCCAGGCCGACATCGGTGAGCGTGCCGACGAGGCCGCGCGCCATTTTGTAAAGGAACCCGCTGGCCTCGAGGACGAATTCGATGCGCCGGCCGCGCACCCGCACGTCGAGCCGCCGCAAATGCTTCACCGGGTTTTCGCCCTCGGCGGATTTGCTGGAAAATGCGGAGAAGTCATGCTTCCCAAGGAGCTGCCTGGCCGCCGCGCGCATTTGGGCGACATCGAGCGCACGGTCGCCAAACGACCAGCACCAGCGCGACTCGAACGGCCCGGCATAGCCGCGATATAGCCGGTAGCGGTAGCGCTTGCCCTTCGCCGAAAACCGTGCGTGGAAATCCGGCGCGGCGCGGCGCACAGCCGTGACCGCGATGCCCGCGGGCAGGCCGCTGCGCAGGGCGCGCTGCAAATGCGCGACGGGGTGCGCCCATTCGGCGTCGAAGTGAAACACCTGCGCGCGGGCGTGGACCCCGGCATCCGTCCGCCCGCTGCCATGGATGCGCACGGGCTTTTGGAAAATCTGCGCGAGACGCTTTTCCAGAAAGTCCTGCACTGTGCCGCCGCCCTGCTGGCTCTGCCAGCCCAGGAAGTCCGTCCCGTCATAAGCGCACGTGCAACGCCAGCGCATGGTTGTATTTTTGCTTAACCACGGATTTCACGGATGGGCACGGATTTCCGATATCGGCGAAATCCGGGTTATCCGCGGTAAATTTCTATTTCAGAAAAGAGCAGATGTACTCGCAGACGCCACCGGCGACCTCGATCTGGAAACCCGAGCGCCCGGGGACGTTGAAGGACGTGCCCGCCTCGTAGTCGGTCACGGCCTTTTCGTTGTCGAGGTGCACACGACAAGATCCGGCGACGATTTCCATGCGCTCCGGCGCGTCAGTGTTGAAATGATAGGAGCCCGGGCGGATGAGGCCGAGGGTCTTCTTGGTGCCGTCGGGCAGGATGACGGTGTGGCTGGCCACCCCGCCATCGAAATAGATGTTCGCCTTGGTGAGCACGGTGACGCCCGCGAATTCCTTGGGCGCGGCGGAGGGCTTGGAAGTATCGCTCATAGCGGGCCATCCCTACCCCGCCGCCCTGCCGCTGGCAAGCGGGGAGTTGCGCTTTGGGCTGGCAAGCAGGTAAAGGCGCGGGCAAACTAGGCGGTTTGACCTACGGAAAGGGCTGGTGCGTGATTCAGGCGCCAGTACCCTCTTCCCCTCTCTCATCCTTCATCTTTTCTTAAAATGCTCCAAGCTGGCATTGTCGGGCTGCCCAATGTGGGCAAAAGCACGCTGTTTAACGCGCTGACGCGCTCGCGCAAGGCCGAGGCGGCGAACTACCCGTTCTGCACGATTGACCCCAACGTCGGCGCCGTCGAAGTACCGGACGAACGGCTCGTCCCGCTCTCGAAAATCGCGAAGACCAGCGTCATCATCCCGGCGGCGATGGAGTTTGTGGATATCGCGGGCCTCGTCGCCGGCGCGAGCAAGGGCGAAGGCCTCGGCAACAAATTCCTTTCCCACATCCGCGAAGTGCAGGCCATCGTCCACGTCGTGCGCTGCTTCGAGGACCCGGATGTCGTCCACACCATGGGCGGGGTGGACCCGGTGCGCGACATCGAGATTATCGCCACGGAGCTGATGCTTTCCGACCTGGAAAGCGCGCAAGGCCAGCTCGACCGCGCCCGCAACAAGGCCAAGGGCCACGACAAGGACGCCGCCGCGCAGGTGGTGTTCCTCGAGCGCGTCATCGCCCACCTCGGCGCGGGCAAGCCCGCCAACCTGCTGGAGCTGCACGCCGATGAAAAAGCCCTGATGAACCACGCCGGGCTGCTCTCCTCGAAGCCGGTGCTCTTTGCCTGCAACGTCGCCGAGAGCGACATGGCCGCGCCGGACAAAAATCCGCACGTCGCCAAGGTCAAGCAATACGCCAAGGAGCACCTCGGCGCGGGCGCCTGCGTCATTTGCGCGAAAATCGAGGAAGAACTCGGCGACCTTGCGCCGGCGGAGGCGGCGGATTACCTCAAGGAACTTGGGGTGAAGGACAGCGGCGTCTCGCAGCTGATTCGCGCCGCCTACGCGCTGCTGGGGCTGGCCTCGTATTTCACCGCCGGAGAAAAGGAAGCCCGGGCCTGGACCTTCAAGAAAGGCATGACCGCCCCCCAGTGCGCCGGCGTCATCCATACCGACTTTGAGAAAGGCTTCATCAAGGCCGAAGTCGTCTCCTATAACGACCTGATTGCCGCCGGTTCGTATGTCGCCGCCCGCGAGGCCGGCAAATACCGGCTGGAGGGCCGCGACTACCTCTTCCAGGACGGCGACGTGGCGGTGTTTAAATTCAGTTCATAATCAATGACTTGTCCACAAATCGCCGCGAATTTTAGGGGAAATGGATTCCAAAATATTTCCTTATTACTGCTTCTGGTGGTATTTTAGGGGTTCTGGAATCGAACTTCGTTCATTAAGCTCTGTCCTCTGTATTGCTGCTGCCTAACGGCCCCGCCCTATGGCCCGTGTTTTCTCCCATTCCTATCCATTCGTGGATAAAAAAGTTCTTGTCGCGCTGCTGGCTGCGGCGTTGCTGGCTGCGGCATGCAAACCGAAGGAAGACGACTCCATCCATGTGGAGCGCGTACCCAAGGAGCGCCCACCGGGTGCCGTCGGCGGCACGAGCCTGCCGCCCGGCCATCCCGCCATCGCGACGCAAACGCCCGGCATGGAGGTGCTGCCGGGCATGGCCGAATTTACCGCCGCCACGCCGACGCCCAAATGGTCGGCCCCGGCAGAATGGGTGCCACAGGCCCTGACCGTCACCCGCAAGGGCAGCTGGATATTCCCTCCGAACACCGGCGCGGATAACCAGGCGGAAATTTCCGTCACCGTCTTTCAGGGCAACCTCGGCGGCCTGCTCGCCAACGTCCGGCGCTGGCGCGGGCGCGTGGGCATGACCACCGATGTCAGCGACGACGTGCTGAACCACGACGTGACGAACTTCGCCATTGATGGCCGCCAAACCAGCCTAGTCAGCCTTGATGGCCCCAGCGGCCAGAGCCTCGACGGCGCGCTGGTCATCATGCCCGACCGTGTCTGGTCGTTCGTGCTCTTCGGCTCCACCCCCGTCGTCAAGGCCCAGCGTTCGAACTTCCGCGCCTTCCTCGACAGCGTGAAGTGGCAGGACTAAACTCGCCCTCCCGCACCATGCGCGCCCTCTTCAAACTCTTTTCCTCCATCTGGCTGACGGTCACGCTGCTCGCGTTTTCGATGGTGCTGGTGTTCGGGGCGACCTTTGAGCAGG
>DASZWY010000056.1:0-9434 GCA_035546135.1 Opitutales bacterium
GGCTTTTCTCGACTACGTCGCGCAATACAATCTCGCACACCCGGGATTCCGGGTCGCCTAAACCCGGCCCGCTTAGCCCATGTGTTTGACCACGTGCGTGAGGCTGCGGTTCGACACCGCGACGATGCGCTTGATGGCGTCAATGTTGGCCGCGACCTGTTCAAAATAAGGGTTCGGCCCGTCCGGGTAGGGGTCGGCGAGGTAACGCCCGACATCGCCGCATTCGCCCTTGAGCTTGGGCATGACAAAGTTTTCCCAGAAGGCCGGCGTGCCGCGGTAGAGGTCGCCCACCGTCTTGAACTGGCGCTGGTCTTCCGGGACGTGGTTGGCGCGGTCGCTCTCGGAAAATTCCTCAAACAAGTCCGGCAGCTTTTGCACATAACCGGGGTCGCTCATCTGGCTGAGAAAGTCGGCGGTGCACACGGCCTGCGCGAGAAAGCGGTGGATGGGGTCGCCAAAGCGGGTGCCGCCGAGGTTGCTGCGCGGCCCGGTGCAGAGGATGAGCGAGCAGACGCGCTCGATGTCCGCGTGCGCCCATTTTTCCTCGGCGAGGAATTCGCGGGCGATATCGCAGCCGCGCGGTTCGTGAATGGGGGTGTATTTGGCGCCCGTGCCCTCGTTGTCGCCGCGTTTCTTCAAATAGCCCACGTCGTGCAGCAGCATGGCGTGAAAGGCGGTGCGGAAATTGCGCGGCTGCAGGCTGGCGGCGCCGGCGCGCTGGCTGCCGGCCAGGATGCGGAGGCAGCACAGGGTGGCTTGAAGGGTGTGCTCCAAATCGTGATAGGCCGTATCCATCGCCTGATAGTCGCCCCAGCGCCCGGCAAAGATGCCTTCGATGCCGGCCAGCACCGGCCGCACGTACGGGCAGGGCGTGCCGGCGAACATCCGGCTGTGCAAATTTTCAACCGCTTCAGCCACCGCAAGAGGATTGCGCGTGTCCGGCTCGAGCAGGCTGTACGGCTGCTGGTTCATCACCGTGGGCGGCGCGTTATGCGGGCGTTAGATAGACATATCTTACCAGGGCAGAAACGCAATGGTAAAAACAGGGTATTTACCTCCCCTCAAGCCAGCGTTAATAACCGCCAGCTTTCAACTCGTCGGACGAGGGGTAGGTCAATTTGGGAAGATTGCGCTCAATGGTCAGCTTGCCCACGGGCAGGTCGGCATTGGTCCCGAGGTCGTGCGCCTTGACCGGGTCGAGGGAAATGCTGGTGGAAGACAAATCATCCAAATTGGGCAGCATCCAGACGCCAACCAAATTGGCGGGCACCGTGGCGGTGTTGCCGGGCTTGTCCGTCGGTACTGCCAAGGTCAGGAAATCCACATCGGAAGTTTGCAAATCCTTCCGCTGGTCAACGAGATAGGATTTGAACGCCAAAATGGCGAAACGATTGGGCAGGGCGTCTTTGTGGCCGGCCGTTGCAACTCCGAAGGCGGAGTTCGCCTTGGCGGCTTTGCCCAGGACGTCATCCGGGTCTTGCAAATTGACCGTCACCGCCGGGGCTGTTCCAGAGTCATCCTCATCCTTGGATTTGGCCTTGTTTTCGGGTGCCGGCTGAATGCGTTTGGAGGGGACATCGTAGGCCGCCAAGCCAATCAGCTTGGCCAGCGAGGGTTCGACCGACAGCATCATGGCCTGGCTGGCGACGATGCGCAT
This sequence comes from Opitutales bacterium, assembly GCA_035546135.1. GTDB lineage: Bacteria > Verrucomicrobiota > Verrucomicrobiia > Opitutales > JABDGR01 > JABDGR01. The sequence goes on from DASZWY010000056.1 coordinate 1,658, forward strand.
CGTATTCAGGTCCACCGCGCGCAGGGCGACGGCGGCATAGCCACTGCGCGGCTCGAAGACCACTTCACCAAAGATCGCGGCGGATTTGCTTGTGCCGTTGGCGGCGCGGTCGGGATACGAAATGATGAGTTTGCCGTTGTCCTGGCCGAGCTTGAAGGCGTCGTCGGGTGAGGCGGAAAAGACTTTGTTTTTATCCAGTTGGGCAAGCTGGGCGGCGACTTGCGCGGCGAGCGCGGGGCGAGCGGTGTATTTGGCGTCTTTGCCAAACGAATAAACACCGCCGACGTAGACGTGCTTGTACCGCTGTTCGGCCAGGGCGGCGAGGACGCCTTTGGTCATCGAGGCGACTGCTTCGGGCCACTGCGCGGTGGCCATCGTGTAGGTCAGCGCCGCAGTGGCCTTGGCGTTGGCCATGGTCTTGTTGCGGTTTTCAATCGCCGCGCGACGCAGCGTGCCCAGCGTCCGATTCGCGTCGTTTCTGGCCTGGGTGGCGTCCTTGACGATCGCGGTGCCCTTGGCATGGTCTTTTTCGATATCGAGTTTGACCAGGGACGAGGGATCCTGCACTTCTTTCACCAGCTTGTTGCCTTCTTCCAATTTGGCGGTGGCATCCTTGAGTTTTTTCTGCGCGTCGTTCCACTGGGTTGCCTGCTGCGCGTCGAGGTAGCGCGGCACCTCGTCGTCGGCAATCGCGGGCGTGGCGGCGCGCGCAACGGTGAAAAATGACAGGCTGCCGCCGAGGGCGGCCCAAAGCAGAAGAGTGCGTTTCCAGTTCATGGGGTGCAGGTTAGGGGGTGGTGAATTCTTTAAAATAGCACAAAACCCCCCGAGGCCAAGCGCAAAGCTGCAAGGAGATGAAAACGGGCTTGCCCATTGACAACCGCGGGCCGAGGAGAAAAGGTGTGGGGCATGGTCAACGAAGATTTTATTTTGCAGCGCGATTGCCCGGCGACACTCATTCCCGCAGGCGACGCGGTCGTTCTGCGGCAGGGCGAGTCGGTGACGGTCACCCAGGCCTTGGGCGGATCCGTGACGGTGCGCAACGCCTTGGGCTTGTACCGCATTGGTCCGCGTGATTTGGATGCGTTGGGGCCGCGCGCACAGGCGTTGGCGGCTGGGCCGCCGGTTTCCGCACCCGCCACGCAGACGGAATTTTCCGAGGAAGGAATCTGGGACGCCCTACGGCAGTGCTACGATCCCGAGATTCCCGTCAACATTGTGGACTTGGGTTTGATTTACGATTTGCGGGTGGAGGATGCGGCGGAGGGCCGGAAAAAAGTCCTGGTGAAAATGACGCTCACGGCGGTCGGCTGTGGGATGGGGCCGGTTATCGCCCAGGACGCGCGTTCCCGGATCGAGACTTTGCCCGGCGTGGCCGCCGCACAAGTGGACATTGTCTGGGACCCGCCATGGAGTCCGCACATGATTTCCGCCGCCGGCCGGGAAAAGCTGGGATTGGAATAAACTTTTGCCGCCGCCAGCCTTAACCGCCGGTGCCACCACGATTGCCTCCGCGCCGGCCCTGGCCGCCCCCGGGGGACGGGCCCTGGTTGGACCCCGGCGCATCGCTGTCGAAACGGATGTTGAAATTCGGCTGCGCGTTTTCTTTCAAAACCTGCTGGAGATTACCGATAAAGATGAACGCCGACGTGCGCATGCCCGGACTGGGCGGTGCCATGGGTGCTCCGGTAACGCTGGTATTGTCGGCGATGTCGGTGCGGTCAATCCGCACGACGAATTGGTCGGTGCCCTTCGGCTTATAGAGGTAGAAATCGTTGGCCTTGAGCGGCACGGGGTCGCCATCACCAATTCTGACTGCCATCGGAAAATCCGTCGTGTTCACGAAGCGGATGGAACCGACGGGGTATTCGCGAGGGTCGTTGTTCAGTGGAATGCCGCTGACGGCGCCCGTGGAATCTTGCTGGAGAAAAAGCACATAATTGCCGTTGCGCGGAAAGGTCACCGCGCCGACGGTGTCCATCGGCCCGGAGGGCAGGGGCGGCGGTCCGCCGCGCCGCCCGCGGCCACCACGCGGGGGTGGAGAAGCTTCCGCTGGAGCAGCACCGCTTCCTTCCGCGGCGGCCGGCTTGGCTTGGGGATGTAAGATCTCCATTTTGTCCGGGCCTGCATAGGTGTAGGAATTCGGACTCAAGGTCAGGGCACGCGCGGAAAGCGGAATAATGGTCGCGCCGGAGCGATAATAAGCTCCTTGCACCACTCCATCCAGCGCGTAGGTGTGGAAGGTCACCGCAACCGTGGGCAAGGCACGGTGCGCCGTGGCACTGCCGCTGGCGGTGGCAGCCTTGGCGCTCCCGCTGGCCGCGGCGGGTTTGGCGTTATAGGAAGACGGCGCGGCGGATTGGGCATAGGCCATAATGCCACCAGCGGCGAACAACGCAGCAAGGCTGAATAACGAGGAGGGACGCATGGAGTGTTTAAATGTCATTGGCCGACAGCCAGCGCACGGAAACAATTTTGAAGCGGCGACCGAAGGCGATATTAACGGGTGACAAGGTCGGTTTGGTGCTGCCGGCGCCGGTGGCGGGGTTCGGCGCATTCAACCCGGTAGTCGTGGAAGGATCATTGAGGCTGCCGGAGTCCGTGGCAAGATAATCCGGCACGCGCTGCACGACCACTTCGCACCAGGCGCGGCTGAGAATTTTGGTCGGGTCCTGTGCCAGGGAGTCATCCAAGCCGACCCCCTGCGTGACGTCGGGGCTGATGACCTCGCCGTAAGTACGGATAATAAAGGTGTCCGAACGCACGGAGAGAATCGGGGCCAGCGCTGTAAGCAGATCGGCTTGGGTCAGCCAGCCGGGGATGCCGACCAGGCGGCTGTTCGGGTCGCCGGAGCCCAGCGGATACACCGAAGTGCCAAACGGGGCGGACCCTTCCGGGTAGGTTTGGTTGTTATTGGCGCCGCCTTGCGAATCCGCCGGCAACAGGGTGAAATTGACGCCCATCGGTGAAGTCGGATTGCTGCCCGCGTTGACCGCGCCTTGGTAAAAATTGTTCAGGGAATTGCTGGGATTGCCAAAGCCCGAACCGGAGTTGGCAAAGTTAAGGTCAATCGCTGTTTGCAAGGCACCGGACCAGGACATCGGGTCCTGATAGGCCTGGCTGTGCGCGGTCGGCGGGGTGAGGCGCCGGTTGACGAATTGGGCCAGCGACAGGAACGGCCCGCGCGAGTGGATTTGCTGAATGATTTTCATCGCCAGGTAATCAATGTCCACATCGGTCAACTGGCGGAACCCGGCATAAGAGGCGGCATCCTGCCCGGTCGAATCACCGGAGTTGGGGTTCGGGTTGATGCCCGGGCCGTTTTTGATGGGTTGAAAGACCTGATTGCTGGTCATGGAGGTCGGACGCGAGGTGACGGTCGCCGAGGCCAGGTTGCCCGAGGCAATTTGGCGCGGGAAATAAACCACGGGACGCGGACCGTTCGTGGTGGGGGTGCCTCCGCCATCCACGCTGCCGCCATATTGGGCGAGCGCGACGTTGCGCATGCCCGAAAGGATGGCGCGCCACGCTTCGAAGGACGTGGAGTTCACGTTGAATGCGCCGTCAATCATCATGTAGCGGGCTGGCGCATAGGCGCGGAACATGGCCAAATGCGTGACCGGGTCAATGACGGTGGTGCTGCCCGAGTTCAAGCCGAGTTCGGTGGAGGTTGGCACGATGCCGGCGGCGTATTTGAGCCGCTGGTTGGCCGGCAGCGTGGAGGACGAGGCCTGGGCCAGGGTCGAGAAGAAATACCGGTCAAACAAGGCGCAGTTGATGAGGTAGCTGATGTCATACACCCCGATGGCGCCCGAGGCGGTGGTGACTTTGGTGAAGCCTTCGGTGACGGCGTTTAGCGAATTCATCCGGTTCACCAGCGTGCCGCTCTGGATGGTGTGCGTCTGCATCGAGGAGCTGCGGTTCACAAACGGCGTATAATAAGAATTGCCGATGGCGTTGCCGCGCTGGTAGCCGACCGACACCCACATATCGTCTGCCGTCACGTCCGCATGTTGCAACTGGCCGAGGGACATGATCGGAATGTCCGGCAGATTCTGGGAGGGGTTGTTCGGATTCGGGATGTTGGCTTGCGAGCCGCTGGAGCCGGCATTGGCGCGGGTGGGCAGGGCGAACATCACGTTGAATTGCTGGCCGGGGGTCACGCCGCCGCCCGAGGCCAATGAATTGCCCCACGGCGAACTGTAAAGCTGGCTGGCACCGGCGCCGGTGAATGCCGCCAAGTTCGGTCCCACGTCCTTGGTGTTGAAAGCCAGGTCGTCGTTCGGATTGAACGAGGCTTGAACCACGTTGTCACCCGCGCCGCCGCCGATGGCGGGACCCTGGTTCCAGATGCGGCCAAAGGGCGGGGCGGTGACGAAAGCGGTCGTGTTGATGATGGTGTTGGGGTTGGTCGTCGCGTTGTTCAGCGCCGCCCAAGGCGGGAGGGACAGGTTGACCGCGCGAATATTGAAGTCCATGTAGGTGCGGTAGCTGACTTGAGAATTCGCGGTAAAGGTGGTCTGGCCCGCATCGCCCGCACTGGCGTTGTCTTTCGCGAAATAAAGCGGGTCCATCGGCCCGGGCAGGGCCATGGCCATGACATAAGAAGTGAGAAACACCGGCAGCACGCCGTTGGTCAGTGTCGGCACCGTGTTCGAACCGCCCGAGCCGAGGAATTGGCGGCGGTAGCCTTGCGAGGGGTTGGGGGGGAGATAGCCGGCCGGGTCGGGGTAAGTCTTGCCGGGCAGGCCCGCGCCCGAGAGGTCGAAATTCGTGATGGATTGAAGGACGTTTTCTCCCGGCAGCGCAATGTGGCTGGTCGTTTGATAGGTCGTGAACTCGGAGCCGCTGACCGTGGCAGTATAAGGCACAACGCCGTTGTCCCCGGTAAGGTTGGGGGTGATGGTGACATTGTCATAGCGCAGTTCCATCGTGGCGGCCACCGACGGCCACGCGGTGGAGATGTAGCCGAATTGCGGGTCGGGCCAGGTATTGGTGGTGTTGCTGACATACGCGGAGGGAGTCGCAGGGTTCCCGTTGAGGTTCCAGGAGGTGGGAATGGTCGTATTGCCGGCGTAGGAGAGGAGTGTCGAACTGCCGGTATTGATGCCGACATAGCGCAACATGAAATAATGGACATTGGAGGCCAGTTCGCCGGGCTGCATCAGCACGGGCACCATTTGGGTGCCGTTGTAATAATAAAGGTTCTGAGTCGAAGAAGTCGTGCCAACCACCGCCGTGACCTTGCGCTGGGTGGTGGACATTTGGTTGTATTTTACATTGGGTTGAAACTGAATGGTCAGATTTTTTCCGCCGATGTTCGAGGATTTTTCGTCCGCCAGGGTGAAGACAATGGCCTCGCCGGGCTGGAAGATGAGCGGGGAGCCGTTGGCCAAGGTTTTCGGAATGTGGAAAGCCACCTGGTCGAGCAGGGAATTGAACCGGCTGTTGCCCGCGGAGCCGGCGGGGCCGGGAACCGGGAAGGTGAAATTGGGATAGCTGACCGGGTTTTTCAAAATCGGGTAATACCCGGGCCGCACGCCGGTGCCGGTGCCGCCGCCGTAACTTACGCCGCCTTGGACCGGCGTGGGATTGCTGATGGCTGACTGCGGGTAAAAATAGGCGCCGTTATAACCGCTGGTGAAACTGCTGTTGTTGCTGCCGCCAATATTGGCGTTCTGGGTGTTGTCAAATCCCAGATAAACGCCCACGCCCGATTGGTGCGGAGCGACGCGGTCGCTATTGCGCGCGATGGCGTGGATGCCCCATTCCCAATTGGTATTGGTGTTGATGCGGAAGCCGATGTCCAGCCCGCCGGCCGGAGGAGTGATGGGATAGTTGTACGGGTTGCCGAGGACGAAAATGGGCTCGAGCGCAAGGTATTGGTTCTGCTGGTCATCCACCGTCTGCCCAATTTTTAGCCGCGCCTGCAGGATGACGGGGGAAATGCCGGCCTGGGTCGCATTGCCCGGCTGCATCTGGATGGGCGAGCCGGAGGTGTTGTTGGCGGCGATGGCGTAGTAGGAGGCCAGCACGTCCCACAGCAAACCGGGCTGGGAGGGGTTGGCGACGTTCGGCGCGGCCGGGCCGTGGAACAGGGAATTGTCGGCGTAGTTGCGTTGCGCAATGCTGACCGCGCCGGGTTCCGTGGTGAAGGTGGCGGAAGCGACGGTATTGGCCGGAATGATGGCTTTGCCTTTCAGGCCGTTCGACGGATTGGTGAAAACCGCGGTGGAAAAAGGCCCCGGCTCAAAGGCGGCGGTGAGGTCGTAACGCAGGCCGCCACGCAGGGCATCCGCCAGCACGCCGTAGGAATACGTCGTGTAGTCTTGGTAATGCACCCTCAGGGTTTCCGTGGGGTCTTCCGGGTGGTCCCACCCGACCAGATTGTGGTCGAGCAGGGCGACTTGGGGCTGGTCGAGCACCTGGCCCAGCATGGCCGCGGCGGTTTTGTCGTAATTGTTCGGGTTGTTTACGCCGGAGACGTAGCTGTCCATCTGCTTGAGATTATTCTCGGCGAAACGCTCGATGGCGGCGCGCTCGACGGAGCCCAGGCGGTAGCGCAACGGCTGGGCATTGGGCGTGGTGGTCGTGACATTGCCACCAGCTTTCTCGGCGCCGGCATAGGGATCCGGCATGTTGTATTTGGCTTTGACGCCTTCATCCCCCACCCAAAAGGCGTACCGTCCGACGGTGACGTCTGAATCTGATTCTCCCGGAACATTGATTTTGACCAGCGGCACGATGACGTCGTTGAGTCGCGCGTCATAGTCCTTGATTTTACCTTTGCTGGCATCATTGCCCACGTAGTAGTGCGGTTTGGCGGTGCTATTGGTATAGGCGGTAACCGGCCCTACCAGCATGATGGCCGGCACCGTCGAGTTTGGCCCGGCAGTGGGCTTCATGATGATATTGTTCGTCAAGCCGGTCCAATCGGCCTGGGTAATGGAGCCATTGGTCAGGGCAATCGCATTCTGGGCCTGGCCGAGGTCAGCAGTGAAGTTGATGGTATCGGGGATGCCAACCACGCCGTTGGATTGAGCCGTCAGGGAGGTGCCTTCATCGCCGCTGATCAGGTAGTTCAAAAGTATCGGGTAGGGTGAAATATTCCCAGTCGTCGGATCATGGCCGGTGTAGATGGACAGCGGCGTGGCGCCATTGCCCCAGACGGCCGTCCAGTACAATACGCCGCTGTTCGGAGAGGGAATGCCGTAAGGTTGGGACAAGTCCTTGTACCAGCCTTCGGATTTGGACAGAACGTATGAAAAATTGCGTCCAGTGCTGCTGGAGTCCACGGAGGGTAGCGAAGTGGCCTGGTCATTGATGTCGCGTATGCGCATGAAGTCCGCAGTGGTGGTGATGCGCTGGTCCGGGCCGGCAAATTTTTGCAACTGGCCGATGGCGATATACGCGGCCAGCAGGGCGTTCTGCTTGGCCTGTTCGGTGTAAAGATTGCCCTTGGCCGTCTGCAATTCGAGCCGTACCAGGATGGTGAGCGTGAGCACCAGCAGCAGCAGCAGCGTCATCAGGCTCAGGCTGACAATGAGGGCGAACCCGGAGCGGAGCCGGCCGGCCGGGCGGCGCGCGGGGCGCAGGGTCATCAACTTCGAGGCGTTCATGGGGAAACAAGCTTGGACGGGTCGCATGGATAAAATTCGGAGGGATAAAGGGGTGGGGACCGGCTCCTGCCATAACACCTTCCGGGGCTGCTAGTTCAGGAAACCTTCTTCCATGCCTTTATTTTATGCCTTCAGCAAGGATTTTCCACCCCCCAACC
>DASZWY010000057.1:0-5957 GCA_035546135.1 Opitutales bacterium
AACATTCCGCCCCGGCCACCAACGCCACCGCCGTTGATGATGAAATCCTGCACGCGCTGGGGGATGCCGCCGGGATTGTTATTTGCCTGACCGCCAAAGCCGCCACCGTAACCGCCGGTGAGGAATTGACCGAACCGGGGCGGAACATTGTTCAACATTTGTTTTTGCTGCGGGGTCAGCACGTTCGTCGTGGAAAGAAATTGCTGATAGCCGCTGGGATCGGTCTGCGACCATTCCAAGGCTGTCGCCATCGCGAGACGCTGCCGCATTTGGTCGTCGCCAATTGTGTTTACCCAATTCATTGCGCCGGCGGGGTCTTCCTGCGCGGCGTAAATGGCAAAGGTCGCGACTGCGCCATCCTTGTCCGGCGACGCGGGCAACTGATTCAAAAAGGCCGCGGGAGCATCCAGGTCATAGGCCGCCCAAGTGCGCATCGCATCGGCCAGCAGATAATTGGAAGGGCCTCCGCCATTGGGCATGCCGGCGGAAGCCTGCACGTCCATTTGAGCCGCCCAAGCGGCGGCAGCCGAGGGATCGGTGGCCGCCCATTGCGCGGCCACCTGGCCGCCGAGATTCTCCCGCATTTGCGGGTCGGTCAGCGTGGCCACCCAGGCGGAGGCATCCTGCGGATCGGACTGCGCCCAAGAGCTCGCCAACTGGTTGTAGGCGCGATTTTTGAGCGGTGAGTTATCGGGCAAAGTGGCGAGCATCGTTGAAGCGTCGGTAAACTTGCCCTGATCGGCGAGGCTGCCCATGACGGCCTGCAGCGCCTGGGTTTTGAGACGCTGGTCGGAAAGCGTGCCCTCACCCAGCGCATTCACCGCGGCAAAAGCGGCTTGCGGGTCGGTGGCGGCATAACCGGCGATGGCGGACACATAGCGGGCGTTCAACGCGGCAGTCGGCGCGTCACCGGGATTGTCCTTAATCCACTGCAAGGCCTTCTGCGGATCCTGCGCCGCCCACGATTTCAGCGCGGCGTCCACCCCGCCCTCGCGCATCTGCGGGCCGGAAATGCTCTTGGTCGCGGCGAGAAACCCCTGCGGGTCTTTGCCCGCCCATGAGCCAATGACCGCTTCGAGAACGGAATCGCGTTGCAGCCCGGGCGGCAATTTTTGCAGGTCGTTCAAATACGCCGAACATTCGGCGGGGCTGAGCGACTTGGCCCACTCGGCAAGTTTCAGGGCGTCGGGCTTCCCTTTGCTCTTAAGAAAATCCTCGACCATCGCCCGGTCGGACGCGGCGGATGCGCCCACCACCCGCCCGCCACCAACCGCCGGAATCGCGTGTGTTTTCGTGGCGGCCGTTTTTGGCGCAGAAGTTGAAGTCGCGCGTCCGGCGTAAAAACCAACCGCCCCGGCGGCGGTGCAACACGCCAAATAGATAATGCTTCGGTAATAATTGATTTTCATGGATTGACCTTCCAATCTAGAAAACATCATCCCGCCGGGAAGGTTGCATGACAATCCGGTGAAAAACACGGCGCAGCCGCCGTTAGAAGCAGCCGTTGAGCTATCGAAAAGCGGCGCAGCCGCCCGGGTAAATTAACCCCCGCCGCCGCCGCCACCACGACCACCCCGGCGACCGCCGCGGCCTGCTTGGGCGCCATTGCCAAGCGTCACGCTCGGGCCGCCTTGGCCGGTGCCATTATTGACCGCGCCGTTGCCGCCTTGAAAGCCACCGCCTTGAAAACCGCCACCCTGGAAGCCACCAGCTTGAAAGCCGCCACCCTGGCCGCGACCACCGCGGCCGAATCCAAATCCACCGCCCGCGGCCGCTGCCTGCAACTGCTGCGCTGTCGCCGGCGGCAATGTGCCCAGATAATTGGCAAAACCCGTCGGGTCTTCCTGATTCCAAGTGTAGGCGACCGTCATGGTCATGCGGTTTTGGGTGTTGGGGTCGGTAATCGTTTGCGCCCAAACCATCGCGCCGGCGGGGTCCTGGCTGGCGGCGCCAGTAATATAGGCCGCCACCGCGGAATCTTTCTCCGGCCCGGCCTGCAAGGTATTCAAATATGTGCCGGCTTGGTCCACGTCGCCATCCGCCACCATCTGGCCAACCGCCGTGGCGAGGAGATTGCCCCCGCGGCCAGCGCGACCGCCGGTTGCATTGGCGGCGTTGGCCGCATCTTGCGCGGCGGCCCATTGAGCGGCGCCCACGGGATCGCTGGCGGCCCAGTTTTGCACGAGCTGGCTGGCGTACTGGCGTGCTTGCGGAAATTGGGTGCGGTCAAGCCCGGCGACCCACTGCGCCGCGTCGGCCGGGGAATTCGTCGCCCATTGCGCGAGCATGGACTGGTAGGCTTGCATTTGAATCTGCGAGTTGGGGGGTAGCTGCCCGACCATCGCCAAAATATCGGTGAACTTGCCCTGGTCGGCCATGCCGCTGATTACGGCCTGCATCGCGGCAATTTTGGCCTGGGCCTGCGCGCTGTTGGGCGTCGCGCCGTCCGGCATGTCTGTGACGTATTTATATGCTTCGTCGGGATTGTTGGCGGCAAAGCCGGCCATGATGGCGTTGAATTGCTGCGCCTGCAAAGCGCCGGTGGTGCCGGGATTTTTGTCCAGCCAGGCCAGCGCGGCCTTCGGGTCCTGCATGGCCCAGGCGTTGAGGGCCTTGGCGGTGCCGGCGGCACGGGCGGTCGGGTTGGTCATCTTGCCCACGTTGGTCAGAAAGCCCTGCGGGTCCTGCTTGGCCCAGGAATCATACAACGCGCCGAGCATGGCGTCGCGCTTGGCGCCGGCGGGCAGCTTTTGCAAATCGGCCATGACTTTGGCGCAATCGCCGGGGCTGAGGCTGGCGGCCCAGCGCGCGAGTTGCGCGGGGTCGAGCTTGCCCTTGAACGCGAGCAATTGTTCCGTGGCGGGCGCACCGGGGTCTTTGGTCGAGCCGCTATGGGCCATGACGGCCTTTTCCAAGGCCCGCTGGAGGGCGTCCTTGTCGCCCTTGGAACCATCGGAGGCACTGGCAACCAGCTTGCCGTTCGTGCCAAATTTATTGCCGGCCCAGAACGCCACCGCGCCGGTGACGCCCCAGACACAGATGGTCACGAGCATAATGGACTTGAAGGACTGTACTTTCATAGGAAGGGGACGAACGTGATGAAGAGAAGGCAAAGGGGGTAGACCGCCGGAATGCGGGAGCGCGAGAGGCGGTCTACATGGTCTAGACCATGAAACCAGCTTTTACATTTCAAGTTGCAAAAAGCTTTTACAACTTGGCGGGCAAGTCGTTAGGCTGCTTTCACACAAATAACGCCATAAAGAATAGTTTTCATAACCCCCAACAGCATCGTTAATCACTCCACCCGTCCTTCGTCATATTCAATCATGTCGGCGAAGGAACGCAGGTCGTCGCGATGGGCGATGGCCATTTTCTTTTTGGTGGCCTCGAGGGCTTCGCGTCCCATCTCGCTCATGCCCTTTTGCACCAATTCGCGGTTCCATTTGGCCACCCGCGCGTCGGCTGGAAACAGCGCCCGCAGCCGGGCGGTCAGGTCGGCTTCGCTTTGGGAGTCGCGCACTGCGGCGATGACGGCCTGCGGATCCACGCCCAGGTGCAGGCACAGAAAGCCATCGAAGCCTCGCGTAAAATTGCGCTGGTAGGACGGCGGCAACTCGCCGGCCAGGTGCTTGCGGATTTTGGCGATGAAGCGCGGCAGGTGCAGCAACCCGAACTCGGGATGCGGCACGTATGGCGAGGGCAAGTCGTAAAGGATGGCGCCGGTGTCCGGGCGCGGGGCTGTGGGGGAAGACATGGAAAAGACCGAAGGTAGGATGGCAAGGGGAGAATGAAAACAGTTTTTTTCGGTGCCGGGGAAGCATCCAGCTCGCGCCGATCGAGGACCAGCGCGTCCGCAAACCTAGTCTTGCCCTTTGGCCTTTTGCTTTCTACCCTCTCCCTTCGGTTTTAAGGTCCCCATCGTCTAACGGCTAGGACGGAAGATTCTCATTCTTCAAATCTGGGTTCGATTCCCAGTGGGGGCGCCATTTTTTGATGCTTAGGTGGTGGCATGGCCAGGGCTGGCTCGTGAGTTTGGTTCCGCAATGGTTGGCGCAAATTTTTTTCGCGTGGGAAACTGACCATTGCGCGGCGCGAATTTCCAAGCTGAGTTCTTCACCCGGTTCAGCCTACTGCTTCTTCCCGAATCCCTTGGGGTGTTTACATCTGCTTGCGTAAAAAAAAGTTGAGAATGCGCGCGTGGAGAAAAAAATGGATGCCGCCGTTACATTTTTTCAAAAAAGGGTGTATAATAACGTAGCGAAAAACAGATTCCGGCAGCCGTCCACAAGCCGGGCGCGGAAAGGAAGGTGCGAGGCGCTTACACCCCCGGCGCTGCACGGCGAAATATCTCATATGCATTCATTGGCCGCAACCACCCCCAGTTATCCCCGCGCCGCTTTGCCGGGCGCGGAGGGGGGCGACTGCGCGCATAAATCCGTGGCCGAAATCATGCAAGAGCACTGGCCCGCCATCCGCGATGTGTTCAAGGAGCAGTATCTGGTGCTGACGGATGACGACTTGCACTACACCGCGGGCTGCGAAAAGGAATTGTTCGAGCACCTTGAGCGCAAAACCGGCCGGCCGCGCGAAGAATTTGAGAAACTTGTCTGGTGCATCGAGGTCTGTACTTGAAAGCTTTTTCCCCGCCCTGCTCAAGGACGCAATTATCATCCCCACTCTCTCCCCGCGCCATGAGTTTTTCCGAAAATTTTCCCGATTATTTTGGCGATGACGCCGCACCCCGCTGGGAAGCGGCGGGCAATGCCCCCCTCACGGCGTTGCCCGGCCTCGCCGAGGCACCGAGTGAGCCGACGGCGGAGGGTTCCTTTGAAAAGCATTGGCTGCGCACGCTGGCTCATGTGCTGACCGAGGAGGTGCAGGAGCTATACAGCGCGGAGAAACTGCTCGGCGAGGTCCTGCCGATGATGGCGCTGGCCAGCGCCGACCCCGTCCTGCGCGCCACCTGCGAAGTTCATCTCGAACATACCTCGGAACATTTGCGCCGGCTCGAATGCGTGCAGGAGATACTGGGCCTGGCCGCGGACGGGCGCAACTGCCTGACCATGGAAGGGCTGCTCATCGGCCTGCGCGAAACCATCGAAGAGAACCGCCCCGGCCCTTCGCGCGACCGCGCGCTGGTGGAGGCCGCCCGGAAAATCAAGCACTTCGAAGTCGCGGGTTATTGCGGCGCGCGCGACTTCGCGCAACTACTGGGCCTGGCGCCGGTGGTGGAGATTTTGCAAAAGACCCTCGACGAGGAATCCACTTTGGAGGCGAAATTCGCGAATCTGGAAGAGTTGATGGTCTTGCGGGGTTGAGGGACAGCCCTGCCAAAGAAGTTTGCCTTCAGCACGGCGGAAGGTTACCCCAAGGCCATGTATCACGCCTTCCCCGCCCGCCCCACCCTGTTACACCGCACCCTGGCTGTCGCCTTGGCCGCTCTCGCCTGCGCCAACGCCGGTGCCCAAACCGCCCCGGCCTCGGGCAATGCCACCCCGGCACCCGCCACCCCGGCCCACGAGCCGCTTTCGCTGATCGTCCAAGGCGGTTACGAGCACGTTTTTTCGGCGGACGTTAAAGGCACCTCCGCCAGCATGAGCACGAACCGCTTCGCCCTCGGTGCACAACACGCGATGGATTGGGATGCCGACCATGTGACCGTTGCCCTGGGTTATGCCTACATCAATTATGATTTCAGCGGCGCGCAATCCCCCTTCGGCAACGTGCAAAAAATCGGCGCCAATGCCCTTTATTCGCACGATTTCAACCCGGACTGGAGCGCATTCGGGTATATCAGCGCCGGTTTTTCGGCGGAGACCGCGGGCACGCTGGGCGACGGCGGCCAAGTCGCCATCGCGGCGGGGCCCACTTACAAAGTCAACCGCGTGCTGACGGTGTCCGCCGGGCCGATGTATTACTCGCGCATCGAAGACGAGGACACCTGGACCATTTACGCG
>DASZWY010000058.1:0-26267 GCA_035546135.1 Opitutales bacterium
AAAGGCCGCCAGCGCGAGTTCAAATTGCCGCGACGGGGTTTCCGTGGGCGGCCGCAAAAAAACCCACCCGCCAACAACCAGCATCACCACCGCCCGCGCCCAGACCGGCGTCCCGCCCCCCGCCAGCACCACCGCGCCCAGTAAAAGCAATATCAGCCAGATTTCCGGGCGCGCCAGCCAGTCTGACCGGCGGCGGCGTTTCAAATGCGGCGGCGTTTGCGCCTTTTCGCCGGTCGAAGGGGTGGGCGAAGCGGGCTGTGCGGCGGGTTCGGTCAAGTGGTCTCCTCGGCCACAGGATTGCGGAGAATTCCCAAGCCGTCAATTTCCACCTCAACCACGTCACCGGATTGCAGCCAGACCTGCGGTGTGCGTCCCATTCCCACCCCGGCGGGCGTGCCCGTCAGGATGACCGCTCCGGCAGGCAGCGTTGTCGAACCGCTCAGGAAGGCGATCAACTCCGGCACCGCAAAAATCATCTCAGTGGTGCGCGCATTTTGGCGCTCCTGCCCGTTGACGCGGCTGCGCACGGCCACATCGAGCGTTGGCGGCAGTTCGTCCGGCGTCACCAGCCATGGCCCCAGCGGGCAGAACGTGTCGAAGGTCTTGCCGCGGCAAAACTGTCCCCCGCCCCACTGGCGCTGCCAGTCGCGCGCGCTCACGTCGTTGGCGTTGCAAAACCCGGCGACAAAACCCAGCGCGGTTTTCGGGGTGGCATTCTTGCAGGTGCGGCCAATCACAATCGCCAGTTCGGCCTCGTAGTCCACCTGGTCGCTGCGCAGGCCCCGGGGCAGCAAAATCGGATCGCCGGGATTCTGCAGCGACAGCGGCGACTTCATAAACAGCACGGGTTTTTGCGGAATCGGCGCGCCGGTCTCCTTCGCATGGTCACGGTAATTGAGGCCAATCGCAAAAATCACCGGCGGTGCCACCGGCGCGAGCAGTTTGTGCGGCGGCGCGGCCTCGTCGATCTTTTGCCAGGCACCCCACGTCGTGCCGTCACGAAAGCGTTTGGCGTTCCCGTTCCCATCAATCCAGCCCCATTGCGGTACTCCGCCGGCCAGCGGTGCATAACGGATGATTTTCATCGTGAATCACCCCGGAAAAGATTGTTCCAAAAACCGCGGCTCCCCTTCAGGGTTTAATCTCGTAGCGATAGTCCTCGATGACCGGGTTGCTGAGCAAGTCACGCGAAAGCTGGTCCAGCGCCGCGCGGAAATCCGGCGTGTCCGCGCCCGCCACCGAAAACTCGATGGTCTTGCCCACGCGGACTTGCTCCGCGGGCAGACCCAGGCTCGACATCGCGTGCCCCACGGCATCACCCTGCGGGTCGAGCAGATTCTTCTTCGGCGTGACGAATACGGTGACTTTCATGGAGCGGAATTTAATTGCCGGAAAGCGCGAATGACAAGGCTATTTCCGCCCGCGCGGGTGGTGCCGGGAATGCTCATCGAGCAATTTGCGGCCGGCCACGGCGGTGTAAATCTGCGTCGTGGCGAGGTCGGCGTGGCCGAGCATTTCCTGAATGGCGCGGAGGTCGGCCCCATGCGCCAGCAAATGCGTCGCAAAGGAGTGCCGCAGCAGGTGCGGCTTGACCGGCCGGGTGATGCCCGCGCGGCGCGCGTGCTGTTTAATGAGCACCCAGAACATTTTGCGCGAAAGCGCCTTCCCCTGCTGGCTGAGGAACAATTCGCTGCCTGTGCGCGCCTTGACCAGTGCCGGCCGGCCGCCCGAAAGGTAAATCTGCACCGCCTGCGCCGCGGGCTTGCCAAAGGGCACCACCCGTTCCTTCGCCCCCTTGCCGAACACCCGCACCACCCGCTGCTCCAAATCGAGCGATTGCAGCTTGAGCGCGCATAGTTCCGACACGCGCAGGCCGCTGCCATACATCATTTCCAGCATCGCGCGGTCGCGCAAGCCGTGGACGGTCGAAGCCGGCGGCGCCTCCAGCAACCTGGCCACCTCCGCCGCCGTCAGCGTGCCGGGCAATTTGCGCCGCGGCCTTGGACCGGGCAACAACGCCGCAAAGTCGTCCTGCCGCAAATTTTCCCGCACCAGAAACCGCGCCAACAGCCGCACCGCCGTCAATTTGCGCGCCAGGCTCGCCACCGCGTATTCCTGGCGCGTCAGGGTGACCAGCCAAGACGACACCTGCTCCGGCGTGGCCGCCCGCCAATCTTTGGCACCAAGTTCAGACAAGTGCCGCGCGCATTGGCCAAGGTCGTGCTCATACGAAGCCAGCGTGTTCCTGGACAACCCGCGCTCCAATTCCAAATGGGCCAGCAAGGCGTCGGTGTCGTTGGCAAAGGCCGGCGGCAAAGTCGCGGGGGCCTCGGCGGACGCGGGCTTGCGCTGGCGGCTTTCCGGCGGCATGATGCGGCATCATTTCCCGGGCCGGGGCACGGCGCAATATTTTCCGCATTGCATCGCCCGCCACGACCGCTAATAGAAATTTGTGCTCCGCAGTTTTTTTGCCCATCCATGAGTGACGGCGACACCCTGCCCCCGGCCGCGCCCGGCCCCCTGCCCGAGGATCCCAACGCGCTCAAGCCCGCCGACTTGCGCGGCATCCTGCGCTATGTCCCGCAGTTTCGCGACCATGTCTTCGTCCTCGCGATTGACGGCAGCATTGTGGACGACGAGAACCTGCCGAATGTGCTGACCGACATCGCGGTGCTGCGCAGCCTGCACATCCGCGTCGTGCTCGTGCACGGCATCGGCCGGCAGCTCAAGCGCCTCGCCAGCCAGCGCAACGTGCTGGTCAGCGACGTCTACGGCGGCGGGCCAACCGACGCGCCGACGCTCAAGCTTGCCATCGAAACGTCCTCGCAAGTCAGCCACCAGATCATCGAAGGCCTCACCCACGCCGGGATGAAGTGCGCGCTCACCAACGCCGTCCGCGCCGCCCCCGTCGGCATCGTCAAGGGCAAGGACCAGCTCTTCAGCGGCAAGGTGGACAAAATTGACGTGGACCTGATTCGCGAGCTCATCAATCTCGAAATCGTCCCGGTCATTTCCCCCATCGGCTTCGACCGCGAGGGCCACTCGCTGCGGATCAACTCCGACCACCTTGCCAGCGAGCTCGCCATCCGCCTCGCCGCCTCGAAGCTCATCTTCCTCACCCCGCACGCGGGCCTGCTGCTGGGCGGCCAGGTCGAGGCCAACATTCCGCTCGAGCAACTCGAGGCTCTCCTCCAAAAACACGCCGATCAGATTGACGAGCGCCTGCGCAGCAAGTCCTACTACGCCGTGCGCGCCCTGGAAGGGGGTACCCCGCGCGCCCACATCCTCGACGGCCGCGTCCTCGGCGGCCTGCTGACCGAAATTTTCGACAAAGTCGGCGTCGGCACGATGATTCACGCCAACGAATACCAGCAGATTCGGCCCGCGCGCAAAAAAGACGCCCAGTCCATCTACAATATTACCCGCGCCGCGGTAAAGACGGAGAAGCTGCGCCAGCGCACGCGCGAACAAATCGAGCGCGAGATTGACGACTACTACGTCTACGAAATCGACGGCAGCGTCATCGGCTGTGTCTCGCTGCAACCTTTCGAAGGCACCGATACCGCCGAGCTGGCCTCGGTGTTTGTCACGCCGTTTTACCAAGGCCGCGGCGTCGGCCACAAGCTGGCGGAATTCGCCTGCCTTGAAGCGCAACGGCGCGGTTTCACCCGGGTGATTGCGTTATCCACCCAGAGTTATTCCTTTTTCCGCGAAGTGTGCGGCTTTGAGGACGGCACCGTCGATGACCTGCCCGCCGCCCGCCGGGAGGATTACATGAAGAACGGCCGCAATTCGCGCATCCTGATCAAACGCCTCGCCGTCCCGCTGGCGAAGGAGCCGTGAGGGTCACGCCTGCTGGACAAATTCGGCGATAATCCCGTCGAAGGAGCCGTTGGTGAAAAACACCGCCAACACCGGCTGGTTGATCGGGTCGCGCGCGACGGCCAGCGCCGCCTCCAGCACCGCCGCATTCGTTGCAAAATGCCGCGCCTTGGCGGGGGCCTCCGGGGGAGCGTCGCGGTTGATTTCCGCGCAGATTGCCGCGAGGTCAAGGCGCTCGGCCACCGGCGTTTTTTCAGCGCGGTGGACGGGTCCCAGAAAAACCTGGTCCGCCGGCGCGAGCGCCGCGGGCAGGGCCTCCTGAAAAACCCGCGTGCGCGCAGTGTTGCTGCGTGGCTCGAAGCACGCCAGCAGCCGCCGCCCGGGATGCCGCTGCCGCAAGGCCGTCAACGTTTCGCGAATCGCGGTCGGGTGATGGCCAAAATCCTCGACGACCAGCACCCGGCCGTCAAAACGCAAAATTTCCTGCCGCCGGCGCACCCCCTGGAAATTGTCGAGCGGACCCAGCGGCAGGCGCAGGGGATGGTGCGGGTCGAGCGCCAGCCCCGCGGCCAGCGCCGCCATCGCGGCATTGCGCGCGTTAAACAGACCGGTCAGACCCCAGTTGATGGTGCCCCAGCGCTGCCCCTGCCACACGAGGTCAAACCGTGCCCCGCGGTCGTCCTCGGAATAATTCTCGATGCGCAAATCGCACTCCTCGCCGGTGCCGACCAGCACGGTGGTCGTCCATGTTGCGGGCGGCAGCGCGGCGACATTTTCATCATCGCCATTCAGGAGCACAAATCCGCTGCGCGGCACGATTTTCAGCAAGTGCGAAAAAGTGCGCTGCACGTCGGCGAGGTCGCGGAAAATGTCGGCGTGGTCAAATTCGAGGTTGTTGATGGTGACCAGCCAGGGATGGTAGTGGATGAATTTGCTGCGCTTGTCGAAAAAAGCCGAATCGTATTCGTCGCCCTCGATGACAAACGGCGCATCCGGCCGCCCGAGCGACGCCCCGGTCGGCAAATCACGCGGCACGCCGCCAATCAGCCAGCCCGGTTCCGCGGCAGTGGCGCGCAGGAGGTGGGCAGTCATGGCGCTGGTGGTTGTCTTGCCATGGGTGCCGGTAATGACCAGGTTGCGCCGCCAGCGCAGGATAAATTCGCTGAGGAACGCCGGCAGGGACACAAACGGAATCGCCCGCGTGTCCAGCAGCCACTCCATCTCGTCATGCCCGCGGCTGACCACGTTCCCCACCACCACCAATTCGGGCCGCAGCGACATCAGCCGCCCGTGGTCATAGCCCTCAAAAATTTTCACGTTGGCGTGGCGCAAAACTTCCGACATCGGCGGATAAATGTCCGTGTCGGCGCCGCAAACCTCATGGCCGAATTCTCGCGCCAGCAGCGCGGCATGGCCCATCGCGGTGCCGCAGATGCCGATGAAATAAAGGCGCATAGGCTGGTGGAGTCGGGGGCGTGGGGGGGACAAAACGGAAAAATCACCGCCGAGGCGAGGCCAATTCCCGCAGGCGGCGCAAAATGTCCGCCGGAGTGCGGTCGGGCCGAGCCGCCAGAATCCGCGTGCGCTCGGCGGCCAGCGTTGCCGGATTCGCGAGCCATGCGCGGATGGCCGCGACCAAATCCGCCGGCTGCTCCAGGACTTGGCCAAAACCATGCTCGCGGCAGAATTTCACCGTAATCATCTCTTGCGGCATGATGCCGCCGAACGGATTGAACAAAATCGGCACGCCGGTCAAAATCGCCTCCGTCGTGGTGCCGGTGCCCGGGCGGGCGACCACCGCCGAAGTGACCCGCATCAATTGCGCGAGGTTGGGCACCCGGGGCAGCGGGCGCAGGGCCTGGTGGGGATTTCGCTTCGCCCACACGTTAAGTTCGCCGATGGCGTGGTCGTCCGTCCCGCACAAGGCGATGATTTGAATGGACGGAAGCGGGCCCGCCGCCAGCGCGTCGAGCAGCGCCCGGTGGTTTTGCGCGCAATTGGCGCCCGTCGCCAGCAAAAGCGTGAATTTGCCCGGTTCGAGGCGCAGTTCCTCACGCAGGTATTTTTCGTCGGCCACCGGGTCGGGCGGCGACCAAAACGCCGGGTCGAGCAAAAAGCCGCCGTGAAACGTCCGCGCGGGCGCCAGGCCGAGCGCCTGCGCCTGCGCGCATACTTCCGGCACCGCGCCAATGAACAAATCCGCCTTGGGATTCACCCAATGCCGGCTGAAGCCGTAGCCACCGTGCAATTCCGTGCAATACGTCGCGCACTTGGGGGGAGCCTCCGGCAGGGCGGCACGGGCCGCGGCGAAAAATCCGTGATTGAGGTGGTCGTGCGTGCTGACGACCAAATCCGGCCGGACCTGGCGCACCCCTTCCTGAAACGCGTCCCGGCCCAACACTCCGCCCTCTCCTTTGCCGCCGCAAAAACTGACGACTTCAAGAAGGTTGTAATAAACATGATGCAACCGCGGCCAGCGGCGCTGGATGGTGTTGTAGATGCCGACACCGAGACGGTAAACCGCGTGCGCTTCTTCGAGCGCCTGATGCTGCTCGATGACCCAAGGCGTCCCGGCGTCGCGCGCCGCCCACGCCCGCAAAGCGCGCGCCCGGGAATCGTGTCCACCGCCCGTGCTCGATGAGAGCACCAGGACGCGCAAAGGCTGTTCGCTCACGCGCCAACCTCCTCGCGAGTTTTCGGGCCGGGCCGCAAGCTGCGGCCCGGCCGGTTGAGCAGTCGCCGCACGCGCCGGCGCTCGCTGCGCGCGACAATGAACCCGGCGCACGACGGCGCGCCGCAACGGCACCGGTGTCCGGGAAAGACCGCCAGGCTATAACCGTAGTCAAAAGTCAGTTCCTCACCCGCGCCAATCGCGCGCAAAGCCCGAACGCGGATGCTTTCCCCCTCGGCCACCGCTTCGCAATTGGGCTCGCAACTGTGATTGACCCGCCGCGCGGGGTTGCCGGGGAGGTCGCCGTCCAAATCGAAATTTTCGTCCAAGTCGAAAATATAGACTTTGTCCGCCGCCGCTTGCCGCCGGGCGGACTCCGCCTTGCCGATGCGTTCGCCCACGTATTCCGCCACCGTTTCCCCCTCAGCGAGGGCGCGGGCGGCAAACAGTCCATGGCCATCAATGGGCGAGTCTTGGACGAAAAATGCCGGGGGAGTCATTGAAGCCAAAGATGTCTACAAATTGCGGTTGATGCCTTTTTCCGTCAGCGGCAGGAACTGGCCGCGGCGGAAGAGCGTGACCTGCCCGGTGCTGGCCGAAACCACGATGGCCAGGCAGTCGGCGGCGAGCGAAATGGCGCAGGCCGCGGCGTGCCGCGCTCCCAGGCCGCTGGGAAGCTGGTGCGCGTAGTCGGGCGCGTGAATCAGGCTGCCGGCGGAGACCAGCACCCCGTCGTTGCGGATGACAAACGCGCCGTCGAGCGAGGAAAACTCCTTCACCGTCTCGTCCATGAAGGGATTGAGGATGTTGCGGTCCTCCTCCTTGTAGCCAAAAAAAGGATTAAGCACGAGGGGCTTGATGTAGGGCTGAATTTTTTCGTCGTCCCCCAGCACGAACAGGCAGCCGACCGGGCGCCCTTCGCGGCCCTCGATGGCCAGCTCGGTCGCCACGCCCAGCACGCGCTCGAGCACCTCCGGCTTCACCGACACCGGCAGCAGGTCCGTCTGCCGCGTGAACACGGATTGGAACTCGCGCTCGATGTCCACCACGACCACCGTGTCGAACTGGTTGCTCCCCGGAATCCCACCCAGGCAGCACAGCCGCTCGTCGTGCTTGATGATGCCGCGCGACAGGCCGATGAGCACCGCCCCGCGCAACTGGCCCAGGCGGTTGTTGGAAAAGGACCGCACTGGAATCAGCGCATCCGCCACCCCCGGCAAGCCGGCGACTTCCTGGGCCGTTTGCGTCACCAGCACGGTCTTGAGCGAGCCGAATGCGTCGCCCAAATCAATCCCGCCCGCAAACGTGTCGCCAAAAACCATGACCGTCGAACACCGCGCCCCGCGTGCCATTCTCGCCGCCACACTGAGGATCAACCGGTTGAACTCGCTTTGGTGCGAGTCCGTGCGGCCCGCGCCGCCGCTGAACACCTGCTTGACCGCCTGTTGGAATGTCACCAGGTCCGGCGCTTCGACCAAGCGGTCGAGCAACGCCCGGTCCTGAAAAACCCGCGCGAGCGAGGCCAGCACGTTGAGGTAGGATTTTTCGCGCTCCCCGGCCAGCATCAGGAAAACCAGGCGCAAATTCTTGTAGTCGCCGCCGCCGTTGAAATCCAAACCATGCGGGCAGCGCCCGACAATGAACACGTACGGCACCTTCATCGGCACCCGCAAGTGCGGCAGCGCCACGCCGTTGCCGAGGTAGGACGTCATCGTGTGCTCGCGCTCCAGCAGCTCCGTGCGCAACTGCTCGCGCGAACGCTTCGCCACCGCGGCTGGCGGCAGCGCGCGGAGCATTTCCTGCAAGGCGTCGCCAAAATCGCTGCTGCGCAAATCCAGGATGCGCGATTTCGCGAAATATCGGTCGAGACGCATGGGCGGGGAAAAAATCGTGGTTGAATCTAACCGCGCGGCGGGGCGCGCTCAATCCAATTGTGGCCGCACCGCCATCCGGCGCCGGTCAACGCTCCCAGTCAATCGCGCCTTTGCGCAACTCATACCACAGCCCCAGGGTCAACACCCCGGTAAAAAACAGCAGCGGCAGCACAATCGGCAGGTGCGCCGCCAGAAAATCGCGGTAAACCTGCACGGCGGGCAGCAAAAACACGATTTCCAAGTCGAACAAAATAAAGAGCATCGCCGTGACGTAGAATTTCACGGAAAACCGCGGCTGCGCCTCGCCGACGGGGTCCATGCCGCATTCGTACGCTGAATCCTTGCGCGGATGGTGCGCTGCGCGCTGCCCAAAGAGGCGCTGGGCGACAAGAATCACCACGGCGATTCCCGCCGCGAGCACGATTTGAATCAAAATCGGCAGATATGCTTGCAAATCCATGCGCCCATCAAGCACGGCCCGCCGCCCGCTGGCAAGCCGGAAGCGTCGCCCACTCCTGCTTAGGGCACCCGTGTCAGGAACATCTGCCGCGGGTCGTCCGTGCCCAGGTGCAGCACCACCGCGTTGTCGAGATACGCCGGGTGGTCAATCGCATCCAAACCGCGGCTCTGACGCGCGCGGTTGAGCCGGTCGAACAGCAATTGGTCGAGGATGACCGGGTTGGGGCTCATCAGCAACACCGGCTCCGACCGCGTGTAGAGCGAATTGAAGATCGGCCCGCCGGCGTATTGATAGCGCTCAAGCGAAAGCAGCGAGAACACCCACCCGCGCTGCAATTCCGGCACCGCCGCCATCTCGGCCACCGCCTTGTTGCCCGACTGCGGATTTTCAAAAAAACGTCCCGTGTTGCTCGAGGCATACAGCGTGGCGTCCACAAGCGTGCCCGACACGCCGAGCGCGTCGTCGTTGATCCCGACCGGCAGATTGATCCAAAAATCCACCGCCACCAGCAAGGGCACCGGCAGCAGCGACTGGCGTTGATTGGGATCAATCGTCCACTCGAGCCGCTTGCGGTCGGCCATTTGTTCAATCTCGTCGTCCGGCGCCACGTTGCTGTCGTAGCTCCACTTGAGATTGTAGTAGCGTCCGCGCTCCAGCGCGATGACTTGCACGTCGTCGAACGTGCCCTCCCCCTCGCGCGTGTTCAGCGGCAAAAACCCGGCGTCGTGCAAGCGGCTCTCGCTGCGGTCCACGATAAACAATTCCGCCGCCTTGAAGCCGCGCGCTTCCAGCGCTGCGATGACGGCGCGCACCAGCCCGGGCGGCGTGGTCAAGCCCGCCGTGTTCGTGTTTACCTTCAAGCCCGCGCGGCGCAGCGTGCCCGGTTCCAGTTTGTGGCCGAATTTCTTTTCATAATCCGTGAAAATCGCCTCCACCGCGGCGCGGTAGCTTTTGTCCGAAAAATCGGCGAGCGGGCTGCTCCAAATCCACGAGCGCGGGTCTTTGGCATCGGGGGTCGCGGAGGCCGGCTTGGCCGGAGCGGCGGTTTCGGCGGGCTTGGCGGCTGCCACCGCTTTCCCGGTAGCATCCGGCTTTGCCGCCGCAGTCACCGCGGGAGGCTGCGCCCATACCAAGCCCGCAGTGCAGGCCAACAATCCCATGATAATCCGGCGTCGCATAACGGCAAAGGCCTCTACGAATGATTCGCATTCGGGTAGCTGCCCAGCCACTTCACAAACGGGCATTCGTGGCGCAGCGCGGCCACGGCTTCCTGGACGACGCCGTCCTCCCAATGGCCGAGGCAGTCGATGAAGAAATAGTAATGCCACGCCTTTTGCCGGCTGGGCCGCGACTCGATTTTCGAAAGGTTGACCCCGCGCGAACTGAACGGCTCCAGCGCGCGCAGCAGCGCCCCGGGCCGGTCGTGCAGCGAGAACACCAGGCTCGTTTTGTCCCGCCCTTGCCCCAGCGGCGGCGAAACATTTTTGCCCAGCACGAGAAAGCGCGTGACATTGTCGGCCTTGTCCTGGATGCCGGCCACCACCACTGGCACGCCGTGCAGTTCCGCCGCGAGCCGGCTCGCGATGGCCGCCGCCCCGGGCGTCGCCCCCGCGCGCACCACCGCCGCCGACGTGCTGTCCACCGGCTCGACTTGCGCCGAGGGCAGGTTGCGCCGCAGCCAGTCGCGGCACTGGCCCAGGGCCTGGTCGCGCGAATAAATGACGCGGATCTTTTCCTGCGGCTCGCGCGAAATGAGGCAGTGCTCGATGGGCAAAAACACCTGCGCGACGATTTTCAGCTCCGTCTCCACCAGCATGTCCAGCGAGTGAAACACCGCGCCTTCCGTTGAATTCTCGATGGGCACCACGCCATGGTCCGCCTCGCCGCGCTCGACCGCCGTAAATACGTCGGGAATGGTCGCGCACGGACTGAACCGCAGGCTTGAACCAAAATTTTTCAGCGCCGCCTGGTGCGTGAACGTGCCTTCCGGCCCGAGGTAGGCAATCCCCAGTACTTTTTGCAGCGACGTGGATGCCGAGATGATTTCCCGGTAGATGGCCTGCAGCGCTTCCGGCGTCAACGGCCCGGGGTTGGCCGCGCGCAAGCGCTCGAACACCGCCTCCTCGCGGCTCGGCACATATGCCGGCGAGCCCTGCTTTTGTTTTGCCTGCCCCACTTCGCCGGCCAGGCGCACGCGCGCATTCAGGCGCTCGATGATTTCGAGATCCACCGCGTCAATTTTTTTGCGCAAGGCGTCGAGGTCCATGGAAAGTAGGTAAAATTTAGCCCGAGGCTTGCTGCTCGTCCGCCTGCGCGGCATCCGCGGCCGCCTCGGCCGGCAAACCGACATCCGTGTCGGACAAAAGTTCCTGCTGCGCTTCGGGCTCGATGGCGCGGCGAATCCATTCATTGAGTTGCGCGGGCGAGACCACGTCCGTCGCCGGCAGTTCCTCCACCGAACGGATGCCGCAAAATTCCAGAAACTTCACCGTGGTGGAATATTGAATCGGGCGCCCGGGCAAATCCGCCCGGCCGGATACAAAGACCAGTTCGAGTTCGAGCAGGCGGCTCAACGCGCTGTCCGTCGCCACGCCGCGCACGGCCTCAATCTCCGCGCGGGTAATCGGCTGGCGGTAGGCAATCAGCGCCAGCGTTTCCAGCGCAGCCTGCGACAGGCGCAGGGGCTTCGGCGAATCGCGCAGCAGGCGAACCCAGTCCGCAAACTCCGGCGCGACAATCAGGCGAAAGCCCGAGGGCCCTTGCATCAGGCGGCACACGTCGTTCGATGCCTCCAATTCCTGTGCGATGGCGTCCATCGCGTCGCGGATTTGCGTCGCGGTCAGCAAAGTGGGCACCTGCGCCATCAAGTCCTGCATGACTTCCTGGCCAGCGGGCGTGGGCGCTTCCTCGACCCCTGACACCACCGGCCATACCGGCGTGGGCGCGGCGGCGGACTCGCTGGCCACGGCGGCTTCCACGGTTTCCGCCGGAGCCAAAGCCTCGTGCTCCACCTCCTCGTGGTAACGCGTGATGACCGCTTGGATGTCCTTGATGGACAGCGGTTCCGAGGACGACATGAGCATCGCGCGCAGGATGCGCTTGAGATTGAATTCCATGGGCAAATCGCGGGGGCGTGGCGGGTTCGATACCAGCCCAAAGCGTGCCGCAATCCCGCCCGCCCCGGCAATACTTTAATATCGAAAACCTTCCGGAACCCGCCCTTGCAATTTTTGCATCCCTCCTCTACCTTTGTCTGATGACTCGTGAGCAGATTAAGCGCGCCACCGCCGAAATTGTCGAGACGCTCCCGGAGCAAGCCACTTGGGATGACCTGATGTATCGTGTCTATGTCCGGCAACGCATTGAAGCAGGACTTGCCGACAGCGCTTCCGACAAAGTGTTCACCGTCGAAGAGGCCGCCGCGCACTTTCGCCGCCGGCCATGACGGTGGTGTTTACCCAGCGAGCCTTGCGCGACCTCGATTTGATATTTGATTACATCGCGGCCGACTCTCCCGTTTATGCCCGGCGCCAGATCGACCGGCTGCTGGCACGTTCGGTTCAAATCGGCCAATTTCCGCAATCCGGCCGGCGCGTCCCGGAACTCGACTTGCCAGACGTTCGTGAAATCATCGAGGGGAACTACCGCATTGTCTATCGGCAAAATTCCGCGAAAAACCGTTGCGATGTGTTGACTATTTTTCATGCTGCACGCTTGCTTGATTCGGATTTATAAATTTTCCCATGCCTAAAAACCCGCCCTCCCTGCGCGCTTACTCCTCCGTCGTGGTCGACGGTTCCGACCGCGCGCCCAACCGCTCGATGCTGCGCACCGTCGGCTTTCAGGATGCCGACTTCAAAAAGCCCATCGTGGGCGTCGCCTCGACCTGGGCCATGGTCACGCCCTGCAACATGCACATCGACGGCCTCGCCCGCGAAGCCGCCGCCGGGGCCGATGCCGCCGGGGCGAAATCCATCATTTTCGGCACCATCACCGTCTCCGACGGCATTTCGATGGGCACCCTGGGCATGCGTTATTCCCTCGTCTCGCGCGAAGTCATCGCCGACTCCATCGAGACCGTCGCCGGCGCCGAGGGCTTTGACGGCCTCGTCGCCATCGGCGGTTGCGACAAGAACATGCCCGGCTGCGTCATGGCGATGGCCCGGCTCAATCGCCCCTCCGTTTTCGTCTACGGCGGCACCATCCTGCCCGGCATCTACCGTGAAAAACCGGTGGACATCGTGAGCGTGTTCGAGGCCGTCGGCCAGCACGCCGCGGGCAAAATCAACGACCAGGAATTGCACGAAATCGAAAGCTGCGCCATCCCCGGCCCCGGCTCGTGCGGCGGCATGTATACCGCCAACACGATGGCCTCCGCGATCGAGGCCCTCGGCATGAGCCTGCCCAACAGCTCCGCCCAACTGGCCGTTTCCAAGGACAAGACCGCCGATTGCCAGCGCGCCGGCGCCGCCGTGCTCCATCTCCTCAAGCTCGGCCTGCGCCCGCTCGACATCATGACGAAAAAGGCCTTCGAGAACGCCATCACCGTCGTCATCGCCCTCGGCGGCTCGACCAACGCCGTGCTGCACCTCCTCGCCATGGCCCACGCCGCCAAGGTCAAGCTCTCCCTCGATGACTTTTCGCGCATCGGCAAAAAAGTGCCCGTCCTCGCCGACCTCAAGCCCAGCGGCAAGTACAACATGGCGCACTTTGTCCGCATCGGCGGCCTCACGCCCTTGCTCAAGATGCTCCTCGACGCCGGCCTGCTGCATGGCGACGTGCTGACCGTGACCGGCAAAACCATGCGCGAGAACCTCAAGGACGTGGCCCCCTACGCGGCCAATCAGGATGTCGTCTACCCGCTCGACCGCCCGCTCAAGCGCGACAGCCACCTGCGCATCCTCTACGGCAACCTCGCCCCGCACGGCGCCGTCGCAAAAATTTCCGGCAAGGAAGGCCAGCGCTTTTCCGGCAAGGCCATCGTTTACGAGTCCGAGGAAAAAGCGCTGCAAGGCATCCTCGACGGCCACGTCAAAGCCGGCCACGTCATCGTCATCCGCAACGAAGGCCCCGTCGGCGGCCCCGGGATGCGCGAAATGCTCGCCCCCACCTCCGCCGTCATGGGCAAGGGCCTCGGCAAGGACGTCGCCCTCATCACCGACGGCCGTTTCTCCGGCGGCAGCCACGGCTTCGTCGTCGGCCACATCACGCCCGAAGCCGCCGTCGGCGGCCCGCTCGCCCTCGTGCGCAAAGGCGACCCCATCACCATCGACGCCGAGACCAACGAAATCAACCTCGACATCCCCGCGTCCGAACTGAAGGCCCGCAAACGCGCTTGGAAAAAACCCGCCCCCCGCGAGACCCGCGGCGTCCTCGCCAAATACGCGAAACTCGTCTCCACCGCCTCCCGCGGCGCAGTGACGGACGCGGATTTGTTTTGAGCTTGTGCCACGTTTCTTGCGTTGCCCAAAGAGCGGCGGGTCGAGGACGCCCCGCCCTACCCCATCCAGGATGTCTCTAGTTTTAGGGGATAGGGCTGTTCCAGCCCCACCAGCCCTTCGGCAAATTTCCAGTTCGAGGTAGGGCGGGGCGTCCTCGACCCGCCGCTCTGCATCATAAAATTTGCCCTCATTCCCTAATTACTTCCTTATGGAAGGTGTTCCCAAACTTCCCGTTCGGAAAAATCTGCCCCACGACCCACCTTCCTGGGTGCCGGGCGGCGAAATCTTTTTCGTTACGATTTGTGTGGCTGATCGTAAAACTCAACCCTTGGCCAACCCGCAGATAGCGCAATCCTTGTTAGCCAGTGCCCGGCATAATCATGACCAAGGTAATTGGTGGATCCGACTCTTCTTAATCATGCCCGACCACGTGCATGGCCTGCTTGCGTTTCCACCCGCCAAAGCCATGCGCAAAGTCATTGCCGCTTGGAAATCCTACACCGCCAAAACAACGGGCATATCATGGCAACAGGACTTTTTCGACCATCGCATCAGGAACCTGGCTGCACTAGAAGAAAAAGAATTATACATATTAAACAATCCTATGCGAAAAAATCTGGTGAAAAACACCAGCGAATGGCCATGGCTGCTGCGACAGCGGGATTTGCTGATTAAACCATAAAAGGGCGGCGGGTCGAGGACGCCCCGCCCTACCCCATCCAGGATGTCTCTAGTTTTAGGGGATGGGGCTGTTCCAGCCCCGCCAGCCCTTCGGCAAATTTCCAGTTCGAGGTAGGGCGGGGCGTCCTCGACCCGCCGGCTTCAGCGCCAAATGCCACCCACTCACCGCCACTCGTGCCTCGGATACCGTCCGCGCAAATCCTTCTTCACCTGCTCGTAGGAGTTGGCCCAGAAGGCGGCGAGGTCGTTGGTGATTTGCACGGGGCGGCCATTGGGGGCGAGCACTTCGATGGTCAGCGGGAATTTGCCGCCGAGGATGCGGAGTTTTTTCGCTTCCATGTCGTAGAGCTCCTGCACTTTCGCCGAAAGCACGCAGCCGTCCGTGGTGTAGCGCAAGACCGCGGGCCGCTTCTTGCGCGGCAGGTCAAGCGACACCGGCGCCATGGTCTCCAGCGCCAGCAATTGCTCCGTCGAGAGCCACCCGCGCAAAACCGGCAGCACCGGCTTCTCCCGCGCCTCGCGGGCGGAACTCGCCCCGTGGCAAATCTCCTCGATGAGCGCCTTCCTGCCCTCGTCGTCAATCGCCGGGATGCCGAGTTCCGGCGCACGTTTGGCCAAAAAGTTCACCCGCGCGATGAACGACTCCGCCTCCTCATCCCAGTTTTTCAACTCGATGCGCTTCGCCAGCACCTCGGCCGCCAGCAACCGTGCCGCGGCGTCCGGCGCGGGGTCGGGCGCTTCGCGGGTTTCGAGCACCAAGTCGCGGAATTTTTTCGCCACGCGCCGCACCGCGCGTTTTTGCACCGGGTCGTAAACGGTCTCATCCCCCTCGCTGAAATCGTCGGGAAACAATTCCCGCAGCCACGGCTCCTCGACCTTTGTCGCCAGGCTCAGCAGGGTCACCACCTCGCCGCGCGCATGGGTCTCCTCGACGTCCGCGGCCACCAGCAATTTCGCGTGGCGCACCGCGCTGGTGCGGCGCAGTTCGCCGCGCCGGTTGTGCACCAGCCGGCAGCGCAGCGTGCCGAGATCCTCCCGCAGCGCCAATTGGTCGCTGAAGCCCACCAGCAGGCACCGCCGCACCGCGTCCTCATCCAAGGGCCGCGGCGTGGTGTCGAGTTTTTGCGCCTCCGCCAGCCGCAGAAATTGCGCCGCGAGCTCCCCCGCCTGGCTCGACGCCAGCCCGTGCAGCCCCCATTGCCGGCACCACTCCGGGTCAAAATTTTTGACGCGCCCCATTTCCCACAGCCGCAGCAGGTGGAAGAAATCCGAGTCCGCGTCGCCCAGCATTTCCGCGCGTTCCTCCTCCCGGCGCGGGTCGGACAATGGCAGGAGCGGACTGCGCCCCTGGGTGAATGCCGCCAACAGCGCAACCACCGGCAGGCACCCGCGCTCGTGCGCCTCCAGAAACATGCGCGCATACCGCGGATGCAACGGAAAGGCCGCCATGCGCTGGCCGCGCGGCGTCGCATGGTCATTTTCATCGAGCGCCCCGAGGTCGCGCAATTCGCTCCGTGCCCGGGCCAGCGCCGCGGGTGGCGGCGGTTCCATCCACGGGAGTTTTTCGATTTCGTGCAGACCGCCCGCGGCCAGGGAGAGCACGCTCTCGGCCAAGTCCACCCGTTGAATTTCCGGCGTGTCGCGCAGCGGGCGATGCGCATGCTCGCGCTCGCCCCACAAGCGCACCACCCGGCCCGGCGCGGTGCGGCCCGCGCGGCCCGCGCGCTGGTCGGCGCTGGCCTGGGAAATATTTTCGATCAGCAGCGTGTCGATGCCCCGCCGCGGGTCGAAGCGCGCCACCCGCGCCAGCCCGGCATCCACCACGAGGGTCACGCCGTCAATGGTCAGCGAAGTCTCGGCGACATTGGTCGAGACAATGACCTTGCGGCGGCCCGGCGGCGCGGGGGCCACCGCCCGGTCCTGCTCCGCCGGCGACAACTGGCCATGCAGCGGCAGCAGCAGGCATTCGCGCGCAAGGGCGATGCCCTGCAAGGCGCTCAGGGTGCGATTAATTTCGTAAGCCCCGGGCATGAAAATCAAACCATCGCCCCCGGCGGTTTCCTCGAGCAGCCGGCCGCAATGCCACGCCGCCTGCTCCCACACCGGCTTCTCCGCGACGGCCCGCGCCTGCGCGGAATATTCAATCGTTATCGGGTAAGTGCGACCCTCGCAGGTAAGTATCTCGCTCGGCTCCAGCCAGGCCGCCAGCCCCGCCGCGTCGAGCGTCGCCGACATCACCACCATCAGCAACTCGGGGCGCACGGTCTCCTGCGTCCGCCGGGTCAGCGCGAGCGACAAATCCGTGCTCAGATGGCGCTCGTGAAATTCGTCGAACACAATCGCCGCCACCCCCGGCAGCTTGGGGTTGTCCAGAATCTGCCGCAACAAAATGCCCTCGGTCACGAAGCGGATGCGCGTCCTGGCCGACACCACCCGGTCGAAGCGGATTTGGAAGCCCACCTCGCCCCCCAGCGGGGAATGGCGCTCCTCCGCCACGCGCTTGGCCAGCATCCGCGCCGCCAGCCGCCGGGGCTGGAGCACCACGACTTCGCCGCCCTCGGCCAGTTTCTCATCCACCAGCATCTGCGGCACCTGCGTGGACTTGCCCGAGCCCGTCGGCGCCTGGATGACGATTCGCCGCACGCGCGCCGCCGCCGCGCGCAGGGGGGCGCGCAGTTGCTGGATGGGCAGGCTCGCGGGACTCATGGGGTCAAAAGGAGATGGAAAATGGAAGCTGGCGAAAAGGAAAGCGGAAAGCGCGCTCATTCAATCTTGCCGCCAGGCGCAGGCCGGCGTTTAATCCCCGCTAACATGGGCGCGGCGGCAACGTTTCACATCCTCGGCAGCAGCAGTTCGGGCAATTGCGCCCTGCTGGAAGCCCCGGGTTGCCGCGTGCTGATTGATATCGGCCTGCTCCCGCGCAAGCTCAACGACCTGCTCAAACCGCTCGATTTGAGCCTCGGCGACGTGGACGCCGTCTTTATCACCCACGAGCATTCCGACCATATCTGCGGCCTCGCCGGGCTCTCGCGCCACCCGCGCGTGCAAGTCTTCGCCAATCGCGAGACCGCCCGCGCCGCGCAAACCCGCCTGCGTTTCCGCCCACAGTGGAATTTCTTCGAGACTGGCTCGACGTTTTCGTATCGGGGCCTTGAGGTTGCCAGCTTTTCCATCCCGCACGACGCCTCGGATCCGGTGGGCTTTGTCTTTTCCATCGCGGCGGAACCGGCGCCCCTGCGCCTGGCCTGGTGCACGGACCTCGGCTACGTGCCGGAACTCGTCCGCGAGCGCATCCGCGGCGCCGATGTGCTGGTCATCGAGAGCAATTACGACCCCGACATGCTCGACCGCGACCACCGCCGGCCCTTCCCGCTCAAGCAGCGCATCAAGAGCCGCCACGGCCATCTCTCGAACCACGCCACGCACGAGCTGCTGCGCACCACCGAAAACGCCGCCTGGCGGCGGGTGTTCCTCGCACATCTTTCCCGCGAATGCAACGATGTCGGCCTGGTGCGCCAGACCTTTGCCGGTTTAGGCCAAAACGGCCACCGCTTTGCCGTCGAGGTCATCGACCCCGTCGCGGCGATGCTTTCCTGCGAACTGGGTTCGATGTGATTACTCCGGGCAATCGCCCGTGGGTTACATTCTTATAACAACCTGCCATAACGCTTGCCCCCAGCCGGACAAACCTGCGATGGATGGGGCGATTACGCGGTTACTTCGCCCGCACCGCCACAAGGCATTGAACCTGCTACAAGGAATCCTCTCATGCGCCGCACCTTACAGCACACCAAGATAACCTTCACCATCGGCCCGGCAACGGAGAGCGAGGAGATGCTCGAAAAGCTCATCCTCACCGGCGTGGATCTCTGCCGCCTCAACATGGCCCACGGCAACCATGACTGGGTGCGCACCGTCGTCCGCCGCATCAAGACCGTCTGCGGGCGCATTGGCCGCCACATCGCCATCATGATGGACGTGAAGGGCCCCGAGATTCGCACCGGCGACCTCGCCACGCCCATCCTGCTCGAAAAAGGGCAAATCCTCGACTTCATCACCGAACAAGGCCAGCCCGCGGGCGACGGCCATGCCTGCGTCAGCGTCAATTATCCCGATTTGCCGCGCGATGTCATCGTCGGCAACACGGTGCTGGTGGACAGCGGCCTCATCCGCCTCGAAGTGCTGGAAACCCACGTCGGGCGCGTGCGCTGCAGAGTCAACGTCCCGAGCAAATTATCGAGCCGCCGGCACCTAAACCTCCCCGGCGTGAAAGTCAACCTGCCCGCGTTGACGATGAAGGACCGCGCCGACATCGAAGTCGGCATCGCCGAAGGCATCGACTTCATCGCGCTATCCTTTGTGCGCGAAGCCAACGACATCGACCTGCTGCGCCGCTTTTTGACCGAGCGCAAATCCCTCGCCCGCATCATCGCGAAAATTGAAGACCAGTCCGCCATTGAAAATCTGGAGGAAATCGTCTCCGCCTCCGATGGCCTGATGGTCGCACGCGGCGACCTCGGCATCGAGTGCCCGTATGAAGAGCTCCCCATCATCCAGCGCCGCGCCATCCAGCAGTGCATCATCCACCGCAAACCGGTCATCGTCGCGACGCATATGCTCGAGTCGATGATTTCCTCGCCCGTGCCCACCCGCGCGGAGGTCAGTGACATCGCCAATGCGGCCCTTGAGCAAACGGACTGCATCATGCTCTCCGGGGAAACCACCACCGGCAAATACCCGCTCGAATGCGTGCAAACCATGCAGCGCATTGTGCGCCGCATCGAGGCCGCCGGCGAATTGCACCCCACCCCGTCGCCGCTGCTCAAAACGCACAAGGACAAGCTCCTCGGCGCCGCCGCCCGCCTCGCCCAGGAGGACCACCACTCCGGCATTCTCGTCTTTACCCGCAACGGCAACCTGCCCGCCGTGCTCTCCGCCCTGCGCCCGCGCCACTGCCCCATCTACGCCTTCACCGACGTCGAGCATGTCTTCAAACAGCTCCTGCTGCACTGGGGCGTCGAACCATTCCTGATGGAATTTTCCAAGGACTACGAACAGACCATTCTCGACGCCTTCGAATACCTCAAGCGCCGCGAATGGGTGCAGGTGCGCGACTGGCTGGTCGTCGTCACCAACGTCATCATGGGTGAAAAATTGATTGATACCATCCAGCTGCGCGAAGTGGAGTAAGCGCCGCGCTAGCCGCGCAACCCGCCGGCTTCGTGGATTTCAATGCGGTTGCCGAATGGGTCACGGATATAAAAACGTTTCCACGGCGCGGGCTGGCCTTCGTCAATGTTCAAGCCGGCGGCCTGCAGTCGCGCGCGCATCGCGTCTAGCTCCACGCACTCCAAACCGAAATGCCGGTAAGTGTCGGGTCCGCTGCGGGGTTCTTCCACCGTCAGATGCACATTCAACCCGTCAGCGTCGAACCAAACACCGCCGCGCGAACGCAAGGGCTCGGGTTTGAGTATTTCCGGCAGGCCCAGCACGCCGGTGTAAAAGGCCCGCGCCGCCGTTTCGCCACCCTTCGGCATGGTCACATTGACGTGCGACAAGTGCATGGCTAAGCGGGGGGAGTGCTGTCCTCCGCCACGACCGGCGCACCCTCAGCAATCGCGTCGTTGATCGGATCCTCAAACGGCAGCGATTCCTCCAGGTCCACCCGCGCGTCGGCCGATTCCGCCGGCGCGGTTTCCTGGTTTTCCGCTGTGTCGGTGGTAGCCTGCTTGACCTCGCCCTTGAGGTCCACCAATTCGCCGAGGGAATTGAAGAAGCCCTGGATGTCAGTGAGGTCAGCCAAGTCACCCACCACGCGGTCAAAGAGAGCGCGCTTCTCGGCCTTGAGCCGCTGGATGCGCTCCTCGATGGTGCCGACGGCAATCATGCGGTACACAAACACCGTGCGGTCCTGGCCGAGGCGGTGGACGCGGTCAATCGCCTGGTCCTCGACCGCCGGATTCCACCACGGGTCGAGCAGGAAGACATAGTCCGCGGCGTGCAGCGTGATGCCCGTGCCGCCCGCGCGCAGGCTGACCAGCATGATGCCTGCGCCCGCGGCGGTCTGGAAGCTATCCACCGGCTTCTCGCGGTCGAGCGTCTGGCCGGTAAGCTCCCACAGTGCCAAGCCGGGAAACTTGGCCTCAATGAGCGCCCGCGTCCGCCGCAACAGCGACACGAATTGCGAAAAGATGACGACCTTGTGCCCGCCGGCGATGACTTCCTCAAGGCGCTCCGCCAGCACGCTGAGCTTGCCGCTGTTTTCAATGGGCGAATTCATCCACGGCAGGAGCGCCGGGTCGCAGCAGGCCTGGCGCAGGCGCGTCAGCAGCGTGAGCAATGTCAGCGGGCGTTCGCGGGCCGCCGCGGCCAAATCCTGTCCGAGTGCGCCCACGCCTTCGCGAGCCAGCCGCGCATATTCCTCGCGCTGTGAATCAGTGAGCGGGCAGGCCAGCTCCATCTCGATTTTGTTCGGCAGCTCCTTGGCCACTTCCCGCTTGGTGCGGCGCAGCAGGAAGGGCGCGATTTGGCGGCGCAGGCGGTCGCGCTGGCCCGCGGCGTCGCGCAGCGATTCCGTCTCGAAAAGTTTGCGCGGGCCGAGCAGGCCGGGCATGAGGTAGCGGTACAGCGTCCACAAATCCAGCGGACGATTTTCGAGCGGCGTGCCGGTGAGGGCGATGCGGTGGCGCGCCCGCAGCCGCAGGCAGGCCTGGGTCGCCTTGGCCTCGGGGTTCTTGATGAACTGCGCCTCGTCGAGCACGGCGTAGCCGAATTCGACCTTGTCCAAAATCGCCTTGTGCCGGCGCAACTGCGTGTAGCTCGCCAGCCACAGCGCCGGGCCGCGGTGCTCCGCGAAATCGTGCCCGGCTTTCAGCACCTCCACCTTCCAATGCGGGAAAAAGCGCGTGACCTCATGCCGCCACACCGGCACCACGCTTGCCGGGCACACGATGAGGTTCGGCTTGTCGCCCATCGGATGAATCTCCAGCAGGCTCAACACCTGGAGCGTTTTGCCCAAGCCCATTTCATCCGCCAGCAGGCCGTGGCAGCCGCACTCGCACAAATGCCGCAGCCACTTGACGCCGTGCGCCTGATACGGACGCAAAAACGGCGGCAAACCGTCCACCGACCAATCGGGTTTAAACAGCGTGTCCTTCCATGCCTGCAACTCGGGGCTGACTTGCACGCGCCCGGTGTCGCGAGCAAAGACCGACAGCAACATGTAATTGGGCAGGCCGCCCGAGAGCCGCTTGTCGAGCACGCGATGCCAGTCGGCCAATAATTCCGCCTGGTCCGGCGGCAGGCGCACCAGCCCGCGGCCGGCGAGAAAGCTTGTGCCGGGGCCGCGGCGCAACAGGCGGCGCGCTTCCTCGGGGGTGAGCCACTCGTCGCCAATGCGCAAATCCCAATGGAACGCCAGCCGTCCACGACCCTTGGCGACCGCACGGCCGGTCAGCTCGGTTTCGCGCAGCCCGCGCGTCAATGCGTTGATGGCCGGGTCGGTCTCGACAGTGAAATAGTTGTGCCAGTTTTTCAACTCGGAACGCAGGAACGGCGGCGCCTTGTCCCATTCCTCCATCATGTAGCAGCCACGGGTGCTGTTGAAATGGAAGCTCGCCCGGCGCGCCAGGCTGGCGAGGCGGATGACTTTCTCGCGCTCGGCGGCGCTGAGTTCGAGGCCCTCGGCCCCCTTGCCAAAGGCCGGTTGGCGGGCGTCCTTGTCCTTCGCCCAAAACGCCTCGAGCGCCACACCCGCGTCGTTCACGCTCAGCACGAGAATCAGTTGGCGGCACGGCGCGCCATTGGCCGCCGGTGCGGGGGCGGGCGGCGCTTTGGCCTCGGTGGCCGGCGCATGCCCGTTGCCATTGCTCTTGCCGTTGCCATTTGGCTGCCCGTTGCTGTTCTTGGCCGCATTGCGCTTGTCCTGCGGCAACGGCGAAGCCTCTTCGGCCACCAGCTCCTCGATTTCGTAAAGTCCGGCGACGGCCAGCGAGCGGCCTTCATCCTCGCCCACTGCGGAGGCCCGCACGTGAAGCTTCCCCTCGGGCCATTCGAGGACCACGTAGCTCTCGCGCTCGCCCACGCGCCCGTGGATGATGGCATCGCCCTCAGTCAGCTCCATCTCGCGCACACAGCCCTGGCGGTACCAGGCGCGTCCACGGTCGAGCACCTCGGCGGTGAACAGGGTCTCCCACGGCGCGGTGAGCCGCTGGAACCAGGACTCCAGGGCACCGGCGCGGTAGATGCGCTTCGGAGGGCGGGCGGGCATTTCTTGGGGGGGAATTTTTCGCGCGGCAGCCCGTTGGGGATGTCGGGCAGCCGGGATTCGCAAAAAATATCCGGTCATTTAAACACCGCGGCCCGGCCTTGGCAAAGGATTTACTTTTTTCCTGACATACTTTTTGCATTTGCACCCGCGCCACTTTTTGATAGTCTTGCCGCTTGGCTTGATGCGGAGGGTCTTTTGCGCACTGTGTTAGGGCTGAAAATTGCGGACTTCCCGCAGCAAACTCTCGGGGTTCCGCAGCCGAGTTCTCCCCGAAAAAGCGGTAGTGCCTTACTTTGGGCCGATGGCTGTAGCCCTGCTTCATGTCCAAACTGAGACACCACCCGAAAGCTCCCCGGAACTTATTTTTTTGACAATGGCCTCCGAAGCCGCTTTGGTAGATAGTTTGCCAGGATAATAGGGGTGGTAGTTCAGTTGGTTAGAACGCCTGCCTGTCACGCAGGAGGTCGCGGGTTCGAGTCCCGTCCATCCCGCCATTTTTCTTTAAATGGCAAAAATTTAAGCGTGATCTTAGTTGCAAAGTCACAGGACTCAGCATGAACAAAACCACAAACGATACGGATACATCATCTCGGAGTGCGTCCGATTTGAATGAATTCAAAGGCCGGCGCGTCTTGGTGACCGGCGGTACCAAAGGCGCGGGCAAGGCGATTGCCGAGCGTTTCCTCGCCGGAGGCGCAACCGTCATCGTAACCGCGCGGTCTGCACCGGAAGAAAAGACGGCCATTCATTTTGTTCAGGCGGACGTTTCGACCCCGGAAGGCACCGCCAAAGTAATCAACGAAATCCTGAGTCGCTTTCAGGGGATTGATATTATCGTCCACAATGTAGGCGGCTCCTCGGCCCCCAGCGGCGGATTCATTACGGTGACGGACGAAATTTGGCAGCAAAACATCAATGAGAACCTGTTTCCCGCGGTCAGGTTGGATCGTGGCTTGCTGCCTTCCATGCTCAAACATGGTGCGGGCGTCATCATTCACATTTCGTCAATCCAGAGGAAGCTGCCTCTTTACGATTCGACCCTGGCTTATGCCGCCGCAAAAGCGGCGTTGACCAATTACAGCAAAGCCCTGTCCAACGAAGTCAGCCCCAAAGGCATACGCGTCAATACGGTTTCACCCGGGTTCATTGAAACCGACGCCGCCACCAGAATGATTGGCAGAATGGCGGACAAAGACAAAAGCGATTATACCACGGCCCGTCAAAAGCTGATGGATATGCTTGGCGGCATTCCCCTGGGCCGTCCAAACAGACCGGACGAAGTGGCGGAACTGGTGGCCTTTCTGGCATCTGACCGAGCCTCGGCCATTACCGGGAGCGAGTTCGTCATTGACGGCGGAACGATTCCGACAGTTTGAACATGGAAAGGGGAATCATGTCCATAAAACTACCCAGCATAGTCAAAAAGTATATCGCGGCGAGCAACCGGCATGATGTAAAATCCATTCTGGCCTGCTTTTCAGACACTGCCGCCGTTCGCGATGAAGGCGAAACGCTGCTTGGGAAAAAAGCCATCGAAAGCTGGCTCCGGAAAACGATCAGGAAATACAAATTTCAATTCAAACCTCTCAACGCCAAGCAAGGCACACTTAAAATCGTTGTTTCAGTGGAAGTATCAGGAACTTTTGATGGAAGCCCCATCACCCTTGATTATCACTTCACGCTTGAGAGCAAAAAAATCTCGTCCCTCTCGATCGAATAGGAGGCGCATGATCGTCTGCGGAACACATTGCCACTGGTGTTTGATTTTTAGGCAGCCAAAAATCATGTTTCTACTTGCACTTTGCCAAAGAGCGACCCGCTCCTGCAGAAAACGCCAATCAGGATTTTACCCCGCGGCGTTTTTTTGCGCACCAGGCCCAAGCCCAGCATGGCCATCCCGGCAATCAGCGCCGACACCGACGGCTCTGGAATCGAGTAGCTCACGTCGTCAATGTAAAATCCGCTCGCCGTTTTCGAGGCCGAAAACTTGAGGCGGCTGGAGTCCTCATAAGAAAAACTGTTGTCTTGCCGGTAGGCGGCCAAGATCCCGGAAAAAGTCACGGGGGCCGACTCGTCAACACTCACGCTGACCAAATTGGAGTCCGTGCCGGTACGAAGAACCGAAAACTGCAGCAGGTGCCAGGCGTTGGGATCAAGACCGGAAAACAGGGTATACTCGACATCATCCAGTCCCACCGTGCTTATACTCAGTCCGGGGCCAAAATCCGTCGCACTCGCATAGTTGTTGATGTAGCCGATGAATTCCGCGCGGTCGTCGCCGCCGGTGTTGCCGGTGTCAATTTCCATCCAGGAGCCATCGCTGGCCACGGAGGGCAAAAAGCGGAAGCTACCGGAAAAGACCGAACCGATTTGCATGGGAAGACCCACACTGGGGGTATAAGGGGTCCCCGCGCCAAAGGCGTAGCCGCTGGGGATGCCGCTGACATATTGCCAGGAATTGTTGCCCGAATAGGCGGTGGTGGATACAACTTGCTCCGAAGGAGTATAGGGATCGATGGACAGCAATCCCGGGGTCCCGCCCCCAGACCAGCCTTGCTGGCCGATGACGGAACCGTCCGAAAAATTCTCAAAGTCATAAAAGAAAGACGTTTGCGCATGCAATGGGGCCGTCGCCCCCCCGCTGAGCGCGAGCAGCAGGGCGCCGAAGACGGCTCCCCGGTTGATAATCGAGCAAAATGGCGAAAGTTTTGTTTTCATGGCCGTAAAGGAATTAATAATTAATATTAAAGCGATCATTGGGCATCAATCCAGCATTTGGCATACCAAGCAAGATAAAATTCGCTGGCGAGTAAAAAAATACCTGTTTGTGTGACAGTTTGGGAAAATAACGCACTGATGCAACTAGTGGGTCGCTAAAATGACGCCGGTCTGGCACATTTGCATCCCTCCGCCATGCACATCAAACGAAACGGCTCTCAGCCATCCACTCCAGGTCCGGCCGACTGGTTTACCGGCACCGTGCGCATTGACCCACTGTTCCAAGCCGACGCTCCGGCGCGCGTGGCCGGCGCCAGCGTCACCTTCGAGC
>DASZWY010000059.1:0-42636 GCA_035546135.1 Opitutales bacterium
CGGTGGACGAAGCAACAGGGGCAACGGACGGAGCGGGGGGACGACCGTGCCTTGGCAGGTGCTTTCCCATGACGGCGGGGTGAGCCGGAACAAGGCCATTCTGCGAGCGCAATAAAGGAAAGCCACTAAAAAATTAATGAATCCCACAATTTTTCTTGATGGAAAAATAACGCAGATTAGATTGGGTTTTTAGCGCATGACGATTCGCGCCGGTCCAGCCGCAAGCGAAGCATGGCCCGCCCCAAGCCCCCTTGACTTGCCGGCCCTGGCAAACGAGAATCCCCGCACGGAAGGGTGGCAGAGTGGACGATTGCGGCGGTCTTGAAAACCGCTGAGCCGCAAGGCTCCGGGGGTTCGAATCCCTCCCCTTCCGCGTTTTCATTTTTTCAAAAATACAAAAAAGAGATAGTATATAAATAAGTATTTATCAATACTATCGAAAATGCGCCAACCGAAAAACGTGGCGTTATAACGGGCAATACACGCCAGGCAGCTGCCCCGGTCTGCAGGCCGGTTCGCCTTTACCATTTAGGTGGCGTCAGTGGGCATTTGGAGGTCGCCATCCACAGCTTATAAATCGAGCAGCCGCATCTTCGGCATTTTCCAGTCCCCAGGCGGGCGTCAGGGAGCCAGAATTCACAGGATTTGCAAATGGCATGGCGTTTTTCAAATATTCCTCGTTCAACGACTTTAAACCCGGCAGCCACCCAGCCTGTCATGGCCTTGGTGAAATTAGCGGTCATTTCGGCCAGGGTCGGCTCCTTGGGGGCTATAAAAGTCGGCACCGGGAACTTCTCATGGAGTTCGTCGAGAGCCGCCAAATCCAATTCAACAAATTTTCCGACTTTCTTTCCGCGAAAAAGTATAAAATCCGTAAATCCCTTCGGAAACCGCTCGGTGTCGGCCTTGAGTTGAGCAATTGCAAATTTTTCCGGCGGGAACCGTTGGGAAAGTTCTGCTTGAACGGTTTCATTAATAAATACAAAATCACCCTCAATTTTTCCGTGTTTGAGCACGAACTCAACGTAGCCTTTAGGTCTGCCTGGCGCAGAAGCCTTGAGCTGGGCAATGTCATACTGAAGCATATGGCGAAAATAATGGTTAAGGTGCAGGCGCCTTGTCCGCGATTTTTTTTAGGGTGGTTTGCTGGGCCGCGGTAAGGTTGGTGAGGTTGCCAAGTGCGTTTTGGGCGGCGGCGGCGGCTTGGGCGGGTTGTTGGTTGGCCCACGCGTTGATCACATTGACCATCGCGGTGTTTTGGTTGCTACCGGATAATCGCTGGGCCTCATTCCAAGCGGTTTGGGGGTCGCTATTGGCGAGCGTCGTGATGGCAGCGATTAAAGCGGAATTTTGCGCACTGCCCGGGGGCAGATTTTGTGCCCAAGCGAGCGCGGCTTGGGCGTCATAACCTCCCCAAGTGTTGACTGCCTGCGTGGCGAGGGTGCTGAAGGATGGGTCGGTGGCGAGGTTTTGTTGAAGGTAAGCGGCCGCCCCCGCCGGATCGTTGTTTGACCAAATTTTGAGGACATTGGAGAGGGCCGAATTGCGCACGGCCATATTGTTTGCCGGCAGCGACTGCGCCCATTGCAAGGCCGCTTGAACATTTTGCCCGGCAAAGTCCTTGGCCAGTTCCGGCACGACTTGGCTGACAACGTTGGGGTCGGAAATCTGGGCGAGGGTGGCGATGGCGGCGGCGGGATCGGTCAGACCCATCTGCGTGAGGGCAATTTGCGCAGTGCGGTCAAAAGCCCCACCGGTGAGGTTTTTATCCGCCCACGCCAGCAATCCGGTGGGATCGGATTGCGCCCATTTATTGGCAACATCAATGATGAGACTGTCACGGTTTGGACTGCTGGGAATTTGCAGGATGTCATTGGCGGCGGAATCGGGGTCCTGCTCACTCATGGCAACAATGACTGAATGGATGGCATCGGTTTTTTGTTGGCCTGCCGGCAACGCATTAGCCCACGCCATCGCTCCCGCGGGGTCTTGTTCGGCCCAAGCGGCGGCTGCGCCCTGCAACGCTTGGTCTTGGGCATAACTGGAGGGCAGTTTGAGTGCGGCGGCTGCCGCGCTGCGGGGATCGTGGCTGGCCCATTCGCTGAAGACGTCCTTATACATGAACTCGCCCATTTGCTCCCTTGGTTGATTGTGCAAGGCGGCGAGCGCTGCCGACGGATCCTGATCAATCAGGTTCTTTAGGACCTGCTCACGCGCCATATAACGCAAGTCATCCGCGGGGAGCTGGGCAAGCGCGGCCAGGGCCGCCTGCGGGTCTTTGGCGGACCAGGCATCAAATGCCGTGCCTGCAAATTTCATCCTCACATAAGGATCATGCACGCTTTTCAATGAATCCAAGGCCGCCCCGGGGTTCAATTCCACCAACTGGGCCAGGAGGATGGAAATGATTTTCTGGTTTTCATCGTCCGCGGAATGCTTCGTCAGTTCAGCGAGCAGGCTTTGCAGTGTTTTAGCGTCGAGTCTGGCGGCCAGGTCGAGCAAGTCGCGTTCACGGTTATTTCCCGCGGATGTGCGCAGAATTTTGGCTAGGTCAGCTTGGGCCAAGGCCAGGTTGGTGGCAGGGGTTTGGGGCGGTGCGCTCCGACTAATGACCGCATGCTTGGTGGAATTGAACCCAGTCCAGGCAGGAGAATACCAACCTGCGGCAAATGCCGCCACCAGCAAGATAACTTGCACCGCGATTGCCCTTCGGCGCCGGTGGTTGGGGTTGGTTTGCATCGCAGTGACAAAAAAATGGGTTTAAGGCTGGGGCGCCTTGTTTATGATTTCTTGCAAAGCGGTTTGCTGGGCCGAGGTCAGGTCGGTCAGGCTGCCAAGTGCGTTTTGGGCGGCGCCGGCGGCCGCCGCAGGGTTGATGCTGGACCATTGCCCGGCGAGTTTAACGACCTGGGCGTTGCGCGTGGTTTCATTGCTGATCGTGGTTGCCCAGTTGAATGCAGCAGCCGGGTCATTTTTGCCCACCGTGGTTATAATCTGGTTGACCGCAGCGTCCCGGGCGGAGCCTTGGGGCAGGGTGTTAATCCATTGCGAAGCAGCGTTGGGGTCTTGGTTCAGCCAATTTTTGGCCACATCGCCGGTGGCGGTGTCGAGGGTCTTGCCAGCGGGAAGATTGGCGAGGGCTGCGGCGGCCTGCTCGGGTTGCTGGCTGGCCCAGGCATTAATGACGTTGACCATGACCGTGTTGCCGCTGTTGCCGGACAATTGCTGGGCGTCCTGCCAAGCGGTTTGTGGGTCAAACTTGGCGAGTTGAGCAATGGCGGCATTGACGGCGTTGTTTTGCGCACTGCCAGCAGGGAGATTTTCCGCCCAGGCCAGCGCCGCTTGCGGGTCGGAGCGCCCCCAGGTGTTGACCATCTGGGTGGCGAGGGTTTTGAAAGATGGGTCGGTGGCAAGATTTCGTTGGATG
Organism: Opitutales bacterium; assembly: GCA_035546135.1. GTDB lineage: Bacteria > Verrucomicrobiota > Verrucomicrobiia > Opitutales > JABDGR01 > JABDGR01. The sequence continues at coordinate 3,428 of DASZWY010000059.1, forward strand.
TAGGACGCCGCCGCAGCGGGGTCGGTGTTGCTCCAGGATTCGAGGACACCAGTAATGGCCGAATTGCGCTGGGCGGCGTTATCGGCGGGCAAGGATTGCGCCCAGGCCAGCGCCGCATTTACGTCTTGCGCTCCCCACGCCCAGGCGAGTTGCTGAAAGGCTGGATTCGCGACGTTGGGGTCGGCAATTTGGGCGAGGGCGGCGGCCGCGGCGGCGGGGTCAGTCTGGCCCATAACCCTCAGCGCGTTCTGCGTCGCGTCGGCATAGGCGGTGCCGGTGAGATTTCCAGTGGCCCATGCCAGCAGCCCGGCAGGGTCGGCTTGCGCCCAGTTGGAAGAGATTTGCTTGAACGTATAGTCGCGGATTGGGCCGTTTGGAAGCCGGCTAGCATATTCCACGGCGGATGTAGGATCCTGTTGGCTTAGAGCTACTATAGCGGTGGCAAGGACTCCATCTTTCTGCGAACCGGCGGGCAGCGCATTAACCCATGCCAACGCAGAAGCGGGGTCTTGCTGAGCCCAGGTGGTGACCACGATCTGCAATGCTGTATTGCGAAGCAAACTGGGGGACATGTTAAGCGCAGCGGCGGCAGCAACAGACGGATCTTTACTGGCCAATTCAGCGAATACGGCTGTATAGAAAGAAGGGGAATATCTAGCTGTTGATTGACTGAAAAATAGCGAAAGAGCTTCTTTCGGATCTTGTAGCATCATGTTCGAGAGCACCGCATAAAGCGGCCCGCTACGGTTAACTCCAGCGGGCAACTGGGATATCGCCGCTAAGGCGCCCGCAGAATCTACGGCTGACCAAGCATCAAAGATGCCGGCGAGCAATTCTTCTTTTTCGGCTGGATCATGAATGCTTCTTAACACATCCAAAGAAGCTTGGGGGTCAGATTTGGCCAGTTGGACTGCCAAAATGGTTATCGCTTGTTTGTTATTTCCAATGTTGGGATTCGATACTAGATCGGCCAGGAGTACTTCCAGCATTGCGGGATCAATATTGGCGGCCATGGAAAGCAAGGCGCGCTCGCGGTTATATTTCCCCTGTGTGTTGAGAATTTTGAGGAGGTCAGCCTTGGCTTGGGACAAATTTGCGACGGCTGGCCGAACTTTAATTGACGCAGGAGATTGGGTAGAAGTGCCCCGTGCCATAGAAACACTCTGCGGTGGCGAAGAATCCACCCTTTTTGCCAACCGGATCGACCAATAACGAGCGCCAATAAAAATCGTCGCTAGGAGTACAATCCGTAGCGCAAGGACTAGCCAATAGCGGAGGGTATTGTTGGAATCGGAGACCATGAAGATAAACGAATACAACCTCAAGAAACAACAAAAACTGCTTGGTCTTAGCGTAGATCACGCTAACCACGCAGCAAGCATTTACCGCCCGCCATTTCCTTTGCCTAACTTAAAAGGTCCGCTGGGCCAGTGGCAGCAGATGGGTACCCGGCTTGCGGCTGAGGATGCGGACCGGATAAAGCCTGGTATCACGTGGTCTCGTCCACGCATCCAACAGGCCACCTTTGCTTTTAGACCCCGCCCCGAGAGGCTTTATCGTGGGTGCAAGCACTGCGGCACCCGCAGCCACACCAAGGCCGGTCAAGAATTTACGACGAGAAACGGAAGACTTTTTCATGGTGGTTAAAATTGAAGGTTAAGGGGGCTGAAAAGAATCAAGCCAGGGAACTGCTGTGACCAAAGACGATGCTATTATGGGACGAGACTTTGAAAGTATGTTCAGTGTGCAGTTGGTAGTCATTGACATGTTCGTCCCGGAAGGCAGCGGCTTCCCAGCCTGCCGCAGTGGCAACGGCACAGTCCCTAAGTTCTCCGCCATGCACGACACGTGCGTGCCGTCCAGCAGCAAGCCATCTAGCCCTATCAGCGCCGCCTTTAAATCCGTCTAATATCCCCATATCCATGCCTTTGTCATTAATCCAAAAAACGACGTTGCTGGTTTTCGGGTCTATATCCAACTCCACGTGAACCGGTTCGTTCATTGCCACAGGTATTGATTCAGAATGTCTAGCCGCGCTTGGAGTATAATATATGAATTTCACCCCAAAGCCGGAAAGCGTCCTGGTTATTGTGGCCACAACCATACATCCGGACTTATTGGATGCAAGAGCAACGCTGACGTCACTATGCGTGGGGTTTTCAGGTGTGATCGCGCTGGGCTGCCATCGGAAGGATGCGTTGGTCAGATTTGGGCGACTGTGTGTAACAAAAGCACGCGAAAAGACGTCCGCGTCTGAATGGTTGGGCCGGGAGCGTAAACTTGGTTTTTTCATGCGAATATAAATGTTTGTGATTTTTTGAACAGCAACGTTATGAAGGAAAAAAACTCAATTTTAAACACAAGCGTAATTGCCCATATCTGGGCAGCATACACAACCATTAGTGATATCCACAATCGGACACTGGGCTATTGGTCCGCAATTTTGGCCCGGCGATGAGGCGCATGTGCAACCGCCATCAGCGTTATGGCAACATGACAAATAGTCGCCATAGCAACTACACTTGCCAGAAAAACCTGACGCCGCTGAATAGCACTTGTTAAAGTCTTCTTTACATGTGCAGCACCCACCGGCGGAAGAAGACATGATTAATTCGTCTACCGCCAATTCCATGCGGTCAAGCCAATTGCGCGAATACTTCTTTTTTGACGGCACCCTGCGTGATTTTGCTTTTCTGCTTCGTGGGCTTTTTTTCATGGGAAGTATATGTAGGGGTGGAAACAAAAACAGGGCCAGCCTATTCGCGAAACTTGATCCATCAAATAAAAAATCAAAAAATCATTTTTAAGTAGATGCGCTAACTTTCCAAGCCGTACGGTCAATTCCAATTAGAAAATTTTATATCTAGGTATAATGCCCTATGTATGTTGCCCGGGGTGTTGTATCACGCTCAAAGCCGGGGGCGCCTTTATGTTTGCGCGAATCAAAGAAGGCATTGCATAACCGGCAGCGTATGGCGTTGTCTAATCCCATTGGGAAACAGCCGTTGGGGGCATAAACATGACCGCGGCTCATCGGCCGCTCTTTTTGAGGTTACTTTGTTATGGGTTGCCTTTTCAGGCGCAATTTGGATACCTGCGTCGATGCCAGATTCAACCGAAAAGAGGCCGAAATCGAATCCTTCCCGTTGGGTGAAAATGCATGGTGCGCTGTCAAGGGACAGAGCGCTCCGATTAGCCGCCGAAATCAAGACGTTACTGGAACATTCCCATGAACCCATCACCATCGCGATTAAAAGTTCCGGAGGGAAAGTGGAGGCGTTTTTTGAATTGGAGACGCTGTTCAACGCCCAGGATCAGGCTAATTTGAACGGCCAAATCATCACGAGTGCCCGCCAGGCTGGCAGCGCGGCGGCCTGTTTGTTGGTCGCCGGCCATTTTGCCTATGCCACCAGGCAAGCTAGAATATTTTTTCATGGAACACGGTTCAGGCCTCCAGTCCGTTTGAAGATGCTTAAGCGGGAAAACGCTTTGGCGCTGGCCATGCGCCTGGATCGAGAAAACCGGAAGGTGGCGAGCATGCTCGCAAAACGGGTTGTCGCCAGAATGGCCAGAAGATATCTCGGCCTAAAGCTGTCGGCCCGGAACCGATTCTTTCCCGATCGGCCATGGATTTTCTTCAAAAATTTTGCCGACGCCATTCGTCCGCAATTATCCTCCCGGAAAGCCGAGAAATTACTCTATGAATCGCTGGATCGCTTAAAACTGATCCTCGCTGTCAAACGATATTACCCGACGAGCATGCGCCGTATTAACCGGACGAATTTTGCCCCGCGGGAAGCCAGTCTTTGCAAGGCGGTGGTGGACTATGAAACAAATGCCCGCGAGTCGGAGGATTGGTCACTTGATTCCACCGCCACCGCTGAATTAATGATGGATTATCTACTTGCCCGGGACCATGTGCGCGGGGAACATCTCGCCACGATCCAGAACTTAACTCGCGGGGTGGGCATGCGCTTTTTCACCACGGCGGAAAACAGAAAATGCGCCCAACTGCGGAAAACCGATCCCGCGATGGCGGACGCCTATTTGCTGCGTACGGTGATGCCGCGCCTGCTCGGTTTTTGGTATTTTGCCTCAACCCTTTGCCACCGCTTGCTTTCCGGGGAGAATTCCCTATCCGCCAAGGATGCCTACTGGCTGGGACTCATTGACGATATTCTCGACTGATAAACGATTCCCAATTCACTGCGGCCATGCCCTTTCGAAAAAAATTTGATTTAGAGGAATATTTTGATCGGGTGGTGCTAATCAATTTGAAGCGCCGCCCCGACCGGTTGGCCCGGGTCACGCAAGCCTTGCACCAATGCCAATGGCCCTTTAAGTCACCCGAGCTATTCGAGGCGGTGGATGGCCTGGCTTCGCCGCCGCCGGCGGGCTGGAAGCGTGGCGCGGGTGCTTGGGGGTGCCTAAAGTCCCATCAACTGGTTATGCGCAAGGCAATTTCGGAAGGCGTCGACAGCCTGCTAATCCTTGAAGATGATGTCTGTTTTACAGATGACTTTCGGATGGAGGTTGAGCGGTTTCTGCGACGCGTTCCGGCAGACTGGGATCAGCTCATGCTTGGCGGCCAGCACCTGATAAAATATCATGGCAAACCGACCTTGGTTAAGCCCGGGGTCTACCGTTGCACCGACTGCGAACGCCGTCATTGTTATGCCACGCGCAAGGGATTCATGGCCAAACTCTGTAAGCGCTGGCAAGGCGGTGGCAGGTTTGCCGGCAACGCTAATGGCGACCATATCATGGGCCGTGACCCGGAAATGCAGCTTGCGCACAAAGTCTATGCGCCGGAGTTTTTCCTGGCAGGCCAGGACGCCAACCAATCGGACATCTCCCATGCACTGCTACCAAGGAAGTTCTGGAACCCGCCGCCGCCAAGTCTTTCAGTTATCAATCTTCACGCGCCTCGGTCCGTTGCCACTGCTCTCCTCGGACACGGGTTTTACACCGGATATTTTGTTCCCGGGGAAACCCTTGGCCACAGACTGGAAAAGGTCTTTGCGGAAACAAAAAACGACCATGCGGCCCGCGGAAAAAAACTCCACGCTTGGATCAAGCTTGCCCAATGGGAGATTTGCGGTGACCCGAACTTCATTTGCACAGTCTGGCATCCTGAGGCGACACCGGAATTGGTAAAGGCAGCCTCGCCCTGGACAGTTTATGAAATTCGTGCCGAAAGTGTCGAAGCCGCCATCAAACAACTTCCCCGTAAGTTGAAAAAATCGTTACACTAGCTAGTAACAACCATCGCAGAGGGTATGCCAATGCCAGGTTTAGGCCCCAAAATCAATCTACAAGCCAACCACAGCCGGGCTGAAGCCCCCCATGCCCCAAAGCCTCAGGCCGCTTTATCAAAATGACGCTTAACCAGCTCCTCAGTCGTGAATCCCCCGATGATTGCAAAGGTAAAGTGGGGGGTGGCCTTTTGTTTTTCGGAGAAACGCTCGCCGCGCGCGCTCCCATGACGGGCTTGAGAATATCTACAACCCTTTGACTAGTGGGTGCTTGGCTTTTTTCTTGAGGCAGGGTTCGTATCCTTTCATTCGCACCCTCAGCGTCAATAGCGCATAAGGATTCAGAACCATCCCCTTCCGCTTTTCTGAAGGGTCAATGTCCTATTCCGAACTAAGGAACAAGAATTGCCGATGCAATGGATATTGTTTCACCAATTATCGGGAGCATCGACGAGGTATGTTTTTAGCGCAATGGGCACCATGCCGCGAATAGGCAGATAGTAGCCATGTGGGATATCAACTTGACAATGAACAGCAGATCTAATTAGTATCAACTTTATTATGTCTTTGTCACTTAACGTCGAACAAGGCATTCGTGAGCAATTTAAACGCTGTGCGCCAGCAACGGTCGATGCCGTCATCCAATACCAAACGACCAAGGACCCCGGGCTGATTAACCCAATTATTATGGGGATTTTGGAGCGATTTATGGATTCGAATTTGCGAGACCGGTTGAAAATCGGTGATGACAACCAGCGCATCACAGAAGATTTGGGGCTCGATTCTCTGGCGACAATCCAAGCCGTTTTGCACGTTGAATGTGCCCTGAAAATTGAGGTCAAAAATGACGAGCTGCGCGGGCTGCGTACATTGGGGGACATTAAAAACTTTGTAGCTGAGCGGGTGAGGGGCCATTTGCAGATGATTCGACCAACGCTGGAGAATAGCGTGGTCTATACCGCGATCACCAATGATTATGACCAATTAAACGCACCGAACAAATCCTGGAGCCAGCAGGCGAAGTTTGTGGCTTTTCTGGATCAGGATCAAAATGTGCCTGGCTGGCAGGTTCGTCCAATTTATCGAAGATTTCGTGACCCATGCAGAAACGCGAAGATCCACAAGGTGCTCTCGCACGTTTATTTTCCGAAAGCGAACTACAGCATTTGGGTGGATGGTTCCGTGCAAATCATATCAACTGAATCCTTTGCTCGATTTGCGGAGGAGCAATTGCGCGCCCATGATCTGGCGGTGTTCAAGCATCGCAACCGCACCTGCGCTTATCAGGAGGCGAAAGCCTGCCTGTACGAGCGGCGGGACGCGTTCAAGATTATCGACGCGCAGATGAAAAAATATTTTCGGGATGGATATCCTTTAAACAACGGACTGGCCGAATGCATGGTGTTGCTGCGGCGGCATACGCCGCAGATTATGCGGTTTAATGAAAAATGGTATGCGCAGATCAATGCGTATTCGCGCCGCGACCAATTGAGCTTCAACTATGTTGCCCATAAATTAGGGGTGAAAATCAAGTATTTCGAGGGTGATATCAGTAACAACTTGCACTTCCGCTGGCTGCCGCATTGGAAGCAACGTTCTTTGCTGCACGCCTCGGCCTGATGGAAAGGTCGTCCGGCTGTCGTGTCCCGGCTGTGGCCGGCCTGACTAGGGCAGATTTTGGAGCGACTTTAATTGATTGGCGTTGACGGGGGCCGCTTGAATGGCGGCAGTGGCAGCGACAGGATCTTTCTTTTTCCACTGCTGAATGACGAGACTGATGGCTGAGTAGCGAAGCGCATCGTTGTTGATGTTCGTGGCGTATTGGAACGCGGTAGCCGGGGAAGTCTCGAGCTTGGTGGCCACCACTCCGCCGGTAGCCCAGTCGCGCACCGGCCCTTTAGGCAGACTCTGCACCCATTGAAATGCCATGGCATCGTTTTGCCTGGCTAGATTTTGCGCCACCTGGGTGATGGTCTCAATTTGTTTGACGTTGTTGGTCACGGGGAGCGTGACGATTGCCGAAGCTGCAGCCATTGGGTCATACTCGCTCCAAGTGGAGGCAATGGAATAAAGGAGCGAATTCTTGTCGCCAGGCAGGTTTTGAGCATAGTTCCAGGCGGTGGCCCCGTCTGTTTTCGCCAAGGCGGAGACAGACACCGAAATGGCGCTATTACGGGCATCACTTTCAGGCAAGCTTTCCGCCCAGCTCAGCGCAGCTTGCCCGTCGCTTTTGGCCCACACAGATGCGACCCGGTTAATCAGGGGGCTAAAATCAGGGTTGGCAGCCAGATTTCCGGCAAATGCTGCAGCGGCCGCTGGATTGACCGCGGCCCAACTGTTCAGAACATTTTGATAAGCTACGAGTTGGGTGCTGGTGGGGACGTCCGCCGACAAGTCCTGAATCCAATTGATAGCGGTATTCATGTCGAGGGATGCCATACGGGAAGCCACATTGACAATCGCTTTATCTCGGGCAGGCCCGTTGGGCAGCTGGGATATTAAATTGGCAGCAGCATTGGGATCGGTGTTGGCCACTTGGTTGACTACGCCGGCCAAGGCCGACGTCAAAGCGTCGCCTTGTAAGTTGCTGTTAGCCCAGGCGATGGCATCATTCGGGTTGCGGTAGGCCCAGTTGCCGACGGCAGTCTGTAGCAGAGCGTCCCGATCTTGGCTGTCAGGCAGTTGCATGATGAAGGCCAGCGATCCTTGGGAATCCCTACGGCTCATTTCAGTTAATACGGAATTGATGGTCTTAGTGTAAGTGTCGCCAATGGTGTTATTAGCTACCCAGGCAAATGCGGCGGCCGGGTCAATGTCGAGCCAGGAAGACGCCATGGTTGAGATGAGCGTGTCCCGATCTGTTCCAGGCGCCAGCTTGGCAATATAGTCACTTGCCATGGCGGGGGCGAGTTGGGCCAGGCCGGTCAGACTGTATAATTGCGCCTTTTGGCGATCCGCTCCGGGGGGCAGCTGCAACGCGGCTTTCAGGGCGGCGGCCGGGTCGGTTTCAGCCCAACCTGCAAAAACCGCTTCCACCCCGGCTGAGCGAGACGAACTCGGGGCCATTTGTTCAAGCGATGCATAAGCCGCGGCGGGATCTTGTCGGCCCCATTTTTGAAAAATCAGGGTATAGGTCGTCGGGTTTTGGTTGGCCAAAGGCATTTTGCGCAACATGGCGAAGGCTTGGCTCGGATCGCTATCAGCCATGCTGCGCAAAATGACATTTTGAATGGCATTGCGCTGGCTCATGTTTGTTATTTGGTCCAATGCGGAAAAGGCGGCGGCGGGATCTTGTTGGGACCATTGTTCGAAAATGCTTCTCAACAGGGTGGCATTGGGTTGCCCGGGACTTTGCGCAAAAAGTGCGGTTAGCGCCGCCGTGGGGTTGGTTTGCGCCCAAGCCAGGAATACAGTGTTCATTTCCGCCGAACGGAATGAACTACGGTCGATTTTTTTGGCTGCTTCTAACGCTGCCTGGGGGTTAATGCCCGCCCACGCGGCAAATATGCTGTTGAGTGCGTCCGGTTTTGCATCCCGTTCCGCCAGCGAGTAAGCGTAGGCAAACGCTGCCTGGGGATCGGCCGTCACCCATTTGGCATACACCAGATCGGCAATTATTTGCCGCAAGCCGGCTTCGGGGCAACTGGCGGCTTCATCTAGCAGGTGGGCCAGATCGGAGACGGGCGTCTGTTCAACCAACCTGGCGATGGCGGCGATGCGGGCACCGCCGGTGTATTTTCGTAATAGCTGCGCCAAGGGGCCATTGAGGTCCCAAGGGAGGTTATGGGGGGTTGAGTCTTCTGATTTTTCCCCGGCTGGCTTTGATGCAGAATGCGCCGCCATCGAGGTTTTGGAGGCTGGCTTAGTGCCAGCAGGCGGTTGTTTGGACAGCATCCAGCCGGCTGAAAAAGCGATAGCTAGGGCAACTGCAGCGGCGGCCGTTTTGATCAGAAGCTGAAGGGCAGAAGATGACTTTTTCATGGGATTACCGCGAGGGGCAGATGAAATGTCAAAACGACACAAGCAACCAGTAGTTGGTTGCGCACCTTAGAAAACTAAACTCCGTCCGCATCAGATAGTTGGATATTTGATGCGGACGGAGCGAAGAAGCGGCAAATTACAACGGTCGCTGGGCCAAAGGCATATGGGCAATGCTGGCCGAACGGCGCAATACTTTGGCCGATTTGAGGATGTTGTAGCGGGCCAGGGCAGGGTGGCGCTGGTCATCAGCCTTGGACGACCCTTGATTTTTGAGACTGGCCCGGGGGGTGGAGTTGCCCAGCCCCAGTTTAGGCATGACCGCAATGGCACCCGTAGCCAGGCCCACGTTGGTAATGAACTTACGACGAGATTGATTTTTATTTGTTTTCATGAAGGTAGGATGAGTTGGCAGTGAGGTTAGGAAATTACGCAACCCGTGAACGCAGGTCGCGGCAAGTTAGTCCATCGCTATTGGCTTTGACTTGGATGTGCGGCGGGATGCAGCCCATAAGCTGATTATTGGCGAGGCTGGCTGGCTGCCAGCCCTTGGCTGTGGCAACCGCACAATTGGTAAAGCGACCGGACAGCATATGATCGCCAAGGACCAGGGTGCCGCCGCCAAAACCGGCAAAGTGCGCCCCGCCCTTGAACCCCGCCAAAACACCGACATCGATGCCTACGTCATTCACCCAGAACCGGGTGTGGCCGGTCTTGGCGTCGATGTCTACTTCCATGGCGTAGGAATCGGCTTTGGGCAAGGGCACCACATCGGTGACGGACGTTTGGCGAGGCTGCAGACTGGCGTGGGAACCGAAGGCGAATATGTTGCCAGCCTGGTCCCGGCCAACGCCGACTGTCGCACGGAAACAACCCAGCGTAGCTAGGCTGACGGTTTTGAAAGCAGCGCCTTGCTCCGTTGCAATGAGGGATTCCACCGATTCGGGGACCCACACACCGGCGGCGTTGGTGAGTGGCCTGATTTGCGGGAGATTGAGATTGGGCAGGATTGATTTTACATGATCGGTGTAATGCTTGGAGGCGATGGAAGCATAGTCCCAGTTGTAATTGTCGGGGTCGCCAAGGTCCACAACATCGCTATCATCAAAGTAATAATAATCGCCTCCGAGCGGTGTCCCGTCGGCAAGGAGTTCGTAGGCGTTACCGCTGTCGTCCATGCCAACTTTGGCGCCCGCTCCGGCTCCCCAAGTGCCACACCAGCAGGTCCCCCCCGTGCTTACCGTCACACTACCGCTCGGCTTGAGGCTGACGCCCATGCCGATGAGTTCAACTTCGTCTAGCCAGGATTTCGAGTACTTTCTACGCAGCCGATGTTTTTTGAGGCTGAGAGGCGGTTGCGCTTTGGCCGATTTGATTCGGCCAAGCCCATGACGTGATTTTTTCATGTGGATGGTTTTTGGGTTGTATGTTGGTGGCAGGTCAGCCCGCGAGGGCATGCACTGTTATCGTTTAAAATTGGGCGATTTTGGCTTGAAATTCGACTGGGTCCGGCCTGGCAGCAGGCAAGGACCTAGATTAGGTGGCAACAGAGCGCAGATCCCGACACGTATAACTGTCGCCCTTGGTTTTGATCTCCACGTGCGGGGGCATGCAGCTTAGCATGGTTTGCGTTGACAGCTCGGCCGGGCGCCAACGGTTAACGGAGCCAACCGCACATTTGCTAAGGCGGCCGGAAAGCATCTGGTCGTTTGGCTTCATGGTGCCACCGCCAAAACCGGCAAAGTGAGCGCCGCCTTTGAATCCATCCAGAACACCCATGTCGAGGCCAACATCGTTGATCCAAAATGTTGTCTGGCCGGTTTTGTGATCCAGATCCACCTCTAGCGCATAGGATTTGGCGTCGGCAGATAGCGGAAGCGGGTCGGTTATCTTGACGGTTTGGTGGGTGGTGTATACGCCGAAGGCCACGGGGCTGCCGGAGTAGTCCAGACCGATGCCAACACAGGCGCGATGTCCGGCTAGGCTGTTTAGCGAGATGACCTTGTATGCACCGCCGTCGATGGAACTGATCTTGGCGGTTGACGCCTCAGGTTCCCATACCGCAGCTACATTGGTGATGGGCCTGATGGGCCCATTGTTGAGGCTGGGCAGAACGGCCTTTACCTGCTCCAGATAATGTTTGGTGGCTAACGCCGCATAATCCCAGGTGCCGTCGGGCAATTGCTTGTATTCGCTCGGATCCAGCAGCTCCAGATCGTCATCCGGCAGGGTGACGGAGTCGCCGGAATTGTAAGCGGTCCAGTCAACGTTAATTTGGAAATTTTTGCCATCCGTGCTTAAAAGAACACCCAGGACGCCACCACAGCACGATGCTTTCGCTTCCACAAAAAACGAACCGGTGACATTGGTGCCGGCAAGCTTGACGGATTCAAGCCAGCTCTCCGAATGTTTTCTCGCGGAGCGCCGGGCGTGTTTGGGGCGGGTAAGGGCGACGGATTTTTTCAATGATTTTTTCATGGGGATAAATTATTTTCGGATTTTTTTGATTATCTGCCGAAAGATAAATGAATTTAAATATTTTGTGTCAAACAAAACATATTGAAAATAGTATGTATTTTCATATACATAAAAAAACCCTGGATAATAGGGGGTATACCTCACTTGCAATTTCGTGAAAGGTATAATCCCCGGGGAAGGGCGGGAGGGGGCCGCACGCAGGGTGCCTTGCCTCGAGACTCGCCAAGGCCCAGCGGCTGATCGATCGACAATAGATCTTATAAGCCGAGTGCCCGCTTGTAATCAGCCTTGGCACCTTCGTAGTCACCCGCCTTGAGTTTGGTAAAGCCGCTCTTGAGCAAGGGATCCGGTCTTTTTGATTCGTTGTCGAAGCGCTGCAAATCGGCAAGGGCTCCAGGGTAATCTGCAAGGTTCAATTTGGCGACCCCGCGAAACAAATTCGCGGCAATTTGCTGTGGGACCAGCCGGAGGACCTCGGTGTAATCGGCAATGACCGCGGCATAATCATGCTCAAGCAGTTTTTTCGAGCCAAGATAGTGCAAGGTGTTTGCTTGCAGCATACGACCATCAATGTGTAAGTCGGTCGTAGTCCATGCTCTTGATGGATAGGCACTTGGGGCGCTTTCGGTATGGTCTCCTGGACGAGGAAAGCCGGGATAAGGCGGCCCGGGGGGATCTAGTGGATGAAAATATGCCAGGCCGCCCTTGCCATCCAACACGGTGTCCATCCTGCTGAGGGCATATAAGCCGAGTAGGCCGAGGTAGTTTTCGGGGGTGCCAACCAGTTCAATTTTGGTGGCGGCGTGGATCGGCACATCGGTCAAGGTCAACGGTCCAATTTGAATGGCGTCAGCCCAGGCTTCCGCAAAAGATGCGACAGATCCATCAGGCCCCCATTGATTGCGCTGCACCAAGGTTGCCTGCGGGTGGGATTTGAGCCATGACTGCCAAAGCGAGGGCGAAAGGGCGACGCCGTAGGGGTTGCCGGTGTCCACTTGCAGCAGGCCGCTTTTGCCGTCTGCCAGGGGGATTTCCAGCCACAGATTCATCCGCGGCACAGTATGGAATTTTAGCCAGGAGACGGCATTGGCCGGAAGCTCGTTTACCCCTTTAATGGAAAGATTGCGGGGGTCCAAAACCAGGATATTGCTTTTGAGTTCAGGCCAGCCCAGCACCCCGTCCATATCGTCCGAGGAAAGGGCCAGATAGGCGCGCAGGTACCAGGGAAACGGGCGGTACATTAACTGGGCTTTGAACTCATCTGGGCCGAGCTGGATTGTGACGGGTTCGGAAACCGCGGGCTCGTTGGCACTTCCTCTGGCCGCCGGGGTGTTGGCGGCCGCCTTGAGGCCAAGTTTGTCCGCATTGAAAATGACGGTTCCTTCGGCCCCGGTATCCAATAACAGATGTGCCGAATGGCCATTAATAACCACATCCGGCACCGAGGCGTGGGTGTCGGGGCTGGGGCTGACCGCCGCGCAACCGTAGATGGAAAAAGCCAGCATGAGCAGTGCCAAAGATGAATAATGGGTAGATGGCCTAATGCTTTTCATGGGATGCGCTTTTCTGCTTTTTGACCACACCAACGCCATGCCCGGGTCGGTTGGCCCCATGGGCAATAGTGGCTTGGGTGATGGTTAGAGGCTTTTAAAACGAGGTCGAGGAAAATGCCAGCAGATATTTTAGGTTGGGTTTTTGAGCGGCAATGTGTCATTTAATCCGTTGCACGAAATTCGGCCATGCAAAATCGCCATCTGGATTGCGGCCCAAAGGCAAGGGCTTGGGGCTTCTCGCTATGCCCGCTGCGCGCGGGGGTGCATCGCAGAGGAGTATTTTCATGGGCCACCTTGATGGTGGCGGCCTTTTGGGCCGGGTGTGCCAGGATGGAACCCAGCGAAAGAATCGTGTTTCGCGACGCCACGATTGACCATAAGCCGGTGCGGTTGCTGCTGGACACATGCGCATCGACCACCCTGCTGGATGCGTCCGCCGCGAAGCGTTTAAATATTAAAACCACACCAACGACATCGACGATCAGCTGGTTGGGTTATGAACGTCCTATTAGCTTGACTGCACCCGTGGTAGTCAACACTGGGGCGGCCACTTTTTCCACAGCCTTGCCGACGATGGACTTTTCGGAATCGGTTTTTGCTTCCAGTCCCGATTTCGACGGCATCATTGGCTGGCCGGAGGTAAGGGACAATATTCTGGTCTTTGATCCGGAAACGCACACGGTACGCGGCGTCACAGAACTGCCGGCGGGAACGACTGATTGGTTAAAACTAAAAATTCATCCGGGTGATACGCTGGTGCTTGAGGGGCCTTTGCCCAATGGGGGCACCGGATTGATTGCGGTGGACACCGGCCAGCCACTTGGAGCGCTGCTGCCCGCGCCAATATGGGCGAACTGGCATGCAACCCATCCCCATGCTCTATCCACTATGCATACATTTCGTGTTCCATTCCTTTTTACTTTCACTTACGGCAAAACGGTTGCGGATGAATTGACCCTGGGGCCCCTCACGGCCACAAATATACCCATCCGTGAGATCGATTGGAAATACAGCGAAAGCGGCCTGCTTGCCAATCTGGGGGTGGTTGCGCTTGATCGGCTTAATTTGATTGTTGATGGCATCCATGGGGTTGCGTATGTCCAGCCCCGACTGCTGGGCGATGAGCCGACTCAGGGGCAAGACTGGAGCGTAGACCCAAGTGTGCGCATTTCCAGCAAGCAGTTGAAAGCCCTGGTTTGTTCTTTTGACGCGCAGAACAAGGCTGACCGAGGCGACTATGCTGGCGCCATCGCCGGCTTTTCCCAGGCAATAGAATTTAATCCGGCGGACGCCCGGCTATATGAGATGCGCGCGGTGCAGCGGCAGAAGCTGGGGGATTTTTCAGGGGCTTTGGGCGATTATGAAAAATATCTGGAGCGGACGCCGGCGGGGCCACGCTATGAATTACTCTATTGCCTGATTTTGCGGCTTCGGCTTGGGCAAGATCTTGGCGGGATAGGGCAAGCCATTCCGAGCTGGGAAGATGGATGGATAAAGACGATTGGCGAGTATATTCTCGGTCAGATTGATGAGGCGGATCTGTTACAAGCGGCGGAAAAAAAAGATCAAGAGCCGGTGAATGGCCAGCGATGTGAGGCCGATTATTACATCGGCATTAAGCATTTGATATCCGGAGATATACCAGGTGCGCGCATTTTTTTCCAGAAATCCCTGGCTAGCGGTGAAACGGATTATAGCGAGTACCAGTTTGCTCGTGACGAACTGGGCCGCTTGGGGGTAAGCACGCCAAAATAAGGTTTGGCCAATTTGGTCTGACCAGGGGCGGGAACCGCACCGCGTGGTGTGCCGGCGAGTTTTATTCCTTTGCCTGTCCGACGGAGGCGGCCTGGGCGGCTTCAGTCCGCGTCAGCCAATTTTGCCGTGCAATCTCCATAAACAGTTTTTCGTATTTTTGGGCTACTTTATGGACGCCAAACCGACGCACGGAATCCACTAGCTTGGAGCCGACGCCCTTGGTTTTGGCGAGGCGCAGGCCAGCCATTATTCCGGCAGCCAAGGCGGCGTCATTTGCTTGGCAAATGACGCCGTTGACACGCTGATGCACGACTTCTGCAACCCCCGGCCAGTTGGTGGAAACAACGGGGGTTCCACAAGCTAGCGCTTCGAGCAATGCCAGAGAATGGCCCTCGCAGTACGAGCTCAGGAGCAGCAAATCTGCGTGGGCCAAGTAGTCCCGCAAGTCGGCCTGAAAATCCAGGATGGCGACATCTTTGGCCAAATTCATCTCGTATGTGGTTCGCCGTATTGCTTCTTTGAGGGGCCCTTGGCCGAGCAAAATCAATTTTAGCCGCATTTTTTGTCGAACACGGGCGAAGCTTCTCAAGAGCAGATGATGGTTCTTTTGGACGGTAAAGCGGGAAACGCAGAGCAGAACCGGGGTGCGGCCTCGATAAAACTCGTGAGGTGGGCTGGCCTTTGTCGTGGCCAAAGGTTGAAAGCGGTCGAGATTTACCGGATTGGGGATGACCGATACCCGGCGCGGATCGATACCAAACCGGGTCATCAGGCTGCGTTTGACTGTCCGCGAAACAGCCACCACATGGGTGGCCCACGGGTAAAGCTTTCTGATTCTGGCCCAAGCAAGGTTGCGCACGGCTTCAGATTCGCCAAAGGAATACCGCGTGTGAGGTTCGTTCTGCTCGATAAAAATTAGCGGATGGTCATAGTTGGACAACCATTGGAAAACAGCCCCTCGTACGTTCATGCTCAGTTGGGAGCAGACGAAAATCACCGGGTTAGTGATGAGGCGCCTGGTTTGAGCGAAACGTTGCTGCACGCGCAATCCGTCGCCGAGAAACTCCTCCGCATAGACGCTGCCTAGATAATCCGGCAACATGCCGGCGAGGCTCTTGAATTTCGGCAGATCCTTGTCGGTCATCGTCAACGGCGGGAGAACTTCTGTTGATGAAGACGCCGACAGGTATTCAGGATAGAAATTTTCCTGGCTGAGTCGCCATAGGGAAACATCAAAGATCCGGCGGTCGACGGCATGGAAGACCTCAAGCAGGGAACGCTCTGCGCCGCCGCCATGCAGTGAATTTGTAAGAAACACCACAGAGATTCGCGAGTCTTTCATTGATGGGTGGCGAGGCGGGAACGCAACGCTGGGCGAGTTATTGTCGCAGATGTAGTTAGGAGTCAATTTTGATGTGTAAAAAATAATTTGAAAACCCGTTGCAGGACGGGCATTCCGGCGAGTTGATGAAGGACGAGGAGTTTGCAAATTATCGTGAAAGGGCGGTTGCCTTTTGAGTCGAGAAACGTATTGCTCGGTGACTGCCAGCCCTTCTGCCCATGTGTGCCTTCTCTCCGAATGATTATCGGCCAAATCGGCTGCGCGCCGTTAGAATTTGCAGCGAGATTCAGGAGACGGCTGCCAGGCGGATTGTCGCAAGGCACCGGCAGTTGATGGTCCAGTCGGGGCGGCCCGTCACCATTTATGTCAAAAGCAAAGGCGGGTTCATTGATTCGCTCAACAAGATCGAGGACCTGTTGCATACCAAGGATGCGGAGGGCAAAAAACGAAAGTATGTTACTGTAGCCAGCGGCACCACGAGCAGCGCCGCCGCCTACTTGGTGGTGTTGGGGCACTATGCCTACGCCCAGCCGCGGACCTGGCTTGTCTTTCACGGCGTAAGGTACCGAGTCATCGAGCCATTGAAAAACATCAGCAGCGAGAATGCCGTGTCCATGGTGATTTCCCTCGAAGCGCAAAACCGCCACATTGCAGGCAAGTTGGCAAACATGATGCTGTATCGCTTAATCAATCGCTTTAAGTGCTTCTGGCAAAGTCCGGAGGGGGGTGCTGCAACGCAAGGTATCAATGCGGACAAGGCCATAGCTCGCTTTATTCATCATGTTGCGCTGCGCCTGCCCGCCGCCCTTGCCAGCGGCTTTGTCACGGACGCCGCAAAGTATGCAACGCACATTGGCCAATGGCTGCAGAATTCCTCTGCAACGGCTGCTCCCACAGCGGGGGCGGGGATCTTTGGGGCTCGGGCGGGAATACTTGAAGCCATGTTTCGAACGAAGATAAAATCGCTGTCGCACCTGGGGGCGACGGCCGCCAATGCCGCTGCTGTGAAATGGATGGCGGATTTGCCCTATTTGCATCACTTAAAATCGGCAAAGTACGCTTCCATGATCGAGGAACTGACGGAAATTTATGGACCAGCCCTGCTAACCGATCGGGAAGCGCAAAAATATCAATCTTGGCAAAAAAAGAGTCCCCGGCAGGCGAAGGTTTTTTTAATCCAAGTCGCCGGCGGCCGAATATTCAAGCTATGGTGTTTTGCGGCTGCGGCCGGGCGAAAATTGCTGATCGGGGAAACCGTATTTTCCGCAACTGAAGCCTATTGGCTGGGTTTGGTTGACGAAGTTTTAGGCACGGATTTGCGTTGGGAGCCGATGGGGCTCGAGCAGCGGAAGCGCTATTAAAAGCAGCTCGGATATCGGTGTTGGCACAGCAGGGGGGATTTTAATTGACTGAGGGAGGGGCGCGACATAATGCAATCAAAATGTCGCCATCACGACTCAAACATTTTTTCGACAAAGTAGTACTGATTAATTTGCCCGGCAGGACTGATCGATTGGCGCAGATTAAGCAGGCGATGGATGGGGGAGCCTGGCCGTTTCGACGCCCTGAAATCTTCCCAGCCATCGACGGTTCGGCGGTGACTATGCCAAAAAAATGGAAACTCGGCGCCGGAGCCTGGGGTTGTTTGTGCTCTCACCGCGAAGTTCTGGCCCAAGCGATGCGCGAAGGGGTTGAACGACTGCTTATTCTTGAGGATGATGCCTGTTTTACGGAATCATTTTCGACTTTGGCGAAGAAGTTTCTGCAGAATGTACCGGACGACTGGGATGGGTTGATGCTGGGCGGACAGCATATGAATCCACGCCTGAAGCCAAGTTTGA
Organism: Opitutales bacterium; assembly: GCA_035546135.1. Taxonomy (GTDB): domain Bacteria; phylum Verrucomicrobiota; class Verrucomicrobiia; order Opitutales; family JABDGR01; genus JABDGR01. The sequence goes on from DASZWY010000059.1 coordinate 21,630, forward strand.
TAAAGCCGGGTGTCTGCCAGGTTTTTGATTGCGAGCGCACCCACTGCTACGCTGTCCGCGGTGATTATCTGCGGAAGCTGCATCAGCGCTTGTGCGGGGGGGGCAAGTTTAATGCACTGGCCTTCAACGATCAAATCATGGGGCGTGATCCGCAGTTGCAAAGGGCGCACAAGATATATGCTCCGCAGCTTTTTCTCGTTGGCCAGGAAAGAAGTTTTTCCTCGATCGTCGGGATCGCCTTCCCGAGAAGATTCTGGAATCCACCCGGAGCGGAATTGCCCCTCATCAACTTTCACGGGTCGCGGGCGGTGATAACGGTTTTGCGTCAATTTGGATGGTTCACCGGGTACACCCACAACGACGGCAACGGCATTGAATGCAAACTCTGGACGCTATTTCGGTCCACCAGACATGATTTGCCAAAGCGCCGGGAAAGACTGAGGGAGTGGATCAAAATATTGCAATGGGAGGTGGCGGCTGACCCGGGTTTTATCGCCACGATTTGGCATCCAGAAGCTTCGCCGGAACTGGTTAACGCTGCCTCGCCATGGCGGGTTTACGAAGTAACCGCCGATTCGGTCGGGGCGGCCATGCAGCAAATTCCACGCAGACTGCGACAAGCCGGAATGGGCGGGAATGGCGGCAACGCCTAACGGTTCACCGGTTACAGCGAAACAAGCAGCCGGCGGTATTTTTCAGCGATGACATCCAGGTGATAGCGCGGTGCCTTGCGAAGGCATTTTCTGCGGAGTTCGTTATATAACCCGGTGTCCGCTTGCAGGGCTTTGACCCAGTGGGCGCATTTTGCCAGGGTGGAGAAAATTGTGCATTCGGGCGCAATTTCGCAATACGCCGGTTCCCGGGCTGAGACCGAAGGGGTGCCGAAGGCCAGGCAATTGATCAATTTGATGCCGGAGTTTATGGCGACGTGGAAATTGCGCAGCAACCTTTGGTGCTCCAGCCGATGTTGGTAGGGTTGGTTGGTGCGAAAATTCAACCCGATGCCGATTTTCCGGTGGGCGCGGACGACATCCGTCCGCTGCATGTTCAGCACGTCATAATAATCATGGTCGATGCCGTGGAACCGCGGCCGCCAGTGACAGCTGCCGATCCAGGCTGGGCGCCGCAAATCAGGCGGGTTGGGCAAGTTTTCAACGTTGCAATGATGATGGGGGATGATTTCCACGCGGCCAAAGCGGTGAAAGATTTCCTGGGCGGCGACCGTGCTGGCCAGATATACTGCAATGTGATCCCGCGGGGGAATTTCATCAACAATGTCCCAAACGATTTTCCCCCGTTTGGCCAAGGCGGCGATTTCATCACGCGCAAATGACGGCTTTACGCACACAAAAACGGAGTATTTTTCGGGTATTTTTTGCACCAAGTCTATGCCGAGCACCCAGTCACAACCCAGTCGACGAGCGATATCAAGGCATCGAATTTGTGAGCTGGGCAGGTTTCCGCCGTCGCCACCGATAAAAAGCACCTTTTGCAGGTTCATGCGGGTGAATTTTGTGAAGGCGCTGCTATGCGATGCACTCGGGCGCAGCAGGAGGTAGCAGGTTAAAATCAGCAGACTCGATTTTTCAACGCAAATCTTCAATTATCACGCTGGTCAACAAGTAATCAGTGAAAATGCTTGAGGAGCACAGGGGGTGGTGATAAAAAGTCGATCGGGATATTTTCGCCCCCAAAGCGCCTTGGCCATGCTATCGCAATCATCGCTTGTGCCTTCTGCCTTGGCGGATGGCTGGCCTGCGCCGGCTGTCCTGGTGTCGCGAGTCGTCGGCGAGGACAAAGTTCCTTCCCGCCGGATGCTTCCCCCCGCAGATTTCCATTCCAAAAAATCGCGAAATAAGGACAGGAATCCCCAAGCGGCCAAAGTATTTTCTAAATCGGGATGCGCAAAGCCAGGCGAGGAGGCTTGGCCAGACTGCAACGGGCGACCGGTAGTTTTTGTCCGGGCGGGTGGAGTCGGTGATTTGATATTCATTTTTCCTTTGATCAGTGAAGTGAAGCGCCGCTGGCCCCTGTCCGTGGTCATGATCTCTTGCTCTTCACGTTACCATGCGGTCGTGGCCAGTTCGATGGCGGATGCGATTCTTCCCCATCCATTGCCCGAGGAATATGCAGACGCGGATGCGGTGGTGGTTCGGCTTGATGGCGCGATTGAAAAACACGTTGACGCGCGAGAGGCCAACGCGGTGCAAATATTTGCCCGGCATGCTGGGCTGACCTTGGCAGACGAGCAACCCCGGTTTAAGCCAACGGCTGCCCAAATTGCGCTCGGCAGGACATTATGGCCAAAACGAAAGTCCGCACGCCTGGGGGTGCAATTGAGCAGCTCGGCCCTTTGCCGTGACTATCCTCAGCCACTTTTGTTTGACGCCATGAATATGCTGCTCAATGACGGCTGGGAATTATACCTGTTTGGTTATCCGGGTGAAGTGCAAACTTATCCCCATCCCAAAGTCGTCAATTTATGCGAACAGAAATTAGTTCTGAACGAATCCATTGCGGCGATAACCACCTGCGACGCCTTTATGGGGCCTGACAGTGGCCTGCTCCACATCGCCGGGGCCATGGGCCTCCCTGCTCTTGGACTTTATGGGCCGTTTCCCGCCAAATTGAGGGTGTCGGTCTTCCCTCTCGTCGATTACCTGCAAGGTCAGGCAAGCTGCGCACCCTGTTTCCATCACGCCAGCGTCCGGAAGCAGTGGCCAAAACATGGGCCATGCAACGCAAGCCAGCGGTGCGAAGCGCTGGCGCGCATCAAGCCCAGCATCATCGCCCGCAAAATCAGGGAAATCCACCGCCGACATTTCGACGCATGAAAGCCGAGTTATCACCATCCGCCCGCTCCTTGGGCAAACGTTTGCCGACGCGGCGCAGGCCGCAGGCCGCATCCCAGGCCGCTTCTCCGGCCTGGCCCGAAAGTGCGGCGCCATTTCCAGCGGCAGCATTCATTCCGGCCCCGAATGGCTCCAATCTGCGCGAGAATATATTTCAGTTACAAAAAATGGTTCGCTCCCAACCGGAAGACGCCATGCTGCGGTTGAATCTGATGCTGCAATATCGCCGGCTCGGGGATCACGACACGGCTTTGCGGGAAGTGGAAAAGGCGCTAAACATCGATGCGGAGTCAGCCGTGGCCAAGTTCAACAAAGGTTGTTTGATGCTGATGCAGGGGGAGTATGACCAGGGTTGGGCATTGTTCGAGCATCGGTTTGCCGCTTACCAGCGCTTGGACACCCTGGGCGAGCACACAGCGAAATATCTGGCCATTCAGCGCATTTTTCCCACCCAGCGGCAGTGGCGGGGTAAAAGTTTGGCCGGGAAAAGCCTGTTGGTATGGACCGAGCAGGGAGTGGGGGACAATATTATGATGATGCGTTACCTGCCCCTGCTCACTGCGCAGGCGAAAAAAGTTTATGTCCTCACCGATCCGCCGTTGCGGCGTCTATTTTTCCACAATTTCAAGATCACCAAAATTTGCGAATCTGTTCGCGCGGTGCCTGATTTTGACTGGCATTGTCCGATGATGAGCCTGCCGCTGGCGTTCGATACCACGCTGGCGACAATACCGGGCCGGCGGCCTTACTTGGCTGCTGACGATCCGGCGCGGACCAAGGGCAAAAAACGAGTAGGGCTGTGCTGGGCCGGCAATCCGCATTACGAGGACGACTATTTGCGCAGCTTGAGCATTGAACAACTCAAGCCGCTTTTTGAAGCCGAGGTTCAATTTGTCAATTTGAAGAAGGGGTTCAGGGTTGCGGGGATGGATAACCGGGTCAATGACGCAAAGGACTTTATGGATACGGCCAAAATTATTGCCGGATGCGATCTGATCATCAGTGTTGACACTGCAATAGTGCATTTGGCGGGCGCCATGGGTCGTCCGGTGTGGATGCTAAACCGACTTGGCTCAGAATGGCGATGGGGGGTTAATCCGACCCGCTCACCATGGTATCCGTCGATGAAAATATTCAATCAGAAGCTGCCAATCGACTGGTCGCCGACGATTTTAGAAATGGCAAAAGAGCTAATGGCTTGGGCCTCCCGCTAGTTGGCATGGACGATCGGGTCATCCAAGTCGCTAATAATTCCGGCCGCGGCGGCAAATTTACGCCTGCACATTTCCGCTTCGGGGCTGCGACCAGGCGCGAATGGATCACGTCCTACCGGATTTTTTTCCAAGAAAAGCGCAAGGGGTTGGTTGGATTCACCAGGCCGAGGGCGCGTTTATAATTGAACAAGGCTTCATTTCTCGATGAATCCCGGTCGTAGTCGGAGGTTGCGGCGTCTTTGACTACGCAAGGCTCCACCCAATGGACCAGTACGTCGTCCCGATGGATCAGGGAGGCCTGCCGGAGTAGGCGATCCCAAAAGTCCCGGTCCTCTTTGCCATAATGGCCAGCATAGTCCTCATCGTAGCCCCCTATCTGCAGGTAGCGGTCCTTGTGGAAAACAAGAATGGACTGACTGCGTTTATAATCGCGGGAATTTCGGTAAACCACGCGTTTTGGGCTGTAAAAACAGCGGGAGTCCAAGGAGTGGCCTTCGAACAACTGTTTGGCCTGTTCTTTTAGCAGCAAAGTGTCCATGTCCGACATATAAATCCAGCCGCTGGCCTGTAGGCAGCCGAGATTGCGTGCCCCCGCGCAATTCCAAGGTATGTTTTCCTGGATGCGGAATACATGCAGAGGGCACTCGCATTTTAGCCGGTTTACCACATCAAGGGCGGGCGCGCGGGGGCTAGCGTCGTCGATCAAAAAAATTTCCGGAAGCCTCCCGAGTACATTCGCATAGGAGTTCCAGCACGCAATTTGGAGGCCAAGCATTTCCGGGTTATCATAATAAATGTATACCATATTCATCTTATGAAAGCCGGTGGCGATTTTGATGACCTGGTGGCGTGAAGTTCGGTCCGTCCATTTATTCCAGCATTACGGGCATCCTGAGCCGAGCACGAAATGCAATCAATGGATTCCAGCCATAAAATAGAGCAGCAGACAAGTCTGCGAGTCGCATGCGAACAATAATAATGACTACAAGACCATCGCTGAAATGGTCACCACCCTCGTGGACCTGGTAAGGTTGTGGCTAGCTCAGTTAAGTAGTCCGGAGAGGATCTGCTGTGCCCCGTCGTCGTAATGCTGGCAAGGAGTGCGTCCCGACTTGGGCCGTCGGGCAACTAGCCGTATAATTAACAGCCGTGGCCGGTTCCTGTTGGCTAAGGATTCGAATGCTGTCCAAATAATTTCCGGAACACCTTGGGGTGCCTGTCCGTTGCGGGGACAGGTGAGGCCTCACGGGCTCCCTTGTCTTTGCCAATCCGCCCCATTAATCGATCAGCCGCAGCACAGGCATCGGAGGATTCTTTGACGACGGATGATGGTTGTAACTAATCAAATTCAAACGGCACGGGCAGTTTCTTAGTCGCTATGGGGAGCGGGTCATCTACCGGTCGAAACGAAGTGCCGGTTGCTTGGCCGCTGTGATTTGGCTCGCTACCAAGCGAACTGGCGGCCACAGTTTTCCTGGCATGGGGATGATGACTCGACCATGACAAACGACGAGCAAAACGTTACTGCTCCCCCAGGGGATAACACTGCCGAAAGTGAACGGCAGTTTTCCGCCACCATGATCGAGAGCATGCCGGGCATCATCTATTTTTACGATCAGCGGGGACGGTTTTTGCGCTGGAACCGGAATTTTGAAACTGTCTCCGGCTATTCCGGGGCGGAGATTGCGCGCATGCATCCGCTGGACTTTTTCCGGACGACGGACCAGAACCTGCTGCAGGAACGCATCGCCGAGGTGTTTGCGAAAGGCGAATCTTCCGTCGAGGCGTTATTTATCTCCAAGGATGGACGGACCACGCCCTATTTTTTTACCGGCCGGCGTGTGCTGTTCAATGGCGAGCCCTGCCTCGTTGGAATGGGGATTGATATTTCCGAGCGCAAAAGCGCCGAGGAGGCGCTGCAAAAAAGCGAGAGCAAGCTGCGGACGCTTTTCGCGAAGGCTCCGCTGGGCATCGCGGTGATCGACACGGCCACGGGCCGATTCAGCAGCGTCAACCCGCAATATTGCAGGATCGCCGGCTATACGGAGCAGGAAATGCTGGCGACCACTTTCCAGCAAATCACCCATCCCGACGATCTCGCTCTGGACCTCGCCAATATGCGGCGCCTGCGGGATGATGCGATGGATGCGTTCCACCTGGAGAAGCGCTACATTCGCAAGGACACCACGGTCGTATGGATCGGCCTCACTTGCGTGCCGCTCTGGAAGACGGCCGAGGGCGAGCCGCAACATATCGCCATGGTGGAGGACATCACCTTGCACAAACTGGCGGAAACTCGGCTGGCCGAAAGCGAGCGGAAATACCGCGAGCTCGTGGAATACGCCAACAGCATCATCCTGCGCTGGAATGCCCAAGGGCAGGTCACGTTTCTCAACGAGTATGGGCAGCGTTTTTTTGGCTACGCCGCGGAGGAGATCATCGGCCGCCATGTGATCGGCACGATTGTGCCCGAGACGGAAAGCAGCGGCCGCGATTTGCAGGAGCTGATGACAAAAATATGCGCGGACCCAAAGGCATTTGAGCAAAATATCAACGAGAACATCCGCCGCGATGGCCAGCGGGCCTGGGTTTCCTGGACGAACCGCATCGTGCAGGATGAACAGGGCAAAGTGGTGGAAATCCTGAGCATTGGCACGGACATCACGGAGCGCAAAAAAATCGAAGAACAGATGATGCGCACCCAGCGCATGGAGGTCATTGGGACGCTGGCGAGCGGGCTGGCGCACGATCTCAATAATATCCTGGCCGCGATGATGATGGCGGCGGGGCTGCTGCGGGAAAAACTCACCTCGCCGCGGGACCAGAACATCCTGCGGATGATCGAGTCAAGCGGCCAGCGGGGATCCGGCGTTATCCGCCAATTGCTGACCTTCAGCCGCGGCCTGGGGAGCCAGCGCGTCAGCGTGCAGATCCGGCATCTGGTCAACGATATGACGGCCTTGATGCAAGAGACCTTCCCGCGGAACATTGCCGTCACCGACTCAACGACGAAAGACATCTGGCCGGTCACCGGCGACCCAACGCAATTGCATCAAGTGTTGCTGAACTTGTGTGTGAACGCCCGCGATGCCATGCCGCGGGGCGGAACGCTCAGTCTTTCCGCAAAAAATTTGCATTTGACGGCGACCGATCCGCTATGCCGGAAATTGCCGCCCGGCGACTTCGTCTTGATCGAGGTGCAAGACACGGGGCACGGGATTCCGCCGGAGATCATCGGACGCATTTTCGATTCCTTTTTCAGCACGAAAGCCCCGGACAAAGGCACCGGCCTAGGCCTGTCCACGGTGCAGAATATCGTGCGAGATCACGGCGGAATGGTCGCGGTGGAAAGCGAGCCGGATGTTGGCACCACCTTCAAGGTTTACCTTCCGGCTGCTACCGGCCACGGTGCGGGCGATGATCCGGCCGCAGACGCGAAGAAGGCGGATGCACTGCCCCGAGGCCAGGGTGAGCTGGTCCTGGTGGTGGACGACGAATCGACCATCCGTGAAACTATCCGCGGGCTGCTGGAAAATTGCAATTATCGGGTGCTGACCGCCACCCAGGGCGAGGAGGCGCTGCAGATTTTCGCCAACCACCGTGACAGCGTGCGGTTGGTGATCACCGATGTCATGATGCCTGGCATGGGTGGCGCGGAACTGGTCAGGATGCTGCGGATTCTTAATCCGACGCTGAAAATCATCGTGGTGAGTGGCTCGGATGAGGAAAGCCACCGCAAGGATTTTGCGGAAAAAGACGTGCCCGACCTGCTAAGCAAGCCCTGTGAGGCGCAAGTGCTGCTTAAGACCATCCAGGCGTTGCTCAATCCCGCCGATTGAGACCTCTTCAACGAAGAGACATTTCCACAAGATTTTGATTCAAAGCAGCGCGAATTTGTTTTTGGGAGAGGGGTCGTTTTCTTAGCACAGATGAGCTTATTCCACGACCGTGATGACCATCAAGGGGTCGCCGACGGAAACGGGCCGGCCGGGCTGGCAGTGGATCGCCTGTACGGTGCCGGTCACGGTGGCCACGACGGTGATTTCCATCTTCATGGCTTCGACAATCACCAGCGGCTCGCCTGCGGCGACTTTCTTGCCCGGTTCGACGAGCAGCTTCCAGATGTTGCCGCTGATTTCGACGGCGACGACGTGGCCGTCCGTTTCCAGGGGGGGCTTGGCGGCGGGCGGGCTGTTGTCGGCGGCGGCCATGGTCGAGTCCGCCTTCCAGCGCGCGACTTCGGCCTCGAAGGCGGTTTTTTGGCGCGCTTTGAATGCCGCGATGCTGGCGGCGTTTTCCTCGAGGAAGCGTTCGTGCTCCACCAGGTCGAAAACCTGTTCCTCGATGTCGATGGAGAGCCGACCCTCGCGGAAGGCGTCGCGCATCTCGTTGAGTTTGGCTTCTTCGACGGGATAAAAGCGCACCTGGTCGAAAAATTTGAGCAGCCAGGGCTCGCCTTTGGCAAACACCGGGTTTTTGAGGAACTTGTTCCAGATGGGCAGCGTGCGGCCAATCAGTTGGTAGCCCCCCGGCGAGTCCATGCCGTAGATGCACATATACACGCCGCCGATGCCGACGGTTCCTTCCGCAGTATAGGTGCGGGCGGGATTGTATTTCGACGTGAGCAGGCGGTGGCGCGGGTCCACCGGCACGGCGCAGGGCGCGCCGAGATACACGTCGCCCAGGCCGAGAATCATGTAACTGGTGTCAAAAATCGTCTTCTGCACGTCCGCGACGGAATCCAGCCCGTTGATGCGGCGCATGAACTCGACGTTGCTGGGCAGCCACGGCGCGGTGTCGCGCACGGACTGGCGGTAGCGCGCAATCGCCTCCAGCGTCGCGGAATCCTGCCACGCCATCGGCAGATGCACGATGCGCGTGGGGATTTTGATTTTGTGCACATCGGGCAGCTTTTCCTCGATGGCCATCAGCGCATCGAGCAATTTCCCCTGCGGGATGACGCGGCTGTCGTAGTTGATTTGCAGCGAGCGCACGCCGGGCGAAAGCTCGAGCACGCCGGCGATGGGCTCGCGCTTCAGCGCCTCCATCAGCTCGTAAATCCGAAAGCGCAGGCGCAGGTCGAGCACCATCGGCCCGTATTCAAGCAGGATGTAATTGTCGCCCGCCTGGCGGTAGGCCACCGCGGGCTGCGAGCCTTGGGCGGGAATTTCCGCGAGCACGCACGGCGAAACCGTCGCGGGCCGCTTGGCCGGCGGACTGGCGGGCTTGGGCGCAATCTCCGCCAGCTTGGCCACGGATTCATCGCGGCTGCGTTCGAGGGCGAGCGCCTCGTCGAACTCCATGCGCTGGAAGCGAATCTTGTCGCCCGGTTTCACCTGGCCGATTTTCCACAACTCCGCCTTCACGATGGTGACCGGGCAGACGAAGCCGCCGAGGCTCGGGCCGTCGCGGGTGAGAATGACCGGCATATCGCCGGTGAAATTGATGGAGCCGACGGCGTATTCGCAGTCGTGGACGTTGGAGGGGTGCAGGCCCGCTTCACCGCCGTCGCTGCGCGCCCAGGAGGGCTTGGGCCCGTTGAGGCGCACGCCCAGGCGGTTTGAATTGTAGTGCACTTCCCAGTCCGTCTCGAAAAATTGCTTGATGGAGTCTTCGGTGAAAAAGTCCGGCGCGCCATGCGGCCCATAAAGCACGCCGACCGTCCAGTGACTCGGGTATTCGGGAATCAGCGCGGCGGGGGCGGGCGCGGGCGCATAAACCGGCGCGGGGGTGTTGGCACTGGGCAGGGCCGGATTGCTGATAGTCAGCATGTCGCCGATGCGCAAAGGCCGGCCCGCGTGCCCGCCAAATTGGCCGAGGGCAAAAGTCGATTTCGAGCCGAGGTAAACCGGCACGTCGATGCCATTGCGCACGGCGAGGTAGCTGCGGCAGCCCGTGGTGGCCTTGCCAATTTTGAGCACCTGGCCAATTTTGACCTCGAACGGCGTCCACCAGGCGACGGGCTGGCCGTCAAGGGTGGCCGGCGTTTTGGCGCCGGTCAGCGCGACCGTGGCCGGGCGGTGAAACTTCAGGGTCGGCCCAATGAGGGTCGTCTCAATCGCCGCGGCGCTCGGATGATTGCCCACGATGCGGTTGGCGAAGCGGAACGCATAGTCGTCCATCGGCCCCGATGGCGGCACGCCGACGTCCCAATAACCGACGCGCCCGGGATAGTCTTGCACGGTCGTGTAGGTGCCGGGTTCGGTGACTTCGATAATCGGCGGATGAAAGGCAAAAGTCTCGAGGAATTTGGTGGAAACCAAGCCGTCGCTAAACGGCTTTGAGGCGATAATCTGGCGCAAGTATTCCAGATTGGTCGCGATGCCGGAAAGGCGCGTTTGCGCGAGTGCGGCCGCAAGTTTGGCAATGGCGTCGGCGCGGTCGGTGCCATGCACGATGAGCTTGGCCAGCATGGGGTCGTAATTCGGCGAGACTTCCGTGCCGGTGGAAATCCAGCCGTCGAGGCGGACGTTGTCGGGAAACAGCACTTCGGTGAGCACGCCCGGCGAAGGCTGGAAATTCTTCACGGGGTCTTCCGCATAAATGCGCACTTCGATGGCCGCGCCCTTCGGCTCGGCGGCAAAGCTGGCGAGGTCCGGCGGTTCCCCGGCGGCAGTGCGGAGCATCCACTCCACGAGGTCCACGCCCGTCACGGCTTCGGTAATGGGGTGCTCGACCTGGAGCCGCGTATTCACTTCGAGAAAATAAAACGCATCGCGGGCGGCGTCATAGATAAATTCGACCGTGCCGGCATTGGCGTAGCCGACGGCTTCGCCGAGCCGCACGGCGGCGCCGAGCAATTGCGCGCGCGTGGCCGCGGGCAGGCGCGGCGCGGGCGTTTCCTCGACGACCTTCTGGTTGCGGCGCTGGATGGAGCAGTCGCGCTCCCCCAGGGCGACGACCTTGCCGCGGCCATCGCCGAAAATCTGCACTTCGACATGGCGGGCGTTGTCCACATAGCGCTCGAGGAAAACGCCGCTGTCGCTGAAAAAGCTTTTGCCGAGACGCTGCACCGATTCAAAGGCCGCATTCAATTCCTCCTCTTTATAACAGCGGGTCAGGCCGATGCCGCCGCCGCCGGCCGTGCTCTTGAGCATCACCGGGTAGCCAAGTTCTGCCGCTAGTTTTTGCGCCTCGGCGAGGTTGGAGAGCAGGCCGGTGCCGGGCACGAGCGGGACGTTGGCCGCCTTCGCAATTTCGCGCGATTCGTGCTTGAGGCCGAAGCGGCGAATCTGGTCGGGCGTCGGCCCTACGAATACAAGGCCCGCCTGCGCGCAGGCATCGGCAAACGCGGTGTTTTCCGAAAGGAAGCCATAGCCGGGAATGACCGCCTGCGCGCCGGTGCGCTGGGCTGCCGCGATAATCAGGTCGCCGCGCAAATAACTCTCGGCGGCGGAATTCCCCCCGAGGGAAACCGCCACGTCGGCGGCGGTGACATGCGCGCTGTTGCGGTCGGCGTCGGAATGCACGGCGACACTTTTGATGCCGAGGCGTTTGAGCGTGCGGGCGATGCGCACGGCGATTTCGCCGCGATTGGCGATGAGGACGGTATGAAACATACGGAGTGGAGGGTCAGGATTTGGGCGGGTTGGCGCGGGCGGTTTCTGCCATGAAGGCGCGCCAGCCGCCGAAGGAAGTGATTTCACGGGCGCCGGCGGTGGCCCATGGTTCGCAAATGAAGCCCTTGACCTGCCGGCCATCGGCCAGCGTCAAGGTGCCGATGCCGAGCGGGGAGGGGATGAGCGCCACAAAAGAGCCGAAGGCCTCCACCGGCATGTCCCAAAGTTCGACCATGATGGGCGCGCCCCGGCCGGTTTTCACTAACCCTGGCTTGGGGGGAACGGTGCCGGGCAGCGCATAGAACTGGTAATCGGCGCTGGTCGTGGTCTGCTCGGCCAACACGGCGCCGCGCTCGGTGAGTTGCCCGTTCAACGGCATGCCCGAAAGATGCGCCCCGACGACGGCGACGCGCACCCGTTGCGCCGGGGGGAAAGGCAGCGCTTTTTCCCCGGCGGGAATCGGTTTGCCCGTGGCGCCCAGCGTCCACGGCGCATGCCGCTGCCAGCGTTGGCCAAATTCCGCCAGGGCGGCGTCGGCCCAGGCCGGGCCAATCAAGGTGACGCCGGAGGGCAGGCCATCGCTGCGAAAACCGGCGGGCAGCGAGAGCGCGCACCAGTCGAGCAGGTTGACAAAGTTCGTATAGGTGCCCAGGCGGCTGTTCAGCTCCACCGGATTGGCGTCGATTTCTTCGATCGTATAGATCGCCGGAGTCGTCGGCACGAGCAAGGCGTCAACCTTGGCGAGCAATGCGTCGCAGGTGCGCTTCAGTTCGGCAAGTTTGTATTGGGCCTTAAACAGCGCGACGGCGTCGAATTGCGTGGCTTTTCCGATGATGCCGCGCAGGACGGGGTGAATCGCCTGCGGATTTTCTTTGATGAAGCCCTCGATGGCGGCGTAGCGCTCGGCTACCCACGGGCCTTGGTAAAGCAAGGCGGCCACCGCAAAGAGTGGCGTAAAATCCAGGGGCGCCAGCTTGGCGCCCATCGCCTCAAATTTTGCGCACGCGAGCGTAAAAGCTGTTTCGGCCTTGGTGTCGCCAAACCACTTCGGTTGCAGTGGGACGCCTAGCGTGGGGCGCGCGGGCAGGCGCTTGGTCAGCGCGGACGGCGGCGGCGTGCGCGAATAGGCATCTTCGTCGGGACCGGCGGCGACGGACGCGACAAGCGCGGCATCTTCGACGGTCAGCGCAAAAATGGACACGCAGTCCAGCGTGCGGCAGGCGGGCAGCACGCCGCGCGTGCTCAGCCAGCCCCGCGTCGGTTTCAAGCCGACAACATTATTAAAACCCGCGGGCACCCGGCCGGAACCGGCGGTGTCCGTGCCAAGCGCAAAACAAACCTGGCCGCGCGCGACCACCGAGGCGGAGCCGGCGCTGGAACCGCCACTAATATAACGCGGATTGAAAACATTGGGCACGGCGCCGTAGGGCGTCCGCGTGCCCACGAGGCCGGTGGCAAACTGGTCGAGGTTGGTTTTCCCAAGGAGAATCGCGCCCGCGTCGAGCAGCCGCTGCACCACCGGCGCCGTCGTCTTGGCGATATAGGAAAATTCCGGGCAGGCGGCCGTCGTGGGCAGGCCTTCCACGTCAATGTTGTCTTTGACGGCGAAGGGAATGCCGTAAAGCGGCAGCGTCGCTCCTCCGCCGCGCTGGGCCAGGATGCGGAATTGCGCTTCGATTTGCGCGGCCGTCAGCAGCAAAATCCATGCCGGGTCGTCCGCCCGCAACTTTTGCAACAGCTCGGTGACCCGCGCCGAAGCGTCGGTCGCGGCGGAGGGGTTAGGCCATGCGCTTATCGTCTGGGGTGGGAAATCGTCGGATATGTCTACAACCTTGTGCACAAGATTGATTCGACACAGCACGGTTCGTGCCACGGCGGGAATTTTGGGCTCGGGTAGGCGGGATTTTTTACCGAAATTTTTTCCCGACGGCCGGCGCGAAATTTTTTGCCAGCGTCGGCGCGGTCCTGAAGCTGAACGGGCCACGGCGACGAGTTGCTCGGACAGCGCAAAAAATTTCGGCAAAAAAACGCGGCCATGGATTGGGTGCGGCAATCGTTCCGCCGCGTTTTCCCCTCGGAAACGGATTATTTTTCGCGGCATTAAGAAAACGCAAAGATGGCTGTGGCGATAACGGTGGGGTGTGTAAGCCAATTTTTTTTCGGCAAGTTTTTTTAAAAAATTTATTACGCAAATGTCACAGATTGGCACCGTAGATGCTTAAGTTCTCCGCGCTGCGAAAGCCAGTTGCTTCATCAAACCAACTCATCATCGCTTCAATCCAACTGGTGCGATTTGCAGCCGAGAAAATCACTACCATGAACAAATCATCCATCCTCAAATTAATTCACCGGAGTTCGCTGCTCGTCGGGGTTTTTATCGGCAGCGCCGCCTTTTCCATCGCCCAGGACGCTCCCTCCCTGACCGCTTTGGAACAGGAGAACAAGGCCCTCGCCGAGCGCGTGAAGGCGCTGGAGGAACTGGTGCAAAAATCGGGCCTGCCGCCCGCCAGCGGCGCGCCGACCCCCAAGCCCGTGCTGACGTCCCTCAACAACATCACGCTTAGCGGCTTTGTGCAGACTTCCTATTTCAGCGACTTGGACAATACTTCCTCCCAGCGCATCGCCGGCTATTTGTGGAACAACAAGAACAACAATTTCTCCATCAACAAGGTCAAGCTGACGTTTGCCAGCACCCCCGCGGTCCGCAGTTCCACGGATTGGAGTGCCGACTTCCGCGTGTCCTTGATGGCGGGTGAAGCCGCCCCGGTGTTGAATTCCGGCAGCGCGACCACGGGCTTCGACTACTTGCGCGAGGCCTATGTCGAAATGAATGTTCCGGTTGGCAAGGGCTTGCTGGTCAAGGCGGGCGAATTGATCTCCCTGCTGAATTGGGAATCCGGCGACGGCGGCGCAGCCAACCCGAACTTCTCCCAGGGCTATCAATGGTGGTACACCGGCAACGGCCCTTCCGCCGGCGTGCAGGCGGATTACGCCTTCACCGACTGGCTGGACGTGGTCGCGCGGGTGGACAACGGCCTCTATGCCGGCCCGATTGGCAACGCCAACAAAAAGGCGGGCATGGTCTCGGTCAACTTCAAGCCCATCCAGGACGGCTGGTTTAACGTCATCGGCTTCGGCGGCCTCGGTGGCGGCACTTTGAACGCCAACGGCGCGTCGGTCATCGGCGGCTACCAGTTCACGCCAAAGTTGGGCACCGGGTTTGAGGCCGACTATTTCAGCTTCCACAATCAAAGCGCGAAATCGGGCGAATTGAGCTCGATTGGCGGCTGGATCTGGTATGATTTCACGCCGCAATACGGCATCGCCTTCCGCGCGGAATACCTGGATGACCCGGATGGCGTCGGCCTGAATGGCGGCCCGAACCCGTATGGCGCCGGCTCCGGCATCTTGTCGCCCAGCCCGAACGGCAACTTGGAGAGCTTCACGCTCACGTTCAACTGGCATCCGATTCCCGCGTTGAAAATCCAGCCGGAAATCCGCCTGAACCACACCTCCTATACGGGGGGCTTCAACGGCAAACAAAATCAATTCATCGTCGGTGTTGGTGCGACTTATGCTTTCTAAGCCGCGTCAACGCTCCACGTTTTTAAATCCTCTCTTAAAATTATCACAGACTTATCCATCGAAAAATCATGAAACGTTATCTGCTTAGCTTGGCGGCCCTGGCGGCCACATTGAACCTGACGGCTCCCGCAATGGCGGCGGATGCCGCGAAGACCGACGACACCGTCAAGGTGGGCGTCCTCCACTCCCTGAGTGGCACCATGGCAATCAGCGAAACCTCCCTGCGCGACGTGCTGCTCTTTGCCTTCGACCAAATCAACGCCGCCGGCGGCATCAAGGTCGGCGACAAGTCCTACAAAATCGAACCGGTGATCGTGGACGGGGCTTCCAACTGGCCCTTGTTCGCGGAAAAGGCCAAGCAGTTGCTCGAAGAGGACAAAGTGGCCGTCACGTTCGGCTGCTGGACCTCGGTGAGCCGCAAATCCGTGCTGCCGGTGTTCGAGAAGGACAATGGCCTGCTCTTCTACCCCGTGCAATACGAGGGCGAGGAGCTTTCCAAGAACATCTTCTACACCGCTGAAGCCGTCGGCCAGCAAGCCATCCCCGCGGTGGACTATCTGCTCGCGCAGGGGAAGAAGAAATTCTACCTCATCGGCACGGACTACGTCTATCCGCAGACCACTAACCTGATTCTGTACAAATACCTGCTGCTCAAGGGTGTGCCGGTGGCCAACATCGGCGGCGGTTTGCGCAAGGACGCGGACGGCAAGGTCATTTCCGCCGGCCAGTACGTTCCCTTCGGCCACACCGACTTCCAGCAAATCGTTGCCGACATCAAGCAGTTTGCCGCCAGCGGCGACGCTTGCGTCATCAACACCATCAATGGCGACTCCAACGTGCCCTTCTTCAAGGAAATCGTCGCCGCCGGCTTGACGCCGTCCGACTGCCCGGTGGTTTCTTTCAGCCTGGCGGAAGACGAACTGCGCAGCATGCCGACCAAGGACATGGTGGGCGAACTCGGCTGCTGGACGTACTTCATGTCGCTCGACACGCCGGAAAACAAGACCTTCCTCAAGGACTGGGATGCCTGGCTGAAGACCGAGACCCACCCCGGCGTCATCAAGGAAAAACGCGCGGTGGACAGCCCGATGGTGCTTTCCTACGACGGCGTTTACCTCTGGAAGGAAGCCGTCGAAAAGGCCGGCTCCTTCGATGTGGACAAGGTTCGCGAAGCCCTCGAGTCCGGTGACATCAGCTTCATGGGCCCCGGTGGCAAAATCACGATGCAAAAGAACCACCACGCCACCAAGAACGTTTACATCGGCGAGACCAAGGCCAACGGCCAGTTCAAGATTCTGCAGACCTTCGACCAAGTCGTCGGCGAACCCTTCTTGCTCAAGGACCTGGATGCCAAGCTGGCGGAAAAGAAATAACGCCCGCTGGGAATCTCGATGTGATCTCTTACCCGGGGGGCGGAGCTGACGCTCCGCCCCCTTTGCCTTTGCAATGAATCACTTTTTAAAATGGCTCACCTTGGGGGCCTTGGCCTTGCTCTGCCTGAATGCGCGCGCGGCGGACGCGCCCGCCCCCGAGGATGCCGAAGCCCGCAAACTGCTCGCCCAAGCCATCACGAGCAGCGGCCCCGCGCAGCAAAAGCTCCTGGCGGAGGTGGCGGACACCGGCTCCAAATTTGCCGGGGAAATCCTGAAGGACTGGACGCGCGACGAGGTTTACCTGTATCCCGCGCCCGACGGCGCCAAAGTGCCGGTGTTGCTCGACGACGCGAAGGATGCGGACGGCAAGGCCCGCGCCATCCGCCTCGCGGACGGGTTGCCGGTCAAGGATGCCAGCGGCAAGGAACTGCGCTTTGGCGACAGCGACCTGGACACCGCCGACACGGACATGCGGTTGCGCGCCTCCATCAGCCAGACGATTGACACGCTGGCCTTGTCCAGCCCCGAGGCGGACAGCCGCGCGTCCGCGGTGAACAAACTCGGCAATTCGCAAAAGCCCGCTTACATCCCCGTTCTGCAAGCGCGGCTCAACAAGGAAACAAGTCCGGAAGTGAAGCGGGCCATCCTCGCGGCCATTGCCTCCCTGCAATTAAATGACCAGGACCCGACCGTGCAAATTGCGGCCATCAAGCAATTGGCGGCCTTGGATTCCATCGGCGACGTGGAAACCCTGCAAAAACTGGCCGCGGACAAAAAGACCGACCCCAAGGTGGCGCAAGCGGCCACTCTGGCGGTGGACTCCATTCAGACGCATATTTGGTTCGTCAATTTCTACGGCACGATTTTCCGCGGCCTCAGCCTTGGCTCGATTCTGCTGGTGGTCGCGCTCGGCCTTGCCATCACCTTTGGCCTGATGGGCGTCATCAACATGGCGCACGGCGAAATGATCGCCATCGGCGCCTACACCAGCTACGTCGTGCAAAACCTGTTTGGCGCGGGCTTTTCCTTTGCCATCACTTTGCCCTTCAGCGTGGCGGGCAAACAACTCGGTTTCGGCCTGAGCCTGCCGGGACTGAATGCCACGGGCTGGCTGTATCAAAGTTATTTCCTGTTTGCGATTCCCCTCAGTTTTTTCACCGCGGCGCTGGCGGGGCTGGTGCTGGAACGCACGGTTATCCGCTACCTTTACCGCCGCCCGCTGGAGTCGCTGCTGGCCACCTGGGGCGTGTCGCTCGTCATGCAGCAGCTTTTCCGCATGGTGTTTGGGGCGAACAACGTCCAGGTCAATTCACCCTCCTGGCTGCTGGGCCACTTCACCGTGCATGACGTCTCTTTCGGTTACAACCGCGTGTTCGTCATCGTTTTCGCCTTCTTAATCGTGCTGGGCACCTGGGCCCTGCTGACCAAAACGCCGCTGGGCCTGCTGATTCGCGCCGTGATGCAAAACCGCGCGATGGCCTCCTGCATGGGCGTGCGCACCAGCCGGGTCAATATGCTCACCTTTGCCTTCGGCTCCGGGCTCGCGGGCCTCGCCGGCGCGTTTTTGTCCCAAATCGGCAACGTCGGCCCGAGTCTGGGCCAGAGTTACATTGTGGACAGTTTTATGACGGTGGTGGTGGGCGGCGTGGGCAGCATCATTGGCACGGTTTACGCTGCGTTGGGCATCGGCACGGCGGACCAGGTTTTGCAGCAATTGTTCGGCTCTCCGGTCATGGGCAAAATCATCGTCCTGGCCTGCATCATTCTTTTCCTGCAATGGAAACCAGGCGGCCTGTTTTCCATCCGCGGACGAAATCTGGACTGACGTTATGCGGGCCAAGACGACTAATTTTGAACTGTGGTTCGTCGCGTTGGCGGCGGTCGTGCTGCTGGTGGTCTTGCCGGGGTTGAACGCCTTCACGGCGCCGGCCAGCGCGCTGCATGTCAGCGATTTCACCATCAATCTTTACGGCAAGTATCTCTGCTACGGCATTGTGGCCATCAGCGTGGACTTGCTGTGGGGCTACACCGGCCTGCTGAGCCTCGGCCAGTGTCTGTTTTTTGCCCTCGGCGGCTACATGATGGGCATGTACCTGATGCGCGAGATTGGCGACCTCGGCCAGTACCACATGCCGATTCCCGACTTTCTGGTGTTTTTGGGCTGGAGCAAACTGCCCGCGTTTTGGAAGCCGTTCGCCAGTCTGCCGTTTGCCCTCATGATGGTCGTGTTGCTGCCGGGGGTGGTGTCCGTGGTGTTTGGCTACATGGCGTTTCGCTCCCGCATCCGCGGGGTCTATTTTTCCATCCTCACCCAGGCGCTGACCTACGCCGCCTGCCTGCTGTTTTTCCGCAACAACCTGCTCATGGGCGGCAACAACGGCTTCACGGACTTCAAATTTTTGGCCGGTTACGATTTGCGCACGGCTGCGACCCAGCGCGGCCTCTACATTTGCAGCGTGCTGCTGCTGCTGGGAACTTACTTCCTGTGCAAATGGCTGACCTCCACCAAATTTGGCAAGGTGCAGCGCGCCATTCGCGACAGCGAAAACCGCGTGCTCTTTTCCGGTTACGCCACCGCGCACTTCAAACTCTTCGTGTTCGTGCTCGCGGCCATTATCGCCGGGCTGGCCGGCGCCCTCTATGTGCCGCAAGTGGGCATCATCAACCCGAGCGAAATGGCCACGGACAAATCCCTTGAGGCCGTCGTGTGGGTCTCGGTCGGCGGCCGTGGCACCCTGATTGGCCCGGTCATCGGGGCGGTCATCATCAACGTCATGAAAAGCTGGGCCACGCGCGCCTATCCCGACATGTGGCTGCTGTTCCTCGGGCTGACGTTCATTTTGGTGACGCTTTTCATGCCCAAAGGCATCATCGGCCTGCCCGGGCAATTGAAATCGCTGAAAAAGCGCTACCTCACCCCCAAGGCCCCGGAACCCGGCCCAGACGCCGCGGCGGCGGCGGACCCGCCGGCCGTGATGCCGCCGGCCGAAGTGGTGTCGAAATCGAACTCGAAGTGACCATGATTGCGCCCAAAAAATTTGTCCTCACCCTCGAGGAGGTGAACAAGTCCTTTGAGGGGTTCAAAGCGATTAACAACCTCACCTTCTACATGGACGAGGGGGAATTGCGCGTCGTCATCGGGCCCAACGGCGCCGGCAAAAGCAGCATGCTCGACTTGATCACCGGCCGCACCAAGCCCGACAGCGGCAAGATCGAATTCGGGTTCGACACCGACTTGACCAAATTGAACGAGGCGGAAATCACCCGCCTCGGCATCGGCCGAAAATTTCAAACGCCCTCGGTTTACATCGACCACACGGTCTTTGAAAACATCTGGCTCTCGCTCGAAGGCAAGCGCGGGGTGTGGAACACGCTGTTCTCCCGCCTCACGCCCGAGCGCAAGGACCGGATTTTCGAGGTGCTCAAAATCGTCGCCCTCGACGGCAAGGCCGACTGGAAGGCCGGCGCGCTCAGCCACGGGCAAAAGCAATGGCTCGAAATCGGCATGCTGCTCGCGCTCAATCCCAAGCTGTTGCTGGTGGACGAGCCGGCCGCGGGCATGACCGACGAGGAAACCTACAAGACCGGCGAACTGCTGCTCAGTCTGGAGGGCAAACACAGCATCGTGGTCATCGAGCACGACATGGCTTTCGTCCGCCAAATCGCCCGCAAAGTCACCGTGCTGCACCATGGCACCGTGTTCTGCGAAGGCTCGGTGGACGAGGTGCAGAACAACGAGCAGGTCATGGAAATTTATCTGGGCCGCAAAAAGAAACACTGACGATGCTGCAACTCTCCAACCTCACCGCTTCCTACCAAGGCTCGCGGATTTTGCGCGGTGTCAACCTCACAGTGCCGGAGCGCAGCCTCGTGTGCCTGATGGGACGCAACGGCGTCGGCAAGACCACGACCCTCAAATCCATTGTCGGGTTGGTGAAGCCCGACACCGGCGTGGTGAAATTCGGCGACAAGGAGCTGAACAGTCTCCCGACCGACGCCCGGGCCCGGGAGGGCATCGGCTACGTGCCGCAAGGGCGCGATATTTTTCCGCATCTCACCGTCTGGGAAAATTTGAAAGTCAGCCTCGTGGTTCACCAGGTCAAAGGCACCGGGCCGGTGGACCGCGTGCTCGAGCTTTTCCCCATCCTCAAGGAATTTCTCCCGCGCAAGGGCGGGGTGTTGAGCGGCGGCCAGCAACAGCAGCTCGCGATTGCGCGCGCCCTGCTCACCGACCCGAAAATTTTGATTCTCGACGAGCCGACCGAGGGCATCCAGCCCAACATCATTGACCTCATCGGCGACACGCTGATGAAAATCAAAAAAGAGGGCAAAATCAGCATCCTGCTCGTGGAGCAGTACCTTGATTTTTGCCTGAGCGTCGGCGACAGTTTTTACATCATGGACCGCGGCGCGATTGTGGCGGA
>DASZWY010000060.1:0-35099 GCA_035546135.1 Opitutales bacterium
CGGGTCGCATGGATAAAATTCGGAGGGATAAAGGGGTGGGGACCGGCTCCTGCCATAACACCTTCCGGGGCTGCTAGTTCAGGAAACCTTCTTCCATGCCTTTATTTTATGCCTTCAGCAAGGATTTTCCACCCCCCAACCGGCGCAAAACCGGCGCTTTCGAGCCCATAAAAGCCGATTTGACCGGTTCAGGGCTGTTTACCCGCCAATAAGGCCCGCAACCCCGCCTCGTCCAGCACCGGCACCCCGAGCGTGCGCGCCTTGTCGAGTTTCGACCCGGCTTCTTCGCCGGCGACGACATAATGGGTCTTTTTGCTGACGCTGCCGGCCACGTGCCCGCCCGCCTGCTCGATCAATTGGGTCGCCTCTTCGCGCTTGAGGCTTGGCAACGTGCCCGTGAGCACGAGGGTCTTGCCCGTCAACGGCCCGGCGGCGGTTTTTTCCCGCAAATTATCGCTTTGGGGATGAATGTCCAGGGTGTCGAGACGCTTCAGCAGGGCGGTGCCTTCCTTCGACGCGAAATAGTCCATCACGCTGCGGCTGACCACCGGGCCGACTTCCTGCGAAATATGTTCACCGGCCAGCGAGGCCTCAATTTCCCCCAATTCCAGGTTAATTTTTTCCCAGGCTTTTTCGCGCTGGCGGCGTTCTTCGTCGGACTTTGGCGGATTTTTGCGCGAGCGGGGCGAGATTTCCGCGCGCTGTTCCTCCAATTCGCCTTCGCGGGCGATGAGGCGGAGGAACTGCGAGTCGCGCACCGCGGCGAAATCACGGTGGTGGCGCGCGATTTCCTTGGCGGTCACATCGCCAACGTTCGCCAGGCCCAGCGCGTACAGCCAGCGTGAGAGCGGCAACTTCCGCGCGCGCTCGAGCGCCTCGACGATTTTGCGCGCGTTGCTCTCGCCGAGCACCCGCGGGTTTTCCTCGTCGCCGAGATTGAGTTTCGCAAGTTTTTCGAAATGGTCCTTGAGCGTGAACAGGTCGAGCGGCTCGCGCACGAGGCCGTGGCGGATGAGCGCCTCGGTGACGTTTTCGCCGACCTCCTCGACGTCGAGCGCCTTGCGCGTGCAGAAAAACTGCACCCGGCGCGCCACCTGCGGCGGGCAGAGCGGGTTCGGGCAGCGCCAGGCGACTTCGCCTTCCAGCCGCACCGCTCGGGTGCCGCAGGCCGGGCACTTTTGCGGAAAATGGTAGGGGTGGCTGTGCGCCGGGCGTTTTTCTTTCACCACCCGCACCACTGCCGGGATGACTTCGCCGGCTTTTTCGATGACCACCGTGTCGCCCTCGCGGATGTCCTTGCGCGCGATTTCGTCGGCGTTGTGCAGCGTCGCGCGGCTGATGGTCGAGCCGGCGAGGAAAACCGGCTCGAGGTCCGCCACCGGCGCAAGAATGCCCGTGCGCCCGACCTGGATGATGACGCCGCGCAATTTCGTCTCCGCCTGTTCGGGCGCGAATTTATACGCCATCGCCCAGCGCGGCGCCTTGGCGGTGGACTCGGCGGCCTGTTGCAGCGCGAATTCGTCGAGCTTCACCACCGCGCCGTCGGTGCCGTAGTCGAAATCATGCCGGAGCTGGTCCAGCTTTTGAATGCAGGCCCACACTTCATCGGGCCCGCGGGCGCGCCAGAGATGTTCCGGCGGATGCGCGGGCAGGCCCCAGTCGCGCAAGTGCCGGTGCAAATCGTGCTGGGTGTCGCACGGCAGCGGCTCGCAAAAACCCAGCCCGTAAAGCAGCAGGCGCAAGTGCCGGCGCGCCGCCTCGCGCGGGTCGAGCATTTTGGCCGTGCCCGAGGCCAGGTTGCGCGGGTTCGCATACAGCGGCTGGCCGGCCTCTTCGCGCTCGGCGTTGATGCGGCGGAACTCGGCGGTCGTCAGGTAGATTTCGCCGCGGATTTCCATCACCGCGGGCAGGTTGCGCCCGGCGAGCTCCAGCGGCAGCCCGCGCACCGTGCGCACGTTGGCCGAGATGTCGTCGCCTTCGACGCCGTTGCCCCGAGTGACCGCGCGGACGAATTTGCCTTTTTCGTAAGTCAGGCAGATGGCCAGGCCGTCAATCTTCGGCTCGACGACGTACGCGAGCGCGGCGTCTTTTTTTGCGAGCCCCTTTTCCATGAGCAATCGCCGCAGGCGGGTGTCAAACTCGCGCAATTCAACTTCACTGTAAGTGTTGTCGAGGCTGAGCATCGGCATCCGGTGCCGCACGGTGGCAAAGCCTTCGGTGCGGTCGTCGCCCACGGTTTGGGTGGGGGAGGGCCCGGCGAGTTCCGGATGCGCTTGCTCCAGCGCCTCCAACTCTTTCTTCAGCACGTCGTAGTCGAAATCCGAAATTTCCGGATCGGCCTTTTTATAATACAACTCGTCGTGCCGCGCGATATCCTGGCGCAGTTTCTCCATCCGGGCGGCAACTTTTTCGGGCATGGCGGAAGGAAACGGCTTACGGCTGGTTCAGCGTGGGCGCCTGCAATTGCTTGATTTGCGTCGAGGTTGGCAGGGCCTGGGCCTTGTTCGGCGGCGGCACGGGCTGCCCGTCGGCATGCAGCAGGCGCAGCGGCATTTCCGTGTCGCCATCGGCCTTGATGTCGTAGCCGCCGGCCGCGCCGGTGTAAGTGCCCAGGGCGATGAAGGCGGCGCGGATTTTATCCGGGTCGGTCGAGCCGGCTTGTTTCGCGGCGGCGGCCAGCGCGCGAATATTGTCGTAGGCGTAGGCGGCCGGCAATTCCGGGTCGGCGCCGAATTTGGCGTGAAAGTCATCGGCAAAGGCGCGCCCGGCCTCGGTGCTGCGCGGGTTGACGGCAAAATCCGGGAGCGGGTAGGCCGCCGCGGCCGCGAGCCGGCCCTGGGTCGGCAGGGCGCTGATTTCGCCGTTGTCCGTATAGCCGAAGGGCACTCCGTTCCAGCCCGCGCTCTCAAACGCGGAAAAAATGCCGCCGTATTCCTGCCCCTGCCCGATGAGCACCATCGCGCCGGTGTTCACGCGCAGCATCGCCTGGCCCAGCAGGGCGAAATTTTTCTCGCCCGCCGAGAAGGATTCGGCGGTGGAGAAGATGCTGTGGTTGCCGCTGAAAAGATATTGCAGGTATTGCGTTTGGCTGGTGCTCAGCAGGTCGCTCTGGTTGACGATGGCCACGCGGTCCAGGCCTGCCTCCTCGATGTAGCTGACGATGAGGCGCCCCTCCTGGTCGCCATTCAAGTAGACGCGCAGGCCGTTCTTGGGCGTCTGCTTCAACGCGGCGACATAGTCGCACATAAAGCCGATGACCATCGGGAAATTGGCCAGCTTCTCGGCCGCGCCTGTCGCCAGCGGGCCATCGCCTACCAGTAGAACATTCGCGCCCCGTTCATCGAAAGCCGACAAAGCCTCGCCGCCCCGCGCCGTGTCGCCCTGATCGTCGACGATGTCGAGCTGGATGGGCTGGCCGTTGATTCCGCCGGAAGCATTCACCTGCGCGACCGCCAGTTGCAGGCCGCGTTGCATGGCCAGGCCGGCGCGCGCCTGCGGTCCCTTGAGCGGCAGCACCGCGCCGATGGCAAAGGTGTGCGGGTCTCGCGCCGGGAGCGCGGGCGGGACGTTCAGGTTGTTGCGAATCGCCGTCGGCCCATAGCTGTCCATGAAGACTTCCTGGTGCGGACCGTTGCCGGCGCTCTGTTGCAGTTGCGCAATGGTCGAGCAGCCGCCGCCGGCGGCGGCCAGCAACGTGATTATCCCCAGGCACCCCAGCCGTTTCATTCGCGATATGCGCATCCCCCGAGTTGGCCCATTCCCCGTGAACCTGTCAAGAACGGCGCGAAACGGATGGCGCGCGCCGCATCCGCCAAATCAACCCCGCGCCGGCGGCAATCATGAACAGCGAATAAAACGTCCCGCGGCTGAGGCCGAAAATCGGCGTGATGTCACCGCCGTCCGGTTCGCGGAAAATTTCGCAGAAAATGCGCACGAGGGCATACGCGATGAGGTATTCCCCCGCGAGCTGCCCGGAGGGCAATGCCCCCGGTTCGCCCGCCGGCGGGCGGCGCCAGAAACGCCATTGCGTATAAATCAGCAGAAGCAGGCCCTCGGTGGCGGCCTCGTAAAGCTGTGACGGATGGCGCGGCTCGGTCCAGCCCACGATGGTGTCGCCGTCCCGCTTGGGAAAAATCACCGC
This sequence comes from Opitutales bacterium, assembly GCA_035546135.1. GTDB lineage: Bacteria > Verrucomicrobiota > Verrucomicrobiia > Opitutales > JABDGR01 > JABDGR01. The sequence continues at coordinate 4,142 of DASZWY010000060.1, forward strand.
CCAGGGAATGGGCGAGTCCGGTTTTTTGCCCCAAAGCTCGCCGTTGATGAAATTGGCGAGACGCCCGAACATGATGCCCGGCGGCGCCAGCGTCACCACGACGTCGGCCAGGCGCAGGAAGGGAATTTTCGCCTTGCGCGCAAACCACCACAGCCCGATGACCCCGCCGATGAACCCGCCATGGCTGGCCATCCCGCCCTCCCATACTTTGACGATGATAAACGGGTTGGCGAAAAATTCCGCGGGGCGGTAGAGCAGATAATAGCCGAAGCGGCCGCCGAGCAGCACGCCGAGGATGAGCGCCATCAGCAGGTTGGCGCGGCCGTCGGCGTCCAGTTTCAGGCGGTTCTTTTTCGCGTAGAGCCACAGCAGCCACGAGGCGACGAGGAACCCGGCCACGTACGCCAGCCCATACCAGCGGATGCCCGGCAGCAACCAGCCATCGGGGAATTTGACGACGAAGGGATCCAGGTTGTCCACCCAGTATTTTTGCGCCTCCGGCGGCAGCAGGGCATCGCCCACGGCGGCCAAGGCGCGGGAAAAAAGACTGCCGGGACAAAACATGGAGGCCGCTAGCCAAGCGCGAGGTGGGTTGAGGCGCAAGCCCGGAGCGGGCTCTTTGAATAGTTTGCAGGGCGGCCCGGATTTCGCCTAGCCTGTCTGCCCATGAGCCTGCCGCCCGTCATCGCCGGTTCCCCGCAGGAAAAAACCGACGGCGAGCAACTCCAACTGCTGGCGATTTTCCATTTCATTTATGCCGGGATGGGGGTGTTCGGCATCCTGTTTCTGTTCGTGCATCACGGCATCATGACCCATTTAATGACGGACCCGCGAATGCGGCAGGATTACCACGGCAACCTGCCGCCGGAGCAATTGATCCATTGGTTCGACTGGTTCTACGTTTTCATGGGGCTGTATTTCGTTGTCAGCATGGTTTTGAATGTTGGTTCGGGGTTGTTTCTCCGCCAACGCAGCCACCGGTTGTTTTCGCAGGTGACGGCGGGGCTCAATTGCCTGCATTTTCCGTTTGGCACCGCGTTGGGGGTCTTCACCTTTATTGTGCTCTCGCGCGACTCGGTGCGGACTCTCTATGCGGAAGCGCGCCAGTCAGCGAATTTCCTTTGACGCTCATGCCCGTGCCTGACCGCTACATGCCCGGCTACACGCCGCGAATCGTCTCATTCATGACGCGGCGTTCCGCCGAGACGCATGCGGCGTTTTTTCTGCCCCATTTGCAGCCCGGGATGCGATTGCTCGATTGCGGGTGCGGGCCGGGCACCATTACCCGCGGGCTGGCGGCGCGCGTCACGCCGGGGGAAGCGGTGGGTATCGACCTGGAGGCTTCGCAACTGGAATTGGCGCGCGCGGAACCGGGCAGCCCGGCGAATTTGCATTACGTGCAAGCGGGTATTTATGCGCTGCCATTTCCGGACGCGTACTTTGACGCCGTGTTTTCGCACGCGGTTTTCGAGCACATTGCCGAACCGGTGCGCGCGGCGGGGGAAATCCACCGCGTGCTCAAGCCCGGGGGCGTGGCGGGTTTGTGCAGCCCGGATTGGGACGGCTTTATCTTTGCTCCGGAGGAGGAAAATCTTTTGGCCGCGACGAAACTTTTCCGCCGCATTCAGGAGGCGCAGGGCGGCGATACGCGCGCGGGCCGGCATCTCGGCGGCTGGCTGCGCGAGGCGGGTTTCTCCGCAGTGAAGGTCTCCGCGCGTTATGAGTGCCAGGAGGACTTGCACGTGATGGGCGATTTTCTCTGCGACCGCCTCGAGCGCGCGCCGCAACAGGATGACATATACGCCCGGGGTTGGGCGGACGCCGCGGCGCTCGAAAAGATGCTGCAGGCCATCCGTGCCTGGGAAAAACAGCCCGACGGCCTGTTCGCGCTGGCGTGGGTGCAGGCCGTGGCGCGGAGGTAATCAGCCTTCGTTCTGCACGATTTGCTCGAGGGATTGCCGCCGGCGGATGATGCGCAGCGCGCCGTCCTCCCGCAGGAGAATCTCCGGCGCCTCGGGAAAGGAATTGTAGTTCTTCGCGCTCATCGCGGCGCAATACGCGCCCGTGCCTTCGATGACGCAAGTGTCGCCAATTTCCGCGCGGGCCAGCAGGCGCGGCGCCAGCGTTTCAGATTCGCCCGGCGCCGGCGTGAGCAGGTCGCCCGATTCGCAGCAGTGGCCGACGACGAGGTATTCCTTCTTCCCGCCGTTTTTCCCGGCGCGTCCCGCCGCGGGCACGATGACAATCGCGTGCTGGGAACCGTACAGGCTCGGACGCAAAATTTCCGTCATGCCGGTGTCGAGCTTGAGAAAGTCATGGCCTTTTTTGCCGGTGGTGACGATGTCCTGCACCGCGCTGACGAGCGCGCCCGCCGTGGCGACGAGGAACGTGCCCGGCTCGATTTCCAGGCGCAGGTTGCGGCCGGTTTCGCGGGCCATTTGCTCAAAGAGCGCCTTCACCGGCGCGCCGATTTTTTGCAGGTCGGTGGTCTTCTCGCCGGCCATGCGCGCGACCTTGAAGCCCCCGCCGAGGTTGACGGTTTCGGCCTCGGGAAACTCCTTCACGAACTTGAGCGTCATTTTCGCCACCTTCTGCCAGACTTCCGGGTCGGTGCCGGAGCCGATGTGCGTGTGCACCTTGGTGACGTGGAGGCGGTGGTTGGTGATGAGGTCGTGCGCTTCCTCAAGCAGTTCGTGCCAGATGCCGAAGCTCGAACCCGGGCCGCCGACGTTCGTCTTGCCGGAATGGCCCGAGCCCAGGCCGGGGTTCAGGCGCAGGGCGATTTTTTGCCCCGGAAATTGCCGGCCAAAGCGGTCGAGCTGGCTCAGCGAACACGCCGTGAACAACACGCCGCGGCGGTGCAGGTCGGCGAGGTTTTCCGGCATCTCCTGGGTGGCGAGCGAAATTTTGTGCGGGGCGATTCCGGCGCGCATGGCGCGGACGGCCTCCCAATTGGAACTGGCGTCGAAGTGCAGGCCGAGGCTGTCGAAAAATTGCAGGATGGCTGCGTTCGGGCAGGCCTTCATCGCGAAGCGCACGGTCAACCCGAACGCGTTGGGGAAGGCCAGGCACGCATCGGCCTGGCGGCGCAGCGTGGCCTGGTCGTAAACATACACCGGCGAGCCAAAGCGCGTGCGCACTTCGTTCGCCTGCGCCGGGGTCAAAAAACGCAGGGATTCGAAACCGGGGGAGCTTGGGGAAGAGGGCATTGAAGTAGGGCGAGGGGGCCGAGGACGAAGCGGAGAAACAAATCATAATTCGGGCCATGCGTCACCTCTATTCTCAAGCCGCCAGCGGGCGGGTTTGGCTTCACTTGGCCCCTGCGCCCCCCAGGCTACGGATCCTTAGTTTTTCCCCGTCCAATGGCGCAGCGAGCGCAGGAGGAAATATTCGATGGCGGCGTCTTCCTTCAAATTTACTTCGAGCAGCCCGGCGGTTTTTTCCAGGTCGGCCACGGCGCGGGCCAGGCGGGCGGCGCGCGCGGAAACGGCGGTGTCACGCGGATTTTCGAGGGCAAAATCGCGGGTGGCGCGCTCGATTTCCACCAGCAGGCTGGCGCGCAGGCCCTTGTGCAGGCCCACTTGCGCGGCGTCGATTTCCTCGTCTTCGAGGCCCGCGGGCAAATTGGCCTTGGTGATTTCCCAGGCTGCGTCGGCGAGGCGCGAGAGGATGGATTCAAAGCGCGCGCCCAGCCCGTACGCGCCGAACACCAAGTCGCCGGGCGGCGATTTTTCCCCGCCGGCCAGGCGGCCCAGCCACGCGGCATAATCCGCGAGCCAGGACTTCCATTCGGCGTCTTCGAGCGGCGCGGACGCCGCGGGCAGGCGCAGGTTGAAACAACGGCTGCGGATGGTCGGCAGCAATTTGTTCGGATGCGTCGTGAGCAGGAAGAGCGTGGTGCTGTCGGGCGGTTCTTCGAGCGTTTTGAGAAACGCGTTGGCGGTCGCGTCGTTCATCCGGTCGGCTTCATAAACGACCCCGACCTTGCGCGGGCCGGCCGTGGCGGTGAGCTGGATTTGGCGCAGAAATTCGCGCAGGGAATCCACCTTGATGAAGCGTGCCTTGCCCTCGGGGCGCAGGGAAAAGAGGTCCGGGTGCTTGGCGATGTCGTCCGCGTCGAGCAATTTCGCGGCAAGGCCGAGCGCCGCCGCCTCGAGGGCGGGCGGATGGTCGCCATACACGAGGATGGCGTGGGCGAGCCGGCCGCGCGCGAGCGCGCTGGTGAAGGCGCGCAGTGGGCGCGAGGCGGACTCACCCGTGGCGGCGCTTGAACTCATGCCAGATGATGTCGGTGATTTTATCGGAGGGCTGAGTGCCGTCCACGACGAGAAAGCGGGAGGGCATTTCGCGGGCCAGCAGGAGGTAACCTTCGCGCACGCGCTGGTAGAAATCAATGTTCTCCTGCTCGAGGCGGTCGGGCAGTTCGCTCGGGCGGCGGCGGGCGCGGGCGAGGCCGGTTTCGGCGGGCACGTCGAGCACGATGGTCAGCGCCGGCATGATGTCGCCGACGGCGAAGCGGTTGATGATGGAGACCGGGTCTTGCGACAAGCGCCGCGCGACGCCTTGGTAAACGGTCGTCGAGTCGAGAAAGCGGTCGCAGAGGATGACCTTCCCGGCGCGCAAGGCGGGAACGATGACCTCGCGCACGAGCTGGGCGCGGCTGGCCGCGAAGAGCAGCAGTTCGGTTTCGGGCGTCATGCCCTGGCCGCTCTGGGCGTGCTTGAGCAGGTGGCGGATTTCCTCGCCGATTTCAGTGCCGCCCGGTTCGCGGGTGACGACGACGTTGTAGCCCTCGTTTTCGAGGCGGGTGGCCAGCAGGTCAATCTGCGTGCTTTTGCCGCTGCCCTCGGAGCCCTCGAAGGAAATGAAAAAAGATTTATGCGTGCGCGGCGCGGTCATGAGCGGGAGAGTTTATCGGTGGAAAAGGCCGCGGAGGGAAGCCTGATTTGAACGCCGCGAGCGCAACCCCGCGCGCCAGGCGGGACTAGGACTGCCGCGAGCCGGCCTTGGCCTGCAGGGCGCGCAGGCGGCGGGCCTCGTCCCAGTCTATTTCCGGATAATGATTGCGGGCGCATTCCGGGCACAGGCCGTGGCTGAACTCCACGTGGGAATGCTCGCGGACATAATTTTCAATCTGTTCCCATTGGCCTAGGTCATTCGAGATGCGCTTGCAGTGCATGCAGATGGGCAGGATGCCGCGGAGGGTTTTGATTTCGCCCAAGGCGCGCTCGAGGCTGGCGCTTAATTCCTGCTGCTGCCAGAGCGCCAAGAACTGCCGCCGCCGCCAGATTTGCTGCTCCCGGCACATTTCGCCGCCCAGCACATTGGTGACGAGCAGCGCCAGCGTAATGGCGGTGGCGGTGGACGGGTCCGGCCAGGGGTTGATCCAAAAACCAATGATCAGCACGCCGATGGTCATGAACCAGGCCGTGATGGCGCGCCAGATTAACGGCAGGGGCACGATCCAGTAGGTGAGCACGATGCTCATCACGGTGACGACCGAATAGCCGACAAAGTTGGCGGGGCGCGTCGCAATCATGATCAGCATGGCGATTTTCGTCCACATCGTGAAGGCGATGGCAATGCAGTCGAATTTGAACGGGGACATGCCGTAGCGAATCAGCCACAGTGCCAGCAGCGTGGCTAAAATCACCGTGCCGCGCAGGGCCAGCATCCACCCCAGCATGGCGGAGAATCCGAAGAAACGGTAGTCATTCCACAAAAAGGCGAGGAAGGCGGCCACCACGATGCCGATGAAGGCGTGCACGAGCTTGATGCTCTCCGGCAGTTCCTGGATGCGGTAATTTTTTTCCCACAGCCGGGACTGGAAAACGCCGAACCAGCGGATACGGTGGTCCGTATCCTGCGTCAGGGGACTGGAACTATGGATTTCAACCACGCCGTTGAAAGTCCGCAAGCTAACGGGTAGCCGAACCGACTGCAAGGGCGGTTAAATTGTTTTACAGGAAACAAAGGCCGCCGCCGGATTTGCCCCGTGTTTTACCACTGCCGCAAAAACGCCGCGACCTCGCCGAGGGTCGGGCTGCGGGCGTTGCGAACGTAAAAGCCGGAAACGGTGACGGCGACGGTGAGGCAGCAGGGTGGGGAGAGGCCGAGAAGCTGGGCGGTGGCGAAGCCGGCGTTGAAATTGTCGCCACCACCGGTGCTGATAGCCGGCGTGCCGCAATGTGGGCCTTCCACCCACCACGCGCCGTCACGGGTGGCGCACGCCGCGCCATTGACGGGGTGGATGACGATGCAGCCGAGGTCGAGTTTTTCGCGGATGTTGCGGGCGGCAATTTGCAGGCCCTCGGGCGTGGAGGCGGCGATGGGCACGCCCAGCACTGCGGCGGTTTGTTGGGCCTCGGAGAGATTCAGTCCCAGCGTGGCGTTGCCGAAATTCTGGAAGCGGGCGATGACGCGCAGGCCGGCGAGCAATTCCTCGCGCAGCCGCTTGGCCGGGTCGGCGAGGTCGAAGAAGAAATGGCGTGGACGCTGGTCCAGCGTGGGCAGCGCCTGGGTCAGCAGCCCTTCGAGTATCTCGGTCATGTAGGGCGTCTGCGTCCAGTTCACCAGCGCGATGAGGTGGGCGCGCGCGAGCAAATCGAGCAATGCGCCTTCGCCGACCGATTCAACCAGCCGTGCATAATTCAGCTCCTCCAGGGCGCGCGGCTCGCCGAGCATGAGCTTGCCGTCGGGAAATTCGAGCGCGTGGGTAACGCCCGGGTTGCCGAGCGAAACGGCCTGGGTGCGCTGGGCAAAGTCGGCAAAAAGTGAGTGCGGGGTGGGGCGGCCGAGCGCGCCGACGTAGCGCACGCCCGCGCCTGCCGCGAGCAGGGCGCGCGCCATCAACGGGCCGTTGCCGCCTAGCTGCTCCTGCTTGAGATAGAGTTCGATGTTGGTGCTCTTGCCGGCGGCGGCGGCGATGCGTTCGCCAAACGCAGCCAGGCCGGTAAACGGCGTAAAATTGTCGCCGAGACCTTGGCGCTGGGCGACGGCGTGGATGATGCGGTCAATGAAGCCGTCGAAGCCCACCACCGCCAGCTTGGTGCCCAGGACCCCGCCTTTCTGGGCGAGTTCATTCAGGGTGGCTGGTTTGAAGTCGGCAGGCATGACCTAATCTTCGGCGCGATGGCGGGCGCGCGCAAACTGAAAACGGCCCGCGGCGCAATTTTTTTCTTCCCAAATTGAACAATTGTTGCCTTGGCGGTCTCTAAATGGTAAATCTTTGCGGAACAACATGCTGACGACACACATGAGTATGCATCTTTTGGGCCACGCGCACGGTCTGCCCCTGGCGGCCATGGCAGGCAGCTTCAATCTCTGGGAGACCTTCAAAGGCGCCGAGGTTTTTGGCAAAATCATCGTTTTGCTGCTAATGTTTTTCAGCCTCATGGCCTGGACGGTGATGATCAACAAATACCTCGACCTGACGCGGTGGCGGCAACTCAACCTCGATTTTCACGCGCGGCTGCTCGACACGCAGGGGTTGCTGGCGCAGGGCACGAGCGGCGTGCGGCATGGCTTTCCCTATGCGCGGCTGTTCCGCGACGCGCTCGAGGCGGCGCGCCAGCATGCGGCCGACCGCGACCCGGCCGTGCGCATGGGCCTGGTCGAAAACGCACTCCAGCGCGGTGTCGCCGAGGAATGCGTGCGCTACGAGACGAAGATGGTGCTCTTGGGCTCGCTGGTTTCGGGCGCGCCGTTCATGGGTTTGCTCGGCACGGTCGTCGGCGTGATGGTGGCCTTCAACGGCATGGCGGCGCCGGGCAGCACGGCGACACTGCAGAACATCGCGCCCGGCGTGGCATCGGCATTGCTGGCGACGGTCGCGGGCCTGCTGGTGGCGATTCCTTCGGTGTTCGGCTACAATTTTTTGCTGTCGCAGGTGAAGCTGATGATTACGGAGATTGAAAATTTCGCGAGCTGGCTGGCGGACCGGCTGGAGTTGGAAATGGAAGCGCAAAAGGCGGCCCAGTTTCCTGCTGCGCCGGCGCCGGGGGCGCCTTATTCCCCGGTCGCACCTGCGCAACCGCAACCGTCCCCGCCGCCGGAACGCTACCTGCGGCTCGATATTTCCGAGGAGGATTGACCGCCATGGCCCGCGTCTTCAAACGCAAGGACCGCCTCAGCGCGATGTCGGAAATCAACGTGACGTCGCTGCTCGACCTTGTCTTTTGCCTGTTGATCATCTTCATGATCACCACGCCGCTGCTCGAGCAGACGATGCCGCTCAAGCTGCCGACGTCGTCACACAACGCCGCGCTGACGCCCGACCCGAAGGTGAAATACCAGTCGGTGTCCATGAACGCGCAGGGCGAATTTTTCTTCGGCAATGAAAAGATGGGTGCCGACGAATTGCTCGAGCGGCTCAAGACGCTGGCCGGCCAGCCCACGCCGCCGGTGATTGATTTGCGCCGCGCCAGCACGCTCACGGTGCAGCAGGAGCAGACTTTGTTCGACATCATGGCGAAATCCGGCCTGTCGGATTACAGCCTCGACACGCAGGTGCAATGAGCTACGCCCTCACCTATCGCGAGGAGTCACGCGCGCCGCTGGCTTTCAGCCTGTCGGTGCTGCTGCATGGCCTGCTCGCGGCGCTGCTGGTGGCGCTGGTGCTGTTCCATCCCGCGCCGCCGCCGGTGCCGCATAGCATCTTTCACCTCGTGGCGGGGCCGCCTTCTTCCGGCGCGACCGGCAATAATTCCTCGCCCGGTCCGGCCGATCAATCCGCCGGGTTGTTCTCGCCCATCAAAATGCCGACCCCGCCGCCGGCGGCGCCCGAGCCCGCCCCTGCGCCGCAGCCGCAAAACGTGACCCCCATGCCGCCGACCCCGACACCGCCGGCGCCCACGCCACCTCAACCCCGGCCGACACCTAGTCCGCGTTCGACGGCGCCGGTTTCGCCCCGTGGCACGACCCGGGCGGCCGCCACGTCGAATAAAATCATGTCCGCCGCCGATTGGTTGAAGCAGCAGCAGTCCAAATCTTCACCGACCCGCGGCCCTTCCACGGCAACGCGCGCCATTCCCAAAGTCGGCGTGGATGTGAGCGGCATCGTGGACAACATCAACGGCATCGCCAGCCGCAGCGGACGCGGCGCGACCCGCGCGGGTGGCGCCACTTCGCAAACCGGCTCCGGCGACAATGGCACCAGCGACGACTACAACGACCGGTTGATCAAAATGGTGCACGACGCCTTTGTCGCGCCGCCGGCCTCGACGGGACTGAGCGCGACCATCCGCCTGGTGATTGGGGCGGACGGCAACATTATCTCAAAACACATTCTGGTTTCGTCCGGCGACGACCGGTTTGACTCCGCCGTGCGGCAGGCGCTCGCGCGCGTGAGCTACGCGGGGGTGCCCCCGGGCGGGGAACAGGTGACGCGCGACCTGGTGCTGGTGCCGGAAACGCCCTGAAGCCGCGTTATTTTTTTCCGGAAAAGCGCCGCCGAATTTGAAAATGGTGCTCGGGAAGGGAGTTGAACCCTTACGCCTTGCGGCATACGCACCTCAAGCGTACGTGTCTGCCAATTCCACCACCCGAGCAAAAGAAGAACGGCAACTTTACCAGTTGTCCGCGCGCTGGCAATTAGAAAATTCCACGCACCGCTTCGCGCTTTGTTTTATAAAGTAAATCCGCAAGGCCAAAGTTTGGCCTTGGCAAACGGCGTGGGAAAGCTACCCTGTTTTCGCGCGGTATTGCGGCGCTGGTCCACCAATTTGCCGGAGTGCCCTCTTTTACGTCTCTTTAGTTTTTTTCCACTCGTGCCTCACCGCATTCTCATTCTGGACGACGACGTGGACTTCAACAGCCTGCTGACGGACATTTTCAGCCAGGCGGGTTACGATGTGACTTCCGAGCACGACCCGCAGAAGGCGCTGGCGCTCATCCGGGAGTTTCAATTCGACCTCGTGGTCACCGACCAGCGCATGCCGGGCATCAGCGGGAAGGACTTTTTGCGCGAGTTGAAGAAGGTGCAGCCGCGCACGCCCATCATCATGGTGTCGGGCTTTTTGGACAACGACACCATCCGCGAACTCATCCGCGAGGGCGTCGGCGGCGTGTTTCTCAAGCCCCTGAACGTTTTTTCCCTGCTCAAGCGCACCGCGAAGCTGCTGGAACAGCTCAACGGCGCCACGCCGCGGCCCGGCGAGCCGGAGGTGGAAAGCTCGGCCACGTCCGAGTTCCGGCACAATCTGCCGTTCGCGTTTTCCTCCTTTCCCTGCCGCGACGCGAAATCGTCCGAGTTCGCGCACAAGCTGTACGCCCTGCGCAATTTCAAGAGCTACCTGACCCTCTCCGGCCCGCGCGGCACCAATTTCGCCGCGGTCTGCCGCGACTTCGAGGCCTTGCGCGAAAAGCCCGACGAACGGTTCTTTTACCTCACCAACACGATGGTCGAGGCCAACAACCTCCTGCGCCTGCTGCGCGAGCAGGACGAGCGCGAGCGCGTGACGCTCTGCTTTCTGGAGGCGGACACGCTCGACCTCGAGCGCCAGCGCCTGCTGCCGCAAATCGCGCGCAAGAGCGGGGCGTTTGCCGGCATCAAGACCGGCACCCGGTTTATTTTTTGCCTCTCCGAAAGCCTCGATACGCTGTACGACCGCGGACAGATTGACGAAAATCTCTACCTGCTCACCAGTTCGTCCGAGCTGGCGGTGCCCGGGCTGGGCGACTGCCGCGACGACATTCCGCTGCTGGCCCAGCAAATCCTCGCCCGCGAATCGGTCACGCGGCAGTTGGGCACGGTGCCCAAGCTCGATGTTTCCGCCAAGGCCTACTTGCGCGACCGTCCCTGGCCCGGCAATTACAACGAATTGCAGCAAGTCATCCTCGGCGCGCTGTCGCACATGCGCAAAAACACGCTGACGCGCGACACGCTGGAAAAGTCCGGCCTCCCCGGCGTGGCGCCATCCATCGAACTGCGCCAGCACCTCACCCGCTTGCGGGACGAATACGCCGACGCCGCGAGCATCCTCAGCGGGGGGGACCGCGCGGCCACCGCGGCCATCCTGGGCCTGAGCGAGGATGCCGTCGAACGGCTGCTGGCGCCGAAAAATCCGGCGGCGAGCTGAGGCCGGCTGGTCGCGCCGCTTCAACCTTGACCCGGCGCGGCTTTTAAATTGCGCTAATCCCCCCGCTTCCGGCGGGCCTGCATGAACGACATCATTAAGGGAGCCGGCTATTTCATCTACCCGCTGGGGTTGTTTTCGTTTTTGGCGGCGTATGTCATTATCGAGCGGCTCATCGCGCTGCGCACCGCGCGGGTGCTGCCCAAGGCGTTGTCCGACGCCTTCATCTCGGGCGAAGTCGTGAACAGCGCCGGCGACCTCCATTCCACCGCCGGGCGCATCGTCTATTTCTTTCGCAAGACCAACCCCGACCCGGAGGCGCTGAAGGCCTACGCTCGGCTGGAAATCGCCAAACTGGAGCGCGGGCTGTTCATTTTGGAAATCGTCATCTCCGGCGCGCCGCTGCTCGGCCTGTTGGGCACCATCACCGGCCTCGCCAAGGTGTTTTCATCGCAAGTCGTCGAAAACGCGATGCTCAACAAGGAGCAGTTCATCTCCGGCATCTCGCTGGCGCTGACCACCACGATGGTCGGCCTGTGCATCGCGATCCCGGCGCTGGTGGCCAACAGCTGGTTCCACCGCCGCATCGAGCTGCTGGCCTCGCGCATCGAAATGGGCGTCGAGCGCCTCATCGACCTCGCGAAACGCCGCTGAACCGCCATGGCCCTCTACGTCCGCCGCCGCCGCGCCCCGCCCACCATCAACATCGTGCCGCTGGTGGACGTGCTCGTCGTGCTGATTTTCTTTTTCCTCATGGCGATGCGCTTTCAGGACGCCCAGTCGCTCGACATCACGCCGCCCAAGATGGACACTGCCGGCGCCGCGGACGCGTCGCAACGCCTCGTGGTGGGGGTGGACAAATCCGGCCAATACCACGTCAACGACGCCACGTTGACGCCCGAGCAGTTGCGCAAGGTCCTCGCGGATACCGCGGCCAAGCAAGGCACCGGCCTCAACGTGCTCATCTTTGCCGACCAGGACACACCGCTTAAGGACGTCACCTACGTCATGGACGAGAGCCGCAAACTCCACCTCGACAAAATCCGCCTCCAGGCGCGGTAGAGGTAAAAAAATGAGTTTCCTCTGACGAGGATTCAAGTTCATGCTAGTTGCTACCCCATGAACCCCGAATCCCTGACTGGCGCGGCGGACGCGAATTCCCGTCGAAAATTTTTGAAAACCACCGCGGTGGCGACGGCCGCTGTTGCCAGCGCGCGCTATCTGCGGCTGGCCGCCGCGCCGGTAGCTTCCGCAACGCCGGTCGGCAGCGCGGCGGCGTTGCCTTGGTATCGGCGCACGGCGCGCTGGATGCAGACCAACATCGCCGAGCTCGATATCACCCGCTACGACATCCCGTGGTGGCGCGAGGAGTGGAAGCGCACGGACACCCAGGGCATCGTGGTCAACGCCGGCGGCATCGTGGCGTTTTACCCGACGCAAATCCCGTTCCATCCCCGCGCCCAATTTTTGGGCGACCATGATTTGTTTGGCGACCTCGTCAAGGCGGCGCACGCCGACGGCATCGCGGTGTTCGCGCGGATGGACTCCAACGGCGCGCCCGACGAAACCTATCAGGCGCACCCGGAGTGGTTCACGAAGAGCGCGCAGGGCCGGCCTTACCGCGACCGCGGCCTCAATATTCCCTGCATCAACGGCCCGTATTACCGCGAGCACATCCCCGCCATCCTGCGCGAAATCGCGGAGAAATATAAACCGGAAGGCTTCACCGACAACATCTGGAGCGGCCTGCCGCGCGCGAACATTTGCTACTGCGACAACTGCGTCAAAAAATTCCGTGACCAGCGCGGGCTGGAGTTGCCCGAGTCGGCGGACTGGAATGCCTCGAACTATCGCGCGTGGATTGAATGGAGCTACGGCCTGCGCCTCGAAATTTGGGATTTGTTCAATCAAGTGACGCGCGCCGCGGGCGGGCCGGACTGCATCTGGTCCGGCATGAACAGCGGCAGCATCCCCGGCGCGTCCGCGGATTTCCGCGACTACCGCGAGATTTGCCAGCGGGCGGAAATCATCATGCTCGACAGTCAGCGCCGCGTCGACGCCACCGGCTTCCAGTCCAACGGCGTCACCGGTCGCCTTGTGCACGGTTTGCTCGGCTGGGACAAGCTCGCACCCGAGAGCATCGCGATGTACCAATACGGCGCGACCAATTACCGCCTCGCCAGCAAGCCGCCGTCCGAGGCCGCCTTGTGGGCCTACGATGGTTTTGCCGCCGGGATCCAGCCGTGGTGGCACTACGTCAACGCTTACCAGGAAGACCGCCGCATGTACGAAACGCCGGTGCCAATCGGGCAATGGCATCAAAAGAACGAGCAGTATTTGCTGCGCCGCCAGCCGGTGGCGACGGTCGGCATTGTTTACTCGCAGCGCAACAACGACTTTTTCGGCCGCGGCGACGCTGAGCAGATGGTCAGTCTGCCCGAGCGCGGCTTCACCGAGGCGCTGCTGCACGCGCGCATTCCCTACCTTCTGGTCCATGCCGACGACCTTGCGCGTTTTGCCCCGCAACTGCAGCTGCTCATCCTGCCCAACCTCGGCACGATGACCGACCCGCAAATCGCGGCGGTGCGCAGTTTTGTGCAAAACGGCGGCGGCCTCATCGCCACAGGCGCCACGAGCCTGTGCGACCAATGGGGCGACCCGCGCGCGGATTTCGCCCTGGCGGATTTATTCGGCGTGCATTTGCCGGCGGACCATGGCCTGCGCTCGGAAATCACCCGCCGGCAAATGGCGATGGCGAATGGACAGTCGTATCTGCGCCTTGTGCCGGAATTGCGCGCCAAGGTTTACGGTCCGCACCCGCCGGGCGAGCCGCCGGCCACCGGCACGCGCCACGCAGTGCTCCGCGGTTTCGAGGAGACGGATATCCTGCCCTACAGTGGCACGCTCGCGGCGCTGGCCGTCGACCCGGGTGCGCAAATCTTGATGACCTATGTGCCGCCGCGCCCGACGGCGCCGCCGGAAATGGTCTGGACGCAAAACGACCACACCGATTTGCCGGGGCTGATTTTAAACGAGCGCGCGGGTTTTGGCCGGGTGGCATATCTGCCCGCGGACCTCGACCGGCGCTACGCGCGGGAAAACCTCGCCGATTATGCCCACCTCCTCGACAACCTCATCCGCTGGACGGCGAAAGACCCGATGCCACTGAGTGTCGAAGGGCCGGGGTTGATTGACGCGCATCTTTACCGCCAGCCTGGCCGTGCGATTGTGCACTTGGTCAACCTGACCAATCCGAACACCTGGCGCGGGCCCGTCGAGGAATTGATTCCCGTCGGCCCGCTCAAGGTCGCCTGCAAATTACCTGAGGGCGTTTCCGGGAAAAGCCTGCGCCTGCTGGTTTCGAGTCAAAAACCGACGCTGACGGTCATCAACGGTCACGCGCAATTTGAGCTGAGCTCGATCCTTGACCAGGAAGTGGCGGTCATCGAGTGACCGTGCAAATGCTCACGGCTGCGGACGCAGCTTGGGCTTTTCCAATTCCTTGAGGGCGGCGGCGGCCTCATCGGCTGCGTGCTTGGCCGCCTGGGCGAGGAAATACTCCTGCGCGGAGAAAAGCTTCTCCTCTCCATGGCGCGCGGCGGGCGTGTAGGCGCCGTTGGCGTGCAACTCGGTGGCGTAGGCGTTGTCGCGCAGGAAGGCGGGCAGCACGTCGTCGAGAATGCGCTTGCGCAAATGCTCGTCGAGCACCGGAAAGACGACCTCGATGCGGCGGTAGAAATTGCGCGGCATCCAGTCGGCGCTGCCGAGGAAGAGCTCGGGCGCGCCGCCGCCGGCGTTTTCAAAATAGTAGATGCGGCTGTGCTCGAGAAACCGGCCCACGATGCTGGTGACGCGGATGTTTTCGGAGAGGCCTTTCAGTCCCGGCACCAGCCCGCAGATGCCGCGGACGATGACGTGCACGGACACGCCGGCCTGCGCGGCGCGGTAAAGGTTGTCCATCGTCTCCTGGTCCACGAGGCTGTTGATTTTGGCGACGATGCGCGCGGGCTTGCCGGCGGCGGCGTGGGCGGCCTCGCGCAGGATTTTTTTCTGAATTTCGCCATGGAGGTTGAACGGCGCAACGAGCAGGTGCTTGAACGTCGGCGAAAGCGCGAAGCCGGTGAGGGCGTTGAAAACATCGGCGACTTCCTCGGTGAGTTTGGCATTCGCCGTAAAAAGGGAAAAGTCGGTGTAGATGCGCGCGGTCTTGGGATTGTAGTTGCCGGTGCCCAGGTGGGCGTAGCGGCGCAACGCGCCTTTTTCCCGGCGCACGACGAGGCAGCACTTGCAGTGCGTTTTCAGGCCGACGAGCCCGTAGACAACGTGCACGCCCTCCTCCTCGAGCTGGCGGGCCCACTGGATGTTTTTCATCTCGTCGAAGCGCGCCTTGAGCTCGACGAGCGCCGTGACCTGCTTGCCATTGCGCGAGGCTTCGATGAGCGCCTCGATGATGGGCGAGTCGCCGCTGGTGCGGTAAAGCGTCTGCTTGATGGCGACGACCTGCGCGTCGCGGCCGGCTTCGCGGATAAAATCCACCACCGGGTCAAACGATTCGTAGGGGTGGTGCAGCAGCGCGTCGCCGCGGGCGATTTCCGTGAAGAACTGGTTGGGGGCGAGCGCCGCGGGGCGATGCGGGGTGAAGGGCGGGTAGAGGAGGTCGGGATGTTCCTGGCCGAGGTCGTCGATCACCTCAAAGAAACGCATCAGGTTGAGGGGGCCGTTGAGGCGGAAGACAAGCTCTTCCTGCAGGTTGATGGCCTTGAGGAATTGCGCAAGCAGGTTGTCGTCCACATCCTCGCGGATTTCCAGGCGCACGGCGGCGCCGCGGCGGATGCGGTGCAGTTCCTGTTCGATTTTGGTGATGAGGTTTTCGGCCTCCTCCTCGTCGATGTAAAGGTCGCTGTTGCGGGTGATGCGAAAGGGCCACGCGCCGTTCACCTTGTAGCCGGGGAACAGCCCGCCGGCAAAATGGCGGATGACCGAGCTGAGAAAAACGTAGGTCTGCACGTCGCGCGGGCCGGTGCCGACGCGCACCAGGCGCGGCAGGATGCGCGGCACCGGCACGATGGCCATCATCTTGTCCGGGTGCGCGGGGTTGGGATTATCGAGCGAAAGCAGGACATACAGCGCCTTGTTCGTGAGCTGGGGAAAGGGGTGCGACGGGTCAATCGCCATCGGGGTGAGCACGGGGTAGACGTGCTCGTGGTAATAATCCTCCAGCCAGTTCAGCTCGGCCTTGCTCCAGTCGTCCTCGTGCTTGAAGACGATGTTGTTCGCGGCGAGCGCGGGGCGCAGTTGCTCGTGCCAGCAGCGGTATTGGTCGTCCACCAGGCTGCGCGCGACATGGTTGATGCGGCGCAGTTGCTCCTTGGGCCCCAGGCCGTCAATGCCCACCTCGACGACGCCGGAGTCCACCTGCTGCACCAGCCCGGCGACGCGGATTTCAAAAAACTCGTCGAGGTTGGAGCTGACAATGGCGACAAAACGCAGGCGCTCAAGCAGCGGCACGCGCGGGTTGTTGGCCAGGTCCAGCACCCGCCGGTTGAAGGCCAGCCAGCTCAACTCGCGGTTGAAATAGGCGACTTTTTGCAGCGGCGGCAGTTTTTTGCGCGACATGGCGGAAAGGGGCGAGCAATCAGGCCTCGCGGACAACAATGCTCTTGATGTTCACGAATTCGCGCGGGCCAAACAAGCCCAGTTCGCGCCCGTAACCAGAATGTTTCACGCCGCCAAAGGGCAGGCGGGGGTCGCTTTTCACCAAGTCGTTGACGCAGCAAACGCCGGATTCGATTTCCGTGCTCGCGATGCGGCGCCCGCGGGCGAGGTCGCGTGTGAACACGGCCGCGCCGAGGCCGTAGCGGTGCTGGTTGGCGAGGGCAATCGCCTCGGCCTCGTCGCGCGCGGAAACGACCGCCGCCACCGGCCCGAAAGTTTCCTCGTCAAATGCCGCCATGCCGGGCCGCACGCCGGTGAGCAGGGTGGGCGGGTAGAAATTGCCCGGGCCGGGGATGGGGGCGCCGCCGAGGCGGAGTTTTGCGCCGGCCTGTATGCTGGCATCCACCTGTTTTTGCAAAGCGTCGCGGGTGTCGGCCCGGGCGAGCGGGCCGAGGTTGGTCGCCGCGTCGAGCGGGTTGCCCGGCACCCAGGCGCGCATTTCGGCGAGCAATTTTTCCTCGAACTCCGCGCGCACGCTTTCGATGGCGATGAAGCGCTTGGCGGAAATGCAAACCTGCCCGGCGTTGAGGCATCGCGATTGCGCGCAAAGCTTGGCGGCATGGGCGAGGTCCGCATCCTCCAAAATGACATAGGGGTCGCTGCCGCCGAGTTCCATCACGCATTTTTTCAGCACTGTGCCCGCCAGGGCGGCGACTTGCGCGCCCGCCGCGGCGCTGCCAGTGAGCGTGACACCCCGCACCTTGTCATGCGCGAGGGCGACGCTCGCGCCGTCCGGCCCGGCGAGGAGAACGCGCACCAGATCCTCCGGCCAGTGGGCTTCGCGGAAAATATTTTCGATGGCCAGCGCGCAGCGCGGGACGTTCGAGGCATGCTTGAGCACGAGCGCGTTGCCGGCAACGAGGGTGGGGGCCGCGGCGCGGAAAAATTGCCAGAATGGAAAATTCCACGGCATCACGGCGAGGATGACGCCGAGCGGCTGGAAGGTGATGAAGCTTTCGCGCGCCTCGGTTTTCACCGGTGCCTCGGCCAGCATCGCCGGGCCGTGTTCGGCGTAGTATTCGCAGACCCACGCGCATTTCTCGATTTCCGCCCGCGCCTCGGTGATGGGTTTGCCCATTTCCTCGGTGGCCAGCCGCGCGCAATGGTCGCGCCGGGCGCGCAGCATCGCGGCCAGCGCGCGCAATTTCGCCGCGCGCTCCTCGATTTTGACCCGCCGCCACAATTCAAACGCCGCCTGCGCGTCGTCCACCGCCAGGCAAATTTCCGCGATGGAGTGCGGCGCAAATTCGGCGACGGTCTCGCCGGTGGCGGGGTTGACGGAGCGGAGCATGGCGCAGGTGAAATGGTTAGCATACACCATGCGCCCAAACCTGCAAGCGCGCCTAGAGCGGCGCTGCCATCGCCTGCCCGGCCAGCCAGCCGGTGGTCCAGGCGGCCTGGAAATTGAAGCCGCCGGTGATGGCGTCGATATCGAGCACTTCGCCGGCAAGGTAGAGCCCCGGGCAGATGCGGCTTTCCATCGCGCGAAAATCCACCTCCTTCAATTTTACGCCGCCGCAGGTCACGAACTCCTCCTTGTACATGCTCTTGCCGGTGACCTTGTATTCGCCGGCGCAGATTTCACGCGCCAGCAATTCGGCCTCCTGTTTCGACAGCACCGCCCACGTCATGTCGTCGTTGATGCCGGCTGCGGCGACGAGGCGCTCCCACAGACGTTGGGGCAGACCCATGGGCGACCACAGCGCGACGTGCTTGCGCGCGTAGCGCTTGCGGGCATCCTGAATCGCGTTAGCCACGCGTTTGTGGTCGTAATCAGCCAGCCACTGGACTTGCAGGTTGAATTTGTATTCGCGCTGCTCGAGCAGCCGCGCCCCCCAGGCCGAGGCGCGCAGGATGCACGGCCCGCTCAAGCCCCAATGCGTGATGAGCAACGGGCCGGATTCGTCGAGCGGCGTGCCCGCAACCTTCGCGCGCGCTTGTGGCACGGAGATGCCCGCCAGCCCGCGCAGGCGCGGATCCTCGATATGAAAAGTGAACAGCGAAGGCACCGGCGGCTCGATGGTGTGTCCCAGCGACTCAGCGAGTCCGTGGCCCTTGAGCCCGCGCGACCCGCCGGTGGCGAGCAGCAGCCGGTCGCATTCGAGCGAGCCGTCTTCCGTGAGCCACACATTAAAAGCGTTTTGCTTTTTCAAAATTTCCGCAACCCCGCAACCCGTGCGCACGCGCACGCCGAGCCGCGCGGCTTCTTTGGTCAGACAATCAATGATGGTTTGCGAGGAATCCGTGACCGGAAACATGCGCCCGTCGTCCTCGGTCTTGAGTTTGACGCCGCGCTCCTCGAACCACGCCACGGTGTCGCGGGGCTGAAAGCGGTGGAACGGCCCCAGCAATTCGCGCCCGCCGCGCGGATAATTTTTGACCAGTTCCTCCGGCTCGAAGCAGGCGTGCGTCACATTGCAGCGCCCGCCGCCGGAGACGCGCACTTTGGCCAGCACGTCCGGGCTGCGCTCGAAAATTTGCACCAGCGCTTGGGGGTTGGCTTCGGCACAGGCCAGCGCGGCGAAAAAGCCGGCGGCGCCGCCACCGGCAATGACCACGCGAGGGGAAGGTTCCATATTTTCTTTGCGGGGGAAAGCATTCGCGCTTGCCCAACGAGACTCAAGATGGGAAAATCCGCGGCGCTGCGCAAGCGTGGCGAATCCCGGCTGCCGATGAACTTCTTTTCTTACAGTCATGGCTGGCGGGCTAATTTATGCCGGTGGTTGGGCGGATTCATCTTTATCGCCGCGCTATCGGCCCGAGCCTTCGGGCAAACCGGCCATGAATGGCGGGATGGATTGTCCAAGTCGGATGTCGTTTCCGCCCTCGGCGATCCGGAGGGCGACGTCGTCAATGGCAATTCCGAGCGGATGCTGTACAAAGGCGGATTGCTGATAACTTTGACGGGCAACCAAGTGGCGAATATCGAAGGGCCGGTCCCGGATTCGCTCAAACCCAAGATTGCGCCACCGCCGCCGACGGTTGCGCCGGCCCCGACTCCGGCAATCACCTCCAAGACGACCGCCGCCGCGCCGCCGCCTTCGCCCGCCATGGTTCAGGCGGCAATGACTGCATCCACGACCCCCACCATGTCGCCGACGACGCCTTCGGCTCCATCCGGTTCCACCGACACCTCGGCTTCCTCCGGCGACAAGGATTCGGAAAAAATCATCAACGATTTTTCCGCGACGGGCCTCATCAATCCCGAGATGCCGGGCGCCAAGGAAATTTCCAAGCTGATGGGCCCGGGCCAGAACGGCGCGGGCACCGAAGCCGCCGCCGGCACGAACGCGCTCTTAAAGGCGCTGACCCCGGCCCCGGCGGACGCGGGTTCGCCATGGTCCACCGCGGGGACGTGGCAGTGGTTTATCGCGGGCTTGCTGATCAAAACCGTCATCATGACCTTCGTGCTCAAGGGCGCGTTTGCCTACAAGGAATTTCCGGTGCTGTGGCGCGAGGCGGCGTTGGTGGCGGCCGGGGTGTCGCTATGCAACCAGATTCTGGCCTGGCTGTTTTCGCTGAATGATTTCGGCAAAATCGCGGCGATGGTGCAAGCCGACCAAATTGTCGCGGGCGCGGTGCTGCTGGGGCTGATTATGAACCTCACCGCGGCCAAGGAATTTCCCACCGCCGCCAAAATCATGATTGCCGCGATGGGCGCCAACATCGCCGTCGGCTACGCGCAGTTGTTTTTCTTTTAGAACGCGTGGAGGATTTTCTTCAGGTCCACGTTGTCGAGGATGAGGCGCTTGATGATGGGGATTTTGTCCGTGTCCTGCGGCTGCGTCTTGATGGTCATGTTGACGATTTTCGAGGCGACGGCGTAGCTCTCGTCGTCGGTGATGACCACCGGAATGTTGGTCTGGTGCAGCATCTCGAGCAACTTGGGGTGGGGCATGATGTTGCGCGTGAGGACGATGCCGGAGACGACCTTTTTGCCGGTGAGGCCGGCCTGCGCGATGGCGGAGAGGATGATGTCGTCGCGGTCACCGGGGGTGAGGACGAGCACGCCCGGCTGGAGGTAGTCCATCATGCCCCGGGCGGTCATCGCGCCGATGACGATGCGGTGGACGCGCTCATTGAGGCCCTGGGCGCGGCCATTGAGCCAGCGGCCGGAAATTTCGTCCACGACCTGGGAAAGGTTGGGGGCGGTCAGCGGCTTTTGCAGCGGGATGGCGCCAAGCAGTGGCACGCCGAGGCGGGCGAGGCCCTTGCCCGCGTGCTCGATGACGAGGTCAATTTTGTCCGGCAGGCATTTGTTTAAAATTGCGCCGATGACCTCGACGCCGTGCTTGTCGAAGAGCGCCTTGTTCATCGCGATTTCGTCCACCGGCCGGCCGATGCCGCCTTCGGAGACGATGATGACCTTGGCCTTGAGCAGTTTCGCCGCCTGCGCGTTCGACATGTCGAAGATGGAGCCGACGCCCGCGTGGCCTGTGCCTTCGATGATGATGTAGTCCTTGTGGTAGGCGGCGCGGTCAAAGGCGCGGCACATGCGGTCCACCAGCAGCGGCAAATTTTTGGTCGGGTTGGTAAGGTAGCGGCGGGTGAACGAGGAATCCACGGCGACGGGGCTCATGGCCTCGATGGGCACCTCGATTTGGAAAATGCTGTCGAGCAGCAGCGAGTCCTCGTCAATTTTCGTGCCCTGGACTTCGATGAAACGCTGGCCAATGGGCTTGATGTAGCCGACGCTGGGCGAGATGGAGCGCAAAGCGGCGAAGAGGCCGAGGCAGGTGGTCGTCTTGCCCTCGTTCATCCGCGTGGCCGCCACGAAGATGCGTTTCGTGGTGATGTTGCGCGGCGCGGTCAGCAGCGTCTCGTCAATGTCGTCGAGAAAGCTCGGCTGGCTGAGAAGCGGCTGGCTCAGTTCGTCGGGCATGGCGGGGCGTCCTGCAATTTCCGTCCGCGCTCAGCCCTGGGCGTCCGGCGGATTGTGCGCGTAAAGGAAGCTCTTGTCCACGGCCTGCGCGGCGACGAGCACCGCCGTGCCGAAGATGTCGTGCGCGCTGGCGCTGCGGCTGATTTCCGCCGCCGGGCGCGACAAGCCGGTGATGATCTGGCCGTAGGTGCGCGCGTTGGAGACGATTTGCAGCGTCTTCAAGGTGATGTTGCCGCTGTTCAAATCCGGAAACACCAGCACATTGGCGCGGCCGGCGACCGAACTGTCCACGCCTTTTTGCTTGGCCGTCACGGGGTCGAGGGCGGCGTCGAGCTGCATCTCGCCGTCAATTTCCATGACCAGGCCGCGTTCCACGGCCTTGCGGTGCGCAAGTTTCGTCGCGCCCTGGATTTTGCCAATGGTGGGATTTTTCGGGTCGCGGCTCTTGGTCGAGTAGGCGAGCATGGCGACGCGCGGGGTCTGGTCCGTCAGGTGGTTGGCCAAGGCGGCAGTGGTGACGGCGATGTCGGCGAGCTGCTCCATGCTCGGGCTGGGGAGCACGCCGCAGTCCGCGAGGAAGAGGTGGCCGTTGATGCCGATGTGCGGCTGGCTCGTCTCGACAATCGCGAGCGAGGAGGCCGTGGTGACGCCGTCCTGCAGCGGCAGGACCTGGAACAGGGGGCGCAGGCCGCTTGCGGCGGACTGCGTGGCGCCGGCGACGACGGCGTCCGCGCCCATGGTGGCGAGCATGATGGCGGCGAAATAATTGTTGTTGGCGACGTAGTCGCGCGCGGCGTGCTCGTCGAGACCCTTGAAACGGCGCAGGCCCTGGAATTTTTGGACAAATTCCGGAAATTCATCGGCGCGGGCGGGCTCGAGAATGCGCAAGCCGTCGAGCCGCAGGTCGAGCCGGGCGGCGTTTTCCTTGATGACGGTGCGGTCGCCCAAAAGGATGGGCACGCCCAGGCGGCGGGTCGCAAATTGGCGGGCGGCCTGCAGGATGCGCGGGTCGGAGCCTTCCGGGAACACCACGCGTTTGGGGTGCCGGGTCAGGCGTTCGGCAAGAGTGTCAATGAGAGACATGATAAAGCCGCGACGATAGCAGCGACCGGGCAACGCGGGCAAGGGCAATTCTTGGCCGCGGGGCGCGCAGGCGGTTTGTTCATTTTTTCTTGAACAAAGTGGCCCCGCCGGTCATGGTGAGCCCGTTCCCGCCCCCCGACGGCTGCCGCGGGGCCGCCCCGTCCATGGCCAAGCACCTCAAGAGCATCCTGGCGGTGTCCGCCACCACGTTCGGTTCGCGCGTGCTGGGCTTGGCGCGCGATTCGCTGGCGGGGTATTTCTTCGGCACGCGCGGGGTCAATTCGGCGTTCAGCTGGGCTTTCACGCTGCCGAATTTGTTTCGCCGCCTGGTGGGCGAGGGCGCGCTGAGTTCGGCGTTCATTCCGGTGTTGTCCGAGGCGCTGGAATCAGGCGGCCGGCCGGAGGCGTTCAAGTTTCTCAATCAAGTGCTGACCCGGCTGCTCGTTGTGCTGGCGGGAGTGGTGGCGCTGCTGGTGAGCTGGCTCGCGGCGGCGCACGCCGGCAGTTTGGCCATCAATGCCCACGGCGCTTATCAGGTTCCGGAGCGCATTTTTTGGGGCTTCGATTTCGGCATGGTGCTGATGCCGTATTTGTTGCTGGTGTGCGCGACGGCCGCGCTGCTGGGCGCGCTCAATGTGCTCGGGCATTACGCGGTGACGGGTCTTTCGCAAGTCTGGTTGAACCTTTCGATGATTTTTTCGCTCGGGGTGTTGGGCGGATTTCTCGGCCACACCGACGTCCAAAAAATGTACTGGCAGTGCGGCGGCGTGCTGTTCGGCGGGCTGCTGCAGGTGGCGATGCCGTCCCTCACGCTATGGCGCGAGGGCTGGCGCCCGCGGTGGGACTGGTCGCTCTCGCCGCGTCTGCGCGAGATGATGCGCATCTTCCTGCCCGGCCTCCTCGGCGCCTCGATTTACCAAATCAACATCGTGGTCTCGCGCTGCGTGGCGTTCGGACTCAACGATTCCGCGACGACGGTGCTGTACTACTCGCAGCGCCTGATGGAACTGCCGCTGGGGATGTTCACGCTGGCGGTGGCCACGGTGCTGTTTCCCAAAATCGCGATGCTGGCGGCGCAGAACGACCGCGACGGCATGGCCAAGACTTTCGCCCAGGGGCTGCGGCTCATTCTCGCCATCACGGTACCCGCCGCTTTGGGCCTGGTGGCGCTGCGCGAGCCCATTATCCGCGTGCTTTACGAACACGGCAAATTCGACGCGCAATCCGTGGCGGAAGTCGCCCCGGTGCTCGCCATCAGCGCATTGGGGATTCCGTTTTTTTCGCTCGCGACGTTGTCCATCCGCGGTTTCTACGCGCAGAAGGACATGCGCACGCCGGTGCACGTCGCGAAGATTGATTTTTTTCTGAACATCGGGCTGACGCTGATTTTGGTGAAGCCCTTCGGCACCTGCGGCCTGGCGCTGGCCAACCTTGCCTCGGCCATGTTCCAGGCTTTCATGCTACAGCGGTTATTGTTGCGCCGGGGCACGGCCCTGGCCCGCCCGCCGATTGGCCGCGCGCTGGTGGCCATCGCGCTGGCGGGGCTGGGGATGCTCGCTTTTACGGTGGCAGGCTGGCTGGTGTTGCGCGCCGCGCTTGGCACCGGGCAGGCGGCGTGGCTTTTCCACATGCGGCCCAGCGATGTGGCCGCCATCGCGCTGCTCATCCCGGCTTCCATTATTATCTACCTCGTGCTGCTCCGCACGGCGAAGTTTGAGGAATGGCCGCAGGTCGAGGAGCTGATCGAGCACGTCCTGCGACGGGGCAAGGCGCAGTAGCCGGCTAGAAGTGCATTTTCTCGCCGGGCTTCAAGCTGAGCGCGAAGGCTTCGAGCAGCCGCACGCATTTTTCGATGTCTTCCAGGTCCACCACTTCGCCGGGGGTGTGCATATAGCGCAGCGGGATGCCGACCAGGCCGGTCGCGACGCCGCCGCGAGCCATTTGCAGCGCGCGGGCGTCAGTGCCGGTGGGCATGGATTCGGTCTCAATCTGATAGGGAATTTTATTTTTCTCCGCGCATTCCACGAGGCGGTCATACACCTGCGGATTGATATTGGGACCGCGCGCGAGAATCGGCCCGCCGCCAAGTTTGTATTCGCCAAAGCGCTTGTGGTCGGAGTCGGGGCAGTCCGTTGCGTGGGACACATCCACCGCAATCGCGATGTCGGGATTCACGGCGTAGCCCGCGATGATCGCGCCGCGCGTGCCGATTTCCTCCTGCGTCGTGGCGACGGAGACGACTCTGGCCTTGAGCTTTTTGCGGCGAACGGCGAGCCGGCGGAGGGTTTCGCAGACGACGTAGCAGCCGGTCTTGTTGTCAAAGGCGCGGGCGGCGCCGACGCTGCCGTACAGCATTTCAAAGCCCGTGTCGTAAACCACGGCATCGCCGAGGCGCACGCGCTTGAGCGCCTCCTTGCGGCTCTTGGCCCCGATATCGATCCAGATTTGGTGAACCTCCGGCAGCGCTTCGCGCTCCTTCTGATTCATTAAATGGATGGCGCGTTTGCCGGTGACGCCTTTGACGACGCCGTCCTTGGTCAGGATGCTGACCCGCCGGCCGGAAATCACGCCGCGGTCATGGCCGCCGAGGGTGTCGAAATAAAGGAAGCCGTCCTTGTCCACAAACTTGATGATGAAGCCCAGCTCGTCCATGTGCCCGGCCAACAGCAGCGACGGATTGCCGCCGGGATTGAGCGTGGCAATGCGGTTGCCAAGGGCGTCCTTCTCATATTCATCGGCGGCTGGCCGCACATTGCGGTCCACGACGGCCTGGGCCTCGAATTCCGCGCCGGTGGGCGAGCGGGCTTCGAGCAAATCAACGAGGAAGGGCGGGGGAGTGTAAGTCTCGGACATGGGTGCAGTTTAAAAAATTTAATCGAACACAAACCAGAGCAATTCGGAATCGGCGGTGGCTTTGGCGGTGGGCGCCGGCTCGTTTTCAATCGTGCAGCCGTCGGCCGGGGAAATTTTTTGCCCCGAGGGTGCAAGCGTCAGCGCACCGCGCACCAATTGCAGCCAGCCCCCCTGGCCGGCCGCGAGCGGCAGCGGCAATTCCTTGCCCTTTTCGAGGGTTGCGGTGTAAATGCGGACGGCTTGGCGGATGGTCATCGCGCCGTCTTTGCCCTGCGGGTCGGCCAGCAGCTTGAGTTTGTTCGCGCGGTCTTTTTCGGTGTAGCCGAGTTCCTGGTAATTGGGCGCGCCCCCGGGAGCCTTGGGCAGAAACCAGATTTGCAAAAGATGGGTGCGCGCGGTGGGGGATGGATTGTATTCACTGTGGCGCACGCCCGTGCCCGCGCTCATCAATTGCACCCGCCCCGGCGTGACCTGCGCCTTGTTGCCCATCGAGTCCTGATGCTCCAGCGCGCCCTCGGTGACGTAGGAGAAGATCTCCATGTCGCGGTGCGGGTGAGGCGGGAAGCCGCCACCGCCGCCGATGTAGTCGTCGTTCAGCACCCGCAGGTGCCGCCAGTGGATTTTGGCCGGGTCGTAAAACTCGCCAAAGGAAAACGTGTGATGGGAGTCCAGCCAGTCGAGCTGGAAGTGGCCGCGTTCCGCGGCGGGCCAGAGAGTGGGCATGGTCGCTCCAGCTTTGCCAAACGGCGCGCGAAGGCAAGCCGTGAACGGCTGCACTCAACCTTGACGCCGGCGGCGGCATTTGTGTAACATGACCGGCTTTGGGGCAGCCTGCCTCCGGCCGGCGGTCTCCATGCCAGAGTAGCTCAGGGGTAGAGCAGAGGACTCATAAGCCTTTGGTCGGCGGTTCAAATCCGCCCTCTGGCACCATTTTTTCTTTTTGCGCGCGGGGCGGCGCCAGGCCTGCCGAGTAGTAACGGGTATTTATTTTTATTTTTTGACGGGTTAAGTCCTTTCACCGTTAGGCGCCGCTGGCCCGCGGGGGGCTTGGGGGTTTTCCCCTCGGAAAAAGAGCGTCAAATTTATGTTGCGTCCCTGCGCAACGCCCCCTTGAATGCCGCCCGTATGTCTAAAAAACCTTCCAAGAACTCCGCGTTCATGAAACCGGTAACCCCGGATGAGAAACTTGCCGCAGTGGTGGGCTCGACCCCGCTTCCGCGTACTGAGCTGACCAAGAAGCTCTGGGCTTACATCAAGAAGAATGGCCTGCAGGACAAGAAGAACAA
Organism: Opitutales bacterium; assembly: GCA_035546135.1. Lineage (GTDB taxonomy): Bacteria > Verrucomicrobiota > Verrucomicrobiia > Opitutales > JABDGR01 > JABDGR01. The sequence goes on from DASZWY010000060.1 coordinate 31,036, forward strand.
GCGCAACATCAATGCCGACGACAAGCTCAAGGCTGTGTTCAACGGCAAAGCGACCGTGAGCATGTTCGACATGACCAAGCTGGTCTCCGGCCACCTCAAGTAAACCTGGTTTCTGGTCTAGCTGCTTAAAGATTGCCCGCCCGCCGTGTTCAATGCGGCGGGCGGGCTATTTAGCACGCCGGCGCCCGGTCGTGGAAACGGCGAAAATCGCCCTTTACACCATCCCGCCGGCACGCAAAGTTGGTTGGCCTCAGCTCCTTATCCCCATGGGTAATCTCAAAAAAAAGCGTCGCTTGAAGATGAACAAGCACAAGCGGCGCAAACGCTCCAAGGCGCATCGCCATAAGAAGCGCCTGTGGGGTTGATCCGGCGCCCGGCGCCGACACCTACTTGCTCCGGGCCGCGCCTCGTGCATCGGCCACTTTTTGCGCCTGCATGGAAAGTTCGGCGACCAGAAAGGCGTGCTCTTGCGTCATCGCCCGCTCTGTGCGGTTGAGCACGTCGAGGATGAATTGCCCGAAGAACGGGAAGCCGACCCGCCCGCGGCAGTCAATCACGCGTTCGCCGTGGCGGTCCACGATGTAAATCTGGTCCTGCTTGTCCGGCTGGGCGATTTCCATGTATTTGCGCGCTTCGAGCATGCCTTCGGTGCCGAGCACAAAGAGGCGGCCGTCGCCCCAGGCGTGCGAAGCCGGTGGCGTAAACCAGTCCAGCCGGCAATAGCAGGACGCGCCGGTGTCGGTCGTGAGCGAAGCTTCGCCGAAGTCCTCGAACTCGGGCTGGTCCGGATTGGCGAAATTATCCACCCGCGCGAAATTGACGGTCGCGGCGCGCGCGCCGGTGTAGGCGAGAAACTGTTCGAACTGGTGCGAGCCGATGTCCGTGATGATGCCGCCGTATTTTGATTTTTCGAAAAACCAGGCGGGGCGGCTGGGCTTCGACAACCGGTGGGGCGCAAGCAGCAATACTTGCAGCACGCGGCCGAGCGCGCCCTGCCTCAGCAGTTCGCCGGCGTGCCAGGCGGATTCCACGTGCAGTCGCTCGCTGTAATACACCATGTATTTCCGCCGCGTGCGCTGGACGGCCTGGCGCGCCTCGGCGAGTTGCTCCAGCGTCGTGAACGGGCATTTGTCCGTGAAATAGTCCTTGCCCGCGGCCAGCACGCGCAGGCCGATGGCGCAACGCTCGCTGGGCACCGCGGCGGCGGTGACGAGCTGCACGGCGGGGTCGTCAAGGATGCGCTCGAATTTATCCACGAGCTTGGCACCGGGATATTTTTGCAGCGTTTGCGCGCAGCGCGCCGGGTCGGGGTCGTAAACGTATTTCAGGGTGCCGCCGGCTTCGGCCAGGCCGTTGATCTGCCCGTGAATATGGCCGTGGTCGTAAAACGCGGCGGCGAAAATGAATTCGCCAGGTTTCACGACCGGGCGGGGTTTGCCCTCGGGGGCGTAGTTGTGGCCTTCCTTGGCGCTCATTTTGGGGGAGGGATGGGAGAGTGGGTGGCGATTTTTTTTTGCAATTCCGCCGCGTAGGCCGCGGCGTCGAGCGGTAGCGTCACCGGGGCATTCGTGAAGGTCGAATGCAGCATCGCATTGGCCAACTCGATGGAGTGGAGGCCCTCGGCGGCGGGCGCGATAAGTGCCTGGCCGTCGAGAATCGCGTCCACGAAATTCTGCAAAATCTCCACGTGTTGCCCGCCGGTGTTGTCGAACGTGACCTCGCGCGGGGTCGTGGGCGGAGCCTCGAAGCCTTTCGGATGCTTGGCGCACCATTCGGCGACGGATGAATCCGTGCGCGTCCATTTCACGGCAAGGCCTTCGACGATGATTTTCCCCCGGTCGGCGGCGATTTCAAGGCGGTTGGTGCCGGGCGCTTCGCCGGTGGTGGTGATGAACACGCCCTGTGCGCCGTCGGCGTACTCAAGCAGCGCCGTCACGCTGTCTTCCACCTCAATTTTATGAAAACGGCCAAACTGGCAGGAAGCCCGCACGCGCGCCGGCAGACCGAAGAGCCACCACCACAAGTCCAGTTGGTGCGGACTTTGGTTGAGCAGCACGCCGCCGCCTTCGCCGGCCCAGGTCGCGCGCCAGCCGCCGGAGCCGTAGTAGGCCTGCGTGCGAAACCAGTCGGTGATGGTCCAGTTAATGCGCCGCAGCGCGCCGAGTTCACCCGACTGAATGAGCTGGCGCACGCGGCGGTAGCGCGGGTCGGTGCGCTGGTTGAACATCACCGCGAAAATCTGCCGCGGGTTGGTGTGCGCGGCGAGCAGCCGCAGCGCGTCGGCTTTGTGGACGGAGATGGGTTTTTCGACCAGGACGTGCATTCCCGCCTGGAGCGCGGCGATGCCCGCGGCGGTATGGTCGAAGTGCGGCGTGGCAATCAGCACGGCGTCCACTTCGCCGGATGCCAGGAGCGCATCCGCGTTCGTGAACGCTTTTGCCGGGGCAAACGGCGCGGTCTTTTGCGCATGGCGGTCGCATACCGCCGCCAGGCGCACGCGCGAAACTTTGCCGTCGAGCACGTGGCGCGCATGCACTGCGCCCATGTTGCCCATGCCGATGATGCCGAGTCGAAGGGGATTCATGAAAATAAACCTTAGGGGGAAAGGCGCTCGATCACCCACGCTCCGCTCGCGCGGCGGTAGCGCAGGCGGTCGTGCAGCCGGTTGGGGCGGCCTTGCCAGAATTCCCAGGCGTCAGGCGCGACGCGAAACCCGCCCCAAAACGGCGGCGGCGGCACCTGGCCTTCAGGGTAGCGGCGTTGCAGGTCCGCGAGCTTCTGCTCCAATTCCGCGCGCGAGGTGATGACGCTGCTTTGCGCGGACACCCACGCGCCGAGTTGGTTGCCGTAGGGACGGCGGGCGAAATATTCCGCCGACTCAGTTTTGCACACCCGCTCGGCGACGCCTTCGACGGCTACCTGGCGCTCCAATTCAATCCACGCAAACAGCAGCGCCACGCGCGGATTGGCCGTGATTTCGCAGGATTTTCGGCTTTCAAAGTTCGTGAAAAAAACCAACCCGCGCTCGTCGAAGGACTTGAGCAGCACCGTGCGCGCGCTCGGGCGGCCATCCGGGCCCACGGTCGCCAGCGTCATCGCATTGGGTTCCGTCAGCCCCGCCTTGGCCGCCTGCTCGAACCAAACGCGAAACTGCGCCGTCGGCTCGTGCGCCAGGCCGGCTTCGTCCAGCCCGGCCTGGGTGTATTCGCGGCGAAAGTCGGCGAGGTTCATGAATGGTTAATACAAAAATTGTTGCGGTTGAGGCAAAAGCGAAATGTTGCCGCCTCAACGAAGGTGTTCATACCCATGCGCCTGGCGTGACAGGAGCAGCTGGCCCCGCCCATCGCGCAATTGGCGGGAATGTTTTTTTTCCAAAGCCGGCGCGATTTGGCCGATGCGATTCAGCGGAGTTTTAAAGGCTTTTTTCCAGCGTTTTTCAAAGCCGGCCGGATCTTTTTTGGCCGCGTAGGCCAGGAGCAGCTCGTAGTCCTCGCCGTCGGTCAGCGCGTGCTCAAGCGCGGAATGGCCGTCGCGACGGGCGAGCTGGCGCGCCGCTTTAGCCGTGGGCAGCAGGGCAATGCTGAGTTTTGCGTCTGTCCCGTCCGGCAAAATTTCCGGCAAGTCCTTCGCCAGCCCGTCGCTCACGTCGATCATTCCTCGGACTCCATTCTGCCGGGCCAGCCATCGGCCTTCGGCGAGGCGCGGCGTGAAGCTCAGGTGCTTGCCTAAAATGCTCCCGCCGAGCTTGCCCGTGACATAAAGAATATCACCGAGGCGCGCCCCGGAACGGGCTAGGGGTTTTGGTCCAGCCTCGCCGAGCAAAAATAAATCCGCGGCGAAAACCCCGTCCGGCCCTTGCGCGATGCCGCCGCCGGCCAGCGTGACGCCGTGCCGTTTGCAGCATTGGGCCAGTCCGCGGTAAAATTCTTCCAGCCACTTCGTCGCAGTATTGCGCGCGAGCAACAAATGTACCAGCGCATGCCGGGGTGTGCCGCCCATCGCGGCGATGTCGCTGAGGTTGCGCTTGAGCAGCTTGGCGCCGGCGGCGCGCGGCGGGGTGTTTT
>DASZWY010000061.1:0-3753 GCA_035546135.1 Opitutales bacterium
GGTCGTAGTGCAGCGCGCAGGCCTCGCCGGTGGCGGGCGCGGGGTCGTGGTAGTTGAAGGCGTTGAGGAATTCCTCCGTGCGCGTGGCGCCGGGGTCGGGCCAGCGGTGGTTTTGCAGCGCGGTGCGCGCGAGCTGGTAGGAAACGTCGTTGACGTTGAGCGCAAAGGTGGAGAAAGCGTTGTCCGCCGTGTTCACCGGCGCGGGGAATTTCACCACGCTGCGCGGCCGCGCGACGGGCTGGTCGGCGTCCACGGCCTTTTTTGCGTTATCCTGAAACCCCGGTTCACTGGTGGGTGGCGCGGCAGGCATCAGCGCCGGGACGGGCGCGGTCGGCGCCGCGGTGGCAATTTGCTGGCTGACATTATTTGCGACGGTTTGGCCCGGGGTGTTACTGGCGCCGACCGGAGTATTGTCCAAAGTGCCGCTGGTGACGAAGGTGCCGCTGCCCAATTGCAAAGTGCCGGTGCTACTTATTACCCCGGTGGAGGTTTCATCTTGGCTGATGCTCAGCGAGCCGCCGCCTTCCGTGGCTACCCTGCCGCTGTCATTGGCGGTATTGACACCAAAATGGTTGAGGCTGTTAACATTAATTGTCCCGGCCTGGACCGTGATGTTACCGCTGAAGTTGTTGGTGCCAGTGAGCGTTAGGGTGTCATTGCCGGCTATCAGATTGCCGGAGCCGCTTAGCACGCCGGTGTAAGTGGTGTTTGGGGCGTTCGTTCCGGGGGTTAGTGTGCCACCGGTGTAGCTCTCGGTATTGCCGTTGAACGTCAGCGTGCCGCCGCTTATCACGGTGCCACCGGTGTAGGCGCTGTTAGCGTTAAGCGTGAGCGTGCTCGACCCGGTTTTGACAATGCCGCCAACGCCGTTAAAAGGAGTTGAAGTTTGCGGGTTGGCGCCAGCCGCAAGGGCCTCGCTGCCATTGGGCGTGAGATTGGCCTGCACATTGCCAAACTGGCCTTGGATTGAGTTGGAGATGTCGGTGGAGGTTCCCGCCGCCCATTGCAAGCCACCGCCAGAAAATACCATACCGCCACCGTTTTGAGCGAGGGTGCTGCCCGAATTGGCTTCGGAGGCAATGCCGCCTAGGGCAAAAGCAACGATGCCAGGCGCTTCAGGAGTGCCGGCATTATTGGCGCCGTGATTATTATTTGCGCCGGCATTCTGGTTTCCGGGCAAGCCGCCGATGGTGGCCGCGGTCAGATTCCCGAAGCCAAGGTTTCCACCGCCGACGATATAATTGCCGGTAGTGTTATTCAGGGCCACATTGCTGCCGAGGGTCACATTCCCGCCTTGGGCATACATATTGCCGCTGAACGCATTATTTCCGTACGACTCCGTGCCGCCACGGATTAACGAATTGGCGCTGCTCACCCCGGTGACGGGGACGGCGCCCGCATTACGGTTATCGAAAGAATTGGCGGCGCGCTGGTCGTTGCCCGAAACCCCGCCCTGGCCGCCTGCATCAGCCAGGCCGTTGCCCGAGCGCAACCCCGCGTCTCCGCCAAAGTTATTGGAGCCGGCATCGTTTCCAGTCAGGCTTCCGGCGCTGGAAAGATTGCTGTTAAAAGTGACATTTTGGATATTGCCGCTCACGGTCAAAGTGGTCGCCGCGACCGTGGCCGGTTCGGTTGTGTCCGTGTTAGTGTTGACGTTCGCCGCGGGCGCTGCGGCTGCGCCAGGCGCAGGGACGTCTGCCGCCGCGCCGCCGCGGCCAGCTTGGGGTCCGCCGGCCGTACGCCCGCCCAGACCGCCGCGCGGTGCGCGACCGCCAAAGCCGCCCGCTCCGCCCCGGCGAGCCCCACCGCCGCCAAAAGCACCTCCGCCCGCGCTTTGCGCCCCGCCAAAGGCATTGCCGCGATAATTATTGGCCGCAACTGCAGGAGGCGGAGGAGGTGGGGGTGGAGGAGGCGGCATGGGTGGCGCCTCTGTCGGCATGGGCGCTGCTGCTGAGGCTTCGTTGTTACCACCGGCAATGCGGACTTGAAAATCTCGCAGCATTTGCGGGTCGGTGTTGGCCCAAGTATTCACCGGCGGAGTATTCGCCGCCAGGGCCGGCCCGCTCTGCATCGCCGGAGCGCCCGGCGGCGGGCCGGCCGGAGGTTCGAGGGATTGGTCTTTGGCCAGCAAGCTGCCATTGGTTGCGAAGAAAGGCTCGGCTCCGCCGCCGCCGGTCCCGGCGCCCGCGTCGTCGCGCACCGTTTTGTTCTCATTGTCCAGCGAGCGTGCCAATTGTGCCGCCGACATGATTGGCGTGGCCCCGGAAGCAGTGGAGGCGTTGGCCGCCGTCGGAGTTTGGAAATTAAGCGCCACCGGCGCCGGTTGTGGTTGCGGCTCGTTCGTCGTGGTTTTCGCGCTGGCGGCGCTGGCCACGCGTTCAGGAGTGCTTGGCGTTGCCGCCGATTGCTGCAGCAATGCCTTGGATAAATGGACCGAAGTATTACTGGCCGGAATCAACATCACCGCCAGCAAGACCAGACACGCTGCGGCCGCGAAAATCTGTACCCAGGCGGGGAAGGGCAAAATTTTACGCGGACGCCGTTGACGTGGGGCGGTGGGCAGCTTCACTGGCGCGGCGGAAACTTCCGGCGCGGTTCCGGCAAAGATTTTCGCCAGGCGGGCGGCGCGGTCGGTGCTCAAGTGTTCGGGCGGTGGCTCGAGCGGCGGCAGCGCGGCGGCGGCTTGCTCGTCTTCAAAAGTGTTTTTATACGCCAGCGCGGCGGCCTCGAAGCGACGGTAGAGTGCAGCCAGTTCCGGGTCGGCGGACAGCCGCGTGCGCAAGGTCTCCGCGTCGAACTCGCCCGATTCGCCCAGCGCGAGCGCGGCCAGGCGCGCCTCGAATTCCTCCCGTGGGCTGGGCGGAGGCGGGGTGCCGTCATTGGGTGGCTGCGGGTTCATGCGCGGATAAGGTTAAGACGCGGAAGCGGGAAAAAAATTAGCGTGGGGTGAAACTTTGGGAAAAATCGCGGTTGAGGGATCGGAGATTTCTCAGCGCAGGCCGGCGCGGTCGAGTTCCGCGGCGAGCGCCTTGAGCGCGTGGTGGAGGAGGTAGCCGACGTGGCCGATTTTGAGTCCTGTGCGCCCGGCGATTTCTTTGTAAGATAATTCCTCATAAAATTTAAGTCGCACCACTTCGGCGGCGCGCGGGTCGAGCCGCTTCAGGCGGTCGAACACCAGCCGGGCCAGGCCGGAGGCCTCGAGGCGCTCGACTTCCGCGTCGGGCAGCGGCGCGGGGTCGGCGAGGGCCGGGTCGCGGTCGCCGCGCGGGCGCGATGAATCGCCGTCACTCGCCGGGTCGCAGGCGTCAAACGATACGGCGCGGTTGGCGGAGCGCAGGCCGGTGATGGCGAGGTTGTGGACGGTGCGATACAGCCACGCCGACGGGTCGCGCACTTCGCCGGAGCCCAGGCGCGGGTGGAGCCGCAGAAAGGCCTCCTGCACGCAGTCCTGCGCGGCCTCGGCATTGCGCGTCAGCCGCATCGCGTAGGCCAGCAGGGGCGTCTCCAGCGCGCGAAACAACTCCTCGAGCCGGCGGGCGCAAGCGGGCGGCGAAAGGGCTCCCGTCGTTGGGGGAGGGCTCTCCATGCAGGTGGTTGCGGCACGCAGCGCGGATGCAGGCGCGCCAGATGCTTGGGGTTAAGACACCGCTGAGGGCGATTTCTTAGGGATATTTGCGATTTTTGATTTTCGCCCGGTTCCGGCGAGAGTAATCGGGCGGCAGGCTGGGTTTGACAAATGTTTTGCAAGGCAGC
>DASZWY010000062.1:0-13855 GCA_035546135.1 Opitutales bacterium
CGCCGGCGCACCGCTCTCACCGCCGCTTCCGCCGGCAGCAACCGCTCCACCCGAACCCAAAAAAATTCCCCTGCCCCTAAAAAAAGCGGCGCCGCCACCGGAACCGGTCGCACCATCGCCACAACCTGCCGTCAAAGAAGCCCCGCCGACTCCTCCACCTCCACCGCCAGCGGAAGCGCCGCGGCCCAAATTGACCATTCCCATCCGCCCTTCCGTAACCCCGGCACCCATTCCCCCGGTGGAATCCAAACCTGCTGAACCGCCATCAGTTGCTCCTGCGGCCGAGCCGCCACGGCCAAAATTGACGATTCCCCCCCGCACCACTTCCACGCCCGCATCCACCCCTGCACCGGCAACCAAACCTCCGGAACCATCGCCCGCTCCACCAGCTTCCGATTCGCCGCCGGCGCCCACTCCCGCGGTTATTCCACGCTTGAAACTCAACCGGCCCGGCGGCGCGCCACCCCCGCCGCAGAATCCACCCGGCGGCAGTTAAAACCGGGTGGTAATTTCAGTTGCGTTTTCGAATTCGCCCGCCTCAATGGAAGTTATGACGGCGAATTTGCATTCCGGCGGCGATGCGGCAGCTCCCTCCACTCTCGAACCCGCGCTGGCCAGCGCCTTGAAATTGCAGGAGGCCGATGTCCAGCGCCAACAGTTGGAAACGAGCCTCCGGCAAATTCCCGCGGAACTCGCCGAGGTGGAAAAGCATGTCGCGGAGGAAAAAGCCCAACTCGAGGCCAAGCGCAAGGCATCCCAGGAACTTGAGGTACAGCGCAAGGACATCGACAATCGCCTGAAGTCCGCCGAGGCGCAGGTACTGAAATTCAAGACCCAGCAGGCCGAAGTGCGCAAAAACGACGAATACCAGGCGCTGTCGCACCAGATTGAAACCGCCGAGGCCGAGGTCAGCGCGCTCGAAACGCAGGAAATCGAAATGATGATGAAGATTGACGAGGCCGCGGCGGCGCTCCGCACCGCGGATGCCGAATGCAAACGCCGCCTGGGTGACTTGGCCGGCCAGACTTCCGTCATTCAGGACAAGGAAACCCAGTGCCGCGCGCGCCTCACCGCGCAAGCCGGCGCCGTGGAAACCGCGGCGGAAGCCGTGCCGCCCGCCTGGCGCCGCGCCTACGACACCGCCAAAGCCCGCGCCAAACGTCCGCCCTTCATCGTGCCGCTCGATGACCACCGCTGCGGCGGCTGCCACCTGCGCGTCTCCAACGATATCGCTGAAGCCGCCCGCCACGGTGGCAAGCCCGTGGCCTGCGACAATTGCGGCCGGGTCGTGTACTGGCCCGGCTGAATCGCCCCCGGGTGAAAGTGCGGCCCGCGACTGATAAGTAAGCTGCATGCCTCCCCCGGAATCCGGCGCGCCTGCGAGCCGGCCAACTTTGGGGTTGCTCCCGATTTCGCACCAATTACTGTCTGCCCTTTACCCGCGTTCCGATGACCGAGGCCTACGACTCCAACCGCAAGATATATAAGGCGGGCGACCACCAATATAGCATGGTGGACATCCTGGCGAGTGCCGTCTCCGAAGAGTACATGCTCAACGGCCTGCCGCGCGTTTCCGACTTTCACCTCAAGGTCGGTGAACCCATCCGCTTCCGCCTCGACAACGAACTGCAGGTCATCCCCGGCGGCACTCCGCTGACCAAGGAGCTCATCGAGCCGATGATCTTCTCGATGCTCCGCCCGGATCATATCGAACAGCTGCGCAACGACCCGCTGGTGGACTTGGACGCGGCCTTCGAGCTGCCCGGCGGGAAATACTACTTTCGTGTCAACGTCTTCCGTGACCGCGACGGTCTCGCCGCCGTCGTGCGCCTGCTGCCGCCCTACATCCCCGCCGTCGAGGAAATCGGTTTCCCTTCCGACATTCCCTGGCGCAGCATCGTCTCCGCCAAACAGGGTTTCGTGCTGCTGACCGGCGTCACCGGCAGCGGCAAGACGACCACCATCGCCAGCCTGTTGTCGCGCATCAACGAACAGCGCCAGGTCCGCGTCATCACCCTCGAAGACCCCATCGAGTTCGTTTTTCCCAACAAGCGCGCCCTGTTTTCCCAGCGCGAGATTGGCCGCCACGCCGTCAGCTTTGCCTCGGGCCTGCGCAGCGTCCTGCGCGAAAACCCCGACATCATCTACGTCGGCGAAATCCGCGATGCCGAGACCGCCTCGCAGGCCCTCTCCGCCGCGGAAACCGGCCACCTCGTCTTTTCCACCCTGCATACCCGCGACACCGTCGGCGCCCTCACCCGCATCGTGGACATGTTCCCCAGCGAGCGCAGCCGCGAGCTGATGGTGCAGTTGTCCTTCAGCCTCTCGTTCGTCATCAACCAGAAATTGATTTCACGCGCCGACGGCCACGGCCGCTGCGTCGCGATGGAAGTGCTGCGCAACAATCCCGCCATCAGCAACCTCATCCGCACCGGCAACTGGCAGCAGATTTACGGCGCGGTCGAGACGCGCGTCAAGGAGGGCATGAACACCCTCGAACAATCCCTCATCTCGCTCTACGAGCGCGGCAAGATCACACTCGACGACGCCATCAGCCACGCCAACGACGCCTCCATCATTGACCGTCTCGCCCCGCACCTCGACCCGCAGTGGCGGAAAAAGTAACCGCGCCAATCGAATAGATTAGGCCGATTCCCAGCGGGCCCACAGCGACAACGGCAAGAGCCGCGCCCCCGGCGCGCTCGCCGCCAACGCCAGTTCGCCGATGCTCGTGTGCCCGGGCGTGCTGCGCATCATCTGCTCCACAATGTTGCCGAGCATCAAGGAAGACGCTTCGAGATTGTACATCGTCAGCAAGACAAACCGCGGACGCTCGACCAAAACCTCGCGGCACAGCGCCAGCAGTTCCGTCAGTCCGACTTCGACCTTCCAGATTTCGCCGTCCGGCCCGCGGCCAAACGACGGCGGATCCAGCGCCAACGCGTCGTAGCGCACTCCGCGGCGCACTTCGCGGCGCACAAACTTCGCGGCATCGTCAATAATCCAGCGGATCGGCGCGTTATCGAGACCGGAAAGCTTCTGGTTGTGCCGTGCCCAGGTCACCGCGGGCTTCGAGGCGTCCACATGCGTCACGGCAAACCCCGCCGCCGCCGCCGCCAGCGACGCCACGCCAGTGTAACCGAAAAGATTGAGCAGCCTCGGTTGCTCGCCCTTGGTCTTGCGCACCTGGGCCTGGATATACTCCCAGTGTGGTGATTGCTCGGGAAAAACGCCGAGGTGCTTCGAAGTGTCGCTGATGCGCGCCTGCAAGGTCAGTTCGCGCCAGCGCATCGTCCATTCACGCAGTCCGCCCGGTGCAATGTTCCAGGGCCGGTCCTCCTCGTGAATCGCCTGTGCCTTGGCCCATTCGGAGGACGGCAGCGCGGGCTCCCACCACGCCTTGGGCTCACCGCGCGAAATGACTTGCGACCCAAACCGTTCCAGTTTCCGCCGCCGCCCCGTGTCGAGCAGCGCGTATTCGCCCCAGTCGCTGGTGAGTATCTTGATTTCCGGCAAAGACGGGCTCGCGGGCATGATGCGTCACTCCACCGTGACCGACTTCGCCAGGTTGCGCGGCTTGTCCACGTCGCACTCGCGTTCGCACGCGATGTAATAGGCCAGCAACTGGATGGGGATGGTGAAGAGGATGGGCTGCACGGCCTCGTGCGCATCGGGCACGCGGATGATGTCGTCCGCCAGGTCCTCGGGCAATTCGTCGCGCGAGGCCGAGGTGATGCAGATGACCGGGCCCTTGCGCGCGCGGATTTCCTGGATGTTCGAGATGATTTTCTTCAGCGTTTCGCCGCGCGGGGCGAAAAACACCGAGGGGCATTCCGGGCTGACCAGCGCGATGGGCCCGTGCTTCATTTCCGCCGCCGGGTAGCCCTCGGCGTGGATGTAGGAAATTTCCTTGAGCTTGAGCGCGCCCTCGAGTGCGATGGGGAACATCGCCTGCCGCCCGAGGAACAGAAAGTCTTCGAACTGCGCGTATTTCTTTGCGATGGCCTTGATTTTATCCGCCTGGTCGAGCACTTGGTTCGCCAAACCGGGAATGGTCCGCAACGCCTCCACCATCGCGTGGCCTTCCGTGTAGCTGAGGTCGCGCAACCGGCCAAAATACAGCGCGAGCATCGCGGCCAACAAGATCTGCGAAGTGAACGCCTTGGTGGAAGCCACGCCGATTTCCGGGCCGGCGTGCTGGTAGATGCCGCCGTCGGTCTCGCGCGCAATCGTCGAGCCGACGACATTCGTAATCGCCAGCGTGCGAAAGCCCTTGCGCTTGGCTTCGCGCAGCGCCTCCAGCGTGTCGAGCGTCTCGCCGGACTGCGAAACGACCAGCACCAGCGTGTTTTTGTCCAGCGGCGCGTTGCGGTAGCGGAACTCGCTGGCGTATTCGACTTCGACAGGAATGCGGGCAAAGCGCTCGATGAGGTATTCGGCGACGAGGCAGGCGTGCCACGCCGTGCCGCAGGCGCAGAACAACAACCGATCCACATGACGCAACTGGGTCGGCTCGATGTTGAGGCCGCCGAACTTCGCCGTGCTCAGGTCGTCGGAAAAGCGCCCGCGGATGGCGTTTTCCAGCGCCACCGGCTGCTCGAAAATTTCCTTCGCCATATAATGGGCATAATGGCCCAGCTCGGCCTGCTCGATTTCCCAATCCACCTTGGCGATGACGGGGTCCACGGCCTCGTCGGCGATGGTGGTGATGTTAAAGTCGTCCGCCGTCAGGTGCACGACCTGGCCGTCGTCGAGATAAACAACGTTTTGGGTGCGGCCGCTAAACGCCGAGATGTCGGAGCCCAGCATGTTCTCGCCATGCCCCACGCCGACCACCAGCGGCGAGCCCTTGCGCGCGCCGACGATCTGACCGGGGAAATCGGCGCAGAGCACCGCGATGCCATAGGTGCCCTCGACATGCAGCAGCGCCTTGCGCACCGCCGTCAGGAAGCGGTTCTTGCCGCCGTTCGCCGGCTCCTTCTGGTAGTGGTAGGCGATGAGGTTCGCCAGCACCTCGGTATCGGTTTCAGACTGGAAAGTATAGCCGTGGTTCTCGCAGAATTTCTTGATGCCGCGGTAGTTCTCGATGACGCCGTTGTGGCAGAGTGCAATTTTGTGGTCGGAACTAACGTGCGGGTGCGCATTCACGTCCGTCACGCGGCCGTGCGTGGCCCAACGGGTGTGCGCGATGCCCGTATGCGCGGCATTCTTCATGCCCGCCGCGGCGCGGATGAGGTTTTCCACCCGGCCGGTCTTCTTGACGACCTCCAGGCCGTCCTTCGACCCGATGGCGAGGCCCGCGGAGTCATAACCGCGGTATTCGAGGCGTTTAAGCCCTTCCAACAGGATGCCGCTGGCGGCTTGTTTGCCGACGTAGCCGACGATGCCACACATAAGAATTGCAAAGCTAACGCAAACCCGCACCGTATGGCAAGGCCGGATGATGCCCCACCCCATGTTGCGCGCCAACCCCTCGCGACGCTTTTGCCGGGCATTTTTTTCGCCGGCTGACTTTGCGGTTTTTCCCTTCTTCCTTTTTAATTTTTAATCTCCATGTCCCCTCGCGTCATTTCCATCATCATGGGCGGCGGCCGCGGCAGCCGCCTCCACCCGCTGACCAAAGACCGCTGCAAACCCGCCGTCCCCCTCGGCGGCAATTACCGTCTCGTGGACATCCCCATCAGCAACTGCATCCATTCCGGCTACAACCAAATTTACCTCCTCACGCAGTTCAACACCGCCTCGCTGCACCGCCACATCCAGTCCGCCTACCAGTTTGACCCCTTTGACCAAGGCTTTGTGGACATTCTCTCCGCCGAGCAGACCCATTCCAGCGAGCAATGGTATCAAGGCACCGCCGATGCCGTGCGCCAGAATATGCACCACTTCCACGGCGCCGATGACGACTTGTTCCTCATCCTTTCCGGCGACCAGCTCTACCGCATGGATTTCCGCGAGATCGTCACCCAGCACCTGCAGACCAAGGCCGACATCACCATCGCCGCCAAGGCCATGCCCAAGGAATGCGTGCACGGCCTCGGCGTCATGCGCGTGGCGGAGGACCTCGCCATCACCGAATTCGTCGAAAAACCCACCGACCCCAAAGTAGTGAACAGCCTGGTGGTCGGCGCCGGCGTCCGTTCGCGCATCAAGCAAGCCAAGCCCGGGCAGGACTATTGCCTCGCCTCGATGGGCATCTATGTCTTCACCGGCAAAGTCCTCAAGGAGGCCATGCAGACCTCCGCCATGGACTTCGGCAAGGAAATCATCCCCGGCCTGCTCGGCAAAAAGAAACTCTCCAGCTTCGTCTTCGACAATTACTGGGAGGACATCGGCACCGTCGGCGCTTTTTTCGAGGCCAATCTCGAGCTCACCAAGGAAAATCCACCCTTCGATCTCTACGACCACGGCCATCCCATCTTTACCCACCTCAATTACCTGCCGCCGCCCAAGCTCTACAATTGCGCGACCAACAACACCATCATCGCCGGCGGCTGCGTGGTGCACGCGAAAAAAATCAGCCACGCCATCATCGGCGTGCGCTCCCGCGTCGGCGACGGCACCGTCCTCGAAAATGTCGTCATGATGGGCTCCGACCAGTTCGAATCCGAGCGCGAGCGCGCCCGCGACCGCGAACGCCAGGTCCCCGAAATCGGCGTGGGCAAAAATTGCGACATCCGCCAGGCCATCATCGATAAAAACGCCCGCATCGGCGACAACGTGAAACTCTCGCCCGAGGGCAAGCCCGACATGTGGCAGCAAGGCGATCTCTTCGTCCGCGACGGCGTCATCATCGTCACCAAAAACGGCGTCGTCCCCAGCGGCACGGTGGTGTGAACTTACTGCTTATCCCTGCGCCAGCGCCTTCTTCACCAGCGCCTCGGAAGTGGCCTTCGCTCCCAGAATCGACTGGGCTCGGCGGGCGGCTTTATCGGCATCCGGGGCCTTGTAGCCCAGTGCAATCAGCGCGCCGACCGCATCGGCAAAGGCGGAGGTGGGAACTTCACCTTTCGCCGAAACCACCGCGGGCACCGATTCAATTCCGCCGCTGAAAATTTGGTCGCGCAATTCAATCACCAGCCGCTCAGCCGTTTTCTTGCCGATACCGGGGCATTTGGAGAGCAATTCCACATTCGCCTGCGCGATGGCGCTCTTGAGCGTGTCCGCCGACAGCCGGCTGAGCAGATTCAGCGCCGTCTTCGGCCCGATGCCGGAGACTTTCTCGACCAGCAGTTGGAAAAAATCCCGGTCCTCGCGCGTGGCAAAGCCAAAAAGCTGCTGCGAGTCCTCGCGGTAAACCGCCAGTGTGTGCAGCTTCACCCGCTGGCCGACCGCGGGCAATTGCTCCGCCGCCGTGAGCGGGACGCTGACCTCGTAGCCGACGCCGTGCGCCTCCACCACCGCGCGCAACGGAGCACATTCGACGAGCACGCCTTCGATCGAAACGATCATGGGTTAGATTTTCAGCCCCAGCACGTCGTCCATGCCGTAGAGCCCGGGTTTCTGGCCCTTGACCCATTTGGCGGCCTGGAGCGCGCCCGCGGCAAAAATTGCGCGCGACGACGCCTTGTGCATCAGCTCGATGCGCTCGCCGTCGCCGGCAAAAATGACCGTGTGGTCGCCCACCACGTCGCCGCCGCGCAGCGCATGCACGCCGATCTGCTCCTCCGGCCGTGCGCCGACGAGACCGTGGCGGCCATGGACCACCTTGTCCTCCGCCAGCCGCCGCGCCTCGCGCACGATTTCGACGAGCTTTTCGGCGGTCCCGCTCGGGGCGTCCTTTTTGTCGCGGTGGTGCATCTCGACGACTTCAATATTGTAACGCGGGCCCAGCACGTCCGCCGCGCGGCGCACGAGAAAATTCAGCAGGTTGACGCCGACGGAATAGTTGCCCGCCCAGACGATGGGGATTTTTTTGGCCTGCGCGGTGATTTCCTTGCGCTCGGCCGGGGTGTGGCCCGTCGTGCCGATGACGAGCGGCACTTTGCGCGCGGCCGCCAGCCGGGCCAGGGGCGCGCCCGCGTCGTGCGAGCTGAAGTCCACCGCGACGTCCACGCCGACGAAGCATGCCGCCTCCAGCAGGTCGCCTGCGTCAAGCCGGCGCACGATTTCCACGCCCGCGCCCGGCGCGGCGGCGTTGATGGCCTGGCCCATGCGGCCCTTGTAACCGTTGATTAGAATATGCAGTGGCATCGGAGCAAAAATTGACTTTGGCCGAGGATGCACGGCTTTCCCGCCGGAGGCTAACCAAAAATTACGCCCGCATGACGGCAAAGACCATTGACCAAGCCGCCATAAACCGCATTCTCGGAAGGGTTTATGTTTGGCCCCACCCCCTTGCGCGACATTTTCCTCGTCGCCGGCTTCGAGCTGCGTGAAATGGTCCGCAGCCGCCGCGCCGCGCTGTTCACGGCCCTCTACCTGCTCGTGGCCGCGATGGGCTCGTATTTCTTTGTCTGGATTTTGACCCACGTCGAGCCGCCGCGCCCTCCTCCCCGCCGCAGCGTCTTTTCCGCTTCCGCCCGCCCCGACCCGGTGGTGGTCAATTCCGACAAACCCGAGGAAAAGCGTCTTTTCGAACGCGGCTCGCCGTTTCGCATGATTGTCACCGGCAGCATCAATGAGCAGGCCGCCGTGGACTTCCTCGTCGCGCAATCGCCCATCACGCTGTTTCACTTTCTCATCTCCTTGTCCATGCTGCCGCTGGTGATCATGATCACCTCGTCGGAATCCATCGCGCAGGAACACCAAACCCGCGGCGTGCGTTTTATCGGCATGAGAACCGGCCGCGCGGAATTCGTCATCGGCAAGCTGCTGGGCCAGGGCGCGACCATCGCGGGCATGACGTTGCTGGCCGGCGGCGTCTGCATCGCCGTCGCGTGGTGGAAACTCGGTGATTTTGAATTTTTCCCCGCGCTTGGTTCCATTCTGCTCTTTTGGCCCCGTTTGCTCGCCTACTGCATTGCGTTTCTCGGGCTCGCCGGCCTGTGCTCGATGAGTTCGACCTCGACTGTCGCTTCGCGCACGTTCTCCCTCGTGGGCGTGGTGTTCCTTTGGATCATGAATCACTTTGCGGAATTCTACCAGTCCGGTGTGCCCGCTGACGACCCCCATGCGCGCGCCTGGCATTTTATCCAGTTCTTTTCCCCTTTCTCGCATCAGAACGACCTGTGGTATCCTGAATTCTCGCGTTACGGCTACGCGATGGGCTCGCTGGTGCTGCTGGCCGTAATCTATGTCGCGCTTGGCTTGGCCTTTTACCGAAAGAGGGACCTGTGAGCTTGCCTGCTTCCCATAGCGGCTCCGCCCTCCGCCTGGACGGCATCCGCAAGAACTACGGATCGCTTCGGGCACTCGACGGCCTGAGCCTCGAAGTGCCGCGCGGCTCGATTTTCGGCCTCGTCGGCCCCAACGGCGCAGGCAAGACCACCACCTTTGCCATCATGTGCGGACTGTTGCAGCCCGACAGCGGCGCCGTCAGCGTCCTCGGTGGCGGCCCCTTCAGCCCGCGCACCATGCGCGGCCGGCTCACCGCCCTGCCGCAGGATGCCGCGCTGGGCCGCGATTTGACCGTCACGGATTTGCTCACCTACCTCGGCCGCCTGCAGGGCATTCCGCGTGGACAAATTCGCAGCGAAGTCGCGCGCATCCTCAAACTGGTGGACTTGGCCGACCGTGCCCAAAGCCGCGCCAAGACCCTCTCCCACGGCATGCTGCGCCGCGTCGGCATCGGCCAGGCTTTTCTCGGCAATCCTGAACTCGTGCTGCTTGACGAACCAACCAACGGCCTCGACCCGCGCCAGGCCCACGAAATCCGCCAGTTCATCGCCACCCAGCGCGGCCACCGCGCCGTCGTCATCAGCTCCCACAATCTCCACGAAATCGAAACGATTTGCGATCGCATGGCGCTGATTGACCATGGCCGCCTCGTCCGCGCCGGCACCATTTCCGAGATCACCGGCCAGAACGAGGAAGTTTGCATCACTCTTGGCGCCGGCCCCGCGCCGCTGGAGTTGCTCAAAGCTGCGCTCGCCCCGGATATCGTCGCCTGGGAGGAAGCCGCGCGCACCTTCCGCATTTCCTACCGCAGCAACGCCGGCCACGAAGCCGAGGAGGTCATCGGCGCCGCCCTGCGCGTGCTGCTTGAGAACGGCGCGCGCATTTCCACCGTGGAACGTGGACAGTCCCTCGAACGCGCCTTTCTGGAACTGCCCAACACCGCTTCGCCCCCCGCGCTTTGAGCAAAGCCGGCATTGTCGCAATCGTCACCGTCTTGAAATAATCGTCGCCCAAATATCACACTCCGGGACTTGTCCGGCGCGCGCTTCCTGCCTTCAGTGATGCGCGATGAAAAAAATATTTTCCGGCGGTTCCTTCGCTTTTCATTTGCCCGCGCGGGCGATTAAATTTGTCGTGCTCGCGGCGCTCGCGGGCGCAGCCTCGTCGGCCCATGCGCAATTCTTCACGCCCGGCGACCTCGTGGTCAGCACTTACGGCGTGGGCGGCGGTTTTCTCGACGGCGTGTCAACGCCCATCACCTTGATGGAGTTTACCACCAGCGGCACGTTTGTGCGGTCCCTTACCCTTCCCACCACCGACAGCGGCGCCAACTTCGGCATTGTGGGCGAATATGGCTCGTCCTCCGAAGCCAACCTGCAGCTCTCCGGCGACGGTCATTCCCTCCTCATCGCCGGTTATCAGGCCGACGCCGCCAACGCGGGCATTGGTGGCAATGCCGCCCTGGCCTACAGCGACGCCAACGGCACCGCCCTGGCTCAATCCTTCTCCATCTCCAACGGCTCGAACATCATCGTGCCGCGCGTGGCCGCGGTCATCAGCGCGAATGGCTCCGTCAACACCTCAACGATCTTCAAAAATCTTTACGACCAGAACAATGCCCGCAGCGTCTGGAGCCAAAACGGCACCACCCTTTACGTCTCCGGCCAAGGCAGCGGTTTGACCGACCAAGGCATCTTCAAAATCACCGCCGGCAGCAATAATGTCGCCAATGGCACGCCCGCGCCGACGCCCATTTCCGCCAATACCGGCCTGAGCACGCGCATTGTCACCACTTTCGACGGCAATATGTATTACTCCACCGACGTCAAAAACGTGGCCACGGGCATCTTTGAATATTCCGGCATCCCCAACTCCGCCGCCAGCGCTGTGGCCGTCACTCCCGCCAACAATGGCCTGAGCGGCAGCAGCCTCGTCACCTACAGCCCTGCGGGGTTTTTCTTTGCCAATGACACAACGCTCTACGTGGCCGACACCGGCGCGCCGAAAAACAAAGCCACCGGC
Source organism: Opitutales bacterium (assembly GCA_035546135.1). GTDB lineage: Bacteria > Verrucomicrobiota > Verrucomicrobiia > Opitutales > JABDGR01 > JABDGR01. Next base: position 11,302 of record DASZWY010000062.1, read on the forward strand.
AACGGCGGCATCCAAAAGTGGACCTTCAACGGCTCGGCCTGGGTGTTGGACTATACGTTGCTGCCGTCTTCCTTCGTCCATAACTATAACGACAAAACCAGCAGCCTCACCGACGGCGAAGTCGGTTTCGGCTCCATCACCGGCTTGGTGATTGGCGGCAATGTCGAGCTCTTCGCCGTCTCCTACACGATTGGCGACGCCGACACGGATGGCCTGTACGCGGTCAACGACACCCTTTCGGCCCTTACCAATCCGGGTGACAACTTCACCTTGCTGCAAACCGGGCCCGGCGTCGGCAACGTCGCCGGTAACCTCACCGCCGGCGGCATCGTTTTCAAAAGCGTTTCTTTCGCCCCCAGCGCCATTCCCGAGCCCTCGACCTACGCGCTGCTGTTGGGCGCGGCCACCCTCGGATTTTGCTGCTGGCGGCGGCGCACCCCGGCGGCGGCGTGACTACTTCGCCGGCGTCCCGTTCTGGAGCTTGAGCAAATTTTCGAGCGGCGCTTTCACCGCCTCGGCCCAGATTTCGTAGCCTTTGGGCGCCGGGTGCAGCAGGTCCGGCAGAAACACGTCGGGCAAAAAGTTTCCCTGTGCGTCAAGGAATTTGCGCCCGATATCCAGGTAAAAGACGTGGTCGAGATCGTTGAGCGTCGCGAGGTATTCGTTGATGGTCGCGACCCGGTTGCGCACCAGGTCGCTGGCCTGGCCGCGCGGGAAGATACCCAGCAGCAGAATCTTGGCGTTGGGAAAATCCTTGCGCAACTCGCGCACAATCACCGCCACGCCCACCACAATCTGCTCGTCCGAATTCGCGTGGAGGTTGTTGGTGCCGATCATCAGCATCACCACCTTCGGCTGAAAACCCGCGCCCTCGCCGTTTTGCAGCCGCCACAACACCTGCTGCGTCGTCTCCGCCGCGATGCCAAAGTTGGCGATTTTCCAGCCGCCAAAATATTTCGCAAACACGTCCTTGCCGTTCGTCTGCCACCAGTCGGTGATGGAGTCGCCCAGGAACAGCACGTCGATGCCGCCTTTTTGGGCTTGGGTGACAAACCCCGCGTGCCGCGCCGGCGCCAGTGTTGGCTCCGGAATGATGGCCGTGTTGATATGCGCGATTTGCTCCGCTGTCGGCATCGAAGCCGCCGGCGGGGCGCTGTCCGCCGCAGGCAAACTGGCCGCCCCGAGCAGGAGCATTGGCGCCAGGGACCGACGAAAGGGGGCCCGAAGGGTATTCACTCTTCCCCTTTGGCAAAAGGCCGCGCCCGAGGCAATCTCAACCACAGGAAATGGGGTTTGCGCGCCTGGATTTTCACCAGCGCTTCTGCGGTGACTTGCCCCGGCATTTCTGCCTATACTTACCCTTTTTTCCGTCCATGACCGCATTTCGCGACATCCCTTTCGGCCAACCTGTGCCCGATTCGCCGCACGCCGTCCTCTGCAGCCTCCCCCGGCTTGCGGACGTCATCGGCTACGAGGAACGCCGCCCCGAGGTCGTCGCCGCCATGCGCTCCGGCTACCCGCGCTTCCTGACCAACCCGCTGGTCGCCCGCGCGCAGGAACTTGCAAAAAAAGAACTGCGCCTCGCCACCGGTGAAGTGCGCCTCGTGCAAACCGAGCGCCTGGCTGTTGGCCTGGCAAAATTTGCCGAATCGGCCTCGACGCCGGTTTCCTGGCGCGGCGCCTGGGCGGTGGCCGTTCCCAACCAAGCCGGCAATCTTGCCAAGGCCAAGGCGTTTCACCAGCACGTCGGCGCGGCCATCACGTCGCGCCAAGCCGAAGACATTCTCCTCGCCGCCGGTGCGGAAAAGTCACCCTTTGCGGAAAATTCCTTCTCCGGCGACGCCATCGCCAAAATCCGCGCCAATCTGGCCGAGGCGTACGGCCTCGCCGACCCATCGGGGATTCTGCTGACCGGCTCCGGCATGACGGCTTTTTACGAGGTCTTCGAGTCCGTGCGCGCCGCGCAGCGCCCACAAGGGCGCCGCCTCTGGCTGCAGCTGGGCTGGCAGTATGTGGACACGACCGAGATTCTGAAAAAGTTCCTCGGCGCCGATGAACACTTTCAATTCTGGCCCGATGTTTATGACACCGCCGGCCTGACGGCGTTTTTCGAAAAACACAGCGCGGAACTCGCCGGCGTCGTCGCAGAATTCCCCACCAACCCGCTCTTGCACGCCGGCGACTTGCCCGCGCTCCACGCGCTGTGCCGGAAACACGGCGTGGTGCTGATTGCCGACCCCACCCTCGCCAGCCCGCGGGTGGTCAACGTCCTGCCGCACTGCGATGTGGCAATCAATAGTCTCACCAAATTCTCCGGCAACGAAGGCGATGTCATGGGCGGCTGTGTTGTGTTCAATCCGGCCTCGTCCTGGACCAGAAAACTGGCCGGCGCCGTGGCCGCCAGCCTCGCGCCGCATTACCCGCGCGACCTCGCCCGCCTGGCTGCGCAGATTGACGGCTACGCGCCGCTTATCGAAAAGGCCACCGCCAACGCCGCGCGCCTCGCGCAATTTTTGGAGAAACATCCCGCCGTGCGCTCCGTGCACTGGTCGGG
>DASZWY010000063.1:0-17095 GCA_035546135.1 Opitutales bacterium
GAGCATCGGCTCCGTCGCCGTCGAGCTGGCCACCCGCATTTTCGGCGACCTCGAACAGAGCCGCGTGCTGCTCATCGGCGCGGGCGACGTGGGCCAGGGCGTGCTGCAATCGCTGCGCGGGCGCGGCGCGCGCAACGTGACTATCGCCAGCCGCACGCTGACCCACGCTTTTGAACTGGCCATCAAGCACGAGTGCGTGGCCGTCGAACTGAACCGCGTGCCGGCGCTGCTCGATGAATCCGACATCGTGGTGTGCGCGCTTTCGGCGGAAACGCCGGTCATCACCCGCGCGCAACTGGCCGAGGCCGCCACCCGGCGCTCCGGCGTGCCCTTGTTCGTCATCGACCTCGCGGTGCCGCGCAACGTCGAGCCGGCGGTGGCGGACATGAAAAACGTTTTCCTCTACAATCTCGACGACCTCGCCGCCGTGGCCAACGAAAATTTAAAGAGCCGCGAAGCCGCCGTCACCGAAGCCCGCCAGACCCTGGCGGAAAAGGCGAAACATGTCTGGGCGGCGCTGACGACGCGGGTTTAGTTGGCGGGAAAAATGAACCGGAGCGTTACTTGACAACGGAGAAATGATGACGTAATCTGATGACGTTATGAGAACTATTGTTGAACTGCCCGAGGAACAGGTCCGCGGCCTGGATTCCCTATGCCGCCGGGAGAAAATTTCGCGGGCCGAAGCCGTCCGCCGCGCCGTGGCCGGCCTGCTGCAGGTGGAAAAGCCGGCCAGCGACAGCCTGCCGGACGCATTCGGTTTGTGGAAAGGCCGCAAGCTGGACTCACGGAAGCACGTCGAACAACTGCGGAGTGAATGGCGATGAAGGCGCTCTTCGACAGCGATGTGCTGATTGATTACCTGCTGGGTGAACCCAAGGCGAAAGCCGAAATCCAACTGCACGACGAGCGGTTGATCAGCATTGTTTCCTGGGCAGAAGTGATGGTCGGCGCAAAAAACGAGCAGGAGTCGCGGCAATGCCGGGATTTTCTTGCCGCCTTTTCTGTCGTGCCCTTCGATGAGCCTATTGCTGAAGAGGCCGTGCGTCTGCGCCAGGCCCACCGAATGAAATTGCCGGATGCAATTGTGTGGGCCAGCGCGCGGCGCAATAATGCTCTCCTGGTCACCCGTAACACCAAGGATTTTCCCCGAAATGACCCCGGCGTGCGGATTCCATACGCACGCTGAAGTCAGTCCACGCGGACATTTGAGCACAGAAAGCTTGCCTACGCACGAGCGAGTTTCTCGGCCCAGGTGTTTCGCTTGACGATGCATATCAAGCCTACCGCGCAAGTTATCAGATAATTAATTAAACCATAATAATCAGGTGGCTGGCGATTTTCGCCAAAATATTCCGGCGCTGCTGATTCGCGAAAAAGGTAGAAGAGCCAATTCAGCAAGTTGCCCAGTGACGAAATCAAAAAATACATCCCCAAAAATACGAGGGCAAAGGAATAGAGATCGTGTAGCGTTAGTGAAGGTAAATTAACCGTCGCTTCCTGCTGGCCAACAATCATTCGGCTTATGCATGGAGCCAAAAACCATCCGAGCAATCCCAAAATTAATAACAAGACTCCGGGCAAAATTTGACTAAGCATATACAAAGTTTTCGACCCACCTTCCAAGTCGCCCATGACGGACAAAGACGCTAAAAAAGTAGCAAAGGAAATTAGTGCCTGTACAATCCACGACAGACCAAACATCCGCATCACAATTTGAACTATGGTGCTCGTCAGCATGGGTATAAACGCAACCTATATGCATCCTCGCCACCCAAACAACTTTAAATATTGAGGTAAAATTTGGCTTGCTAGAAGGCGGCGATTTCTCTTTATCTTTACTATCTAACCCAAGATACTTAACTTAATCGTAACCTCATCTTCCGCCATGAATATCTACTCCAGCATCGTCGCCACCGTGGGTAATACGCCGCTCGTGCGTTTGAACAAGCTCTCCGCCGGGCTGCCGGGCGAAGTCGTCGTCAAATGCGAATTTTTCAACCCGCTCTCAAGCGTCAAGGACCGCATCGGCCGCGCCATGATCGAGGCCGCGGAGAAGGACGGGCGCCTCAAGCCGGGCATGACCATCATCGAGCCGACCTCGGGCAACACCGGCATCGCGCTGGCGTTTGTGGCCGCGGCCAAGGGCTACAAAATTATTTTGACGATGCCGGAGACGATGTCGATGGAGCGCCGCGTGCTGCTGCGCATGCTGGGCGCGGAAATCGTATTGACGCCGGGGCCGGGCGGCATGCGCGGCGCCATCGAGCGCGCGGGCCAGATTCTCGCCCAGCACGGCGACAAGGGCTTCATGCCCCAGCAGTTTGACAACCCGGCCAACCCGGCCATCCACCGCGCGACGACCGCCGAGGAAATCTGGCGCGACACCGAGGGCCAGGTGGACATCTTCATCGCGGGCGTGGGCACCGGCGGCACCATCACGGGCGTCTCGGAGGTCATCAAGCAACGCCGCAAGCTGCACTCCATCGCGGTTGAGCCGACGGCCAGCCCGGTCATTTCGGGTGGCAAGCCCGGCCCGCACAAGATTCAGGGCATCGGCGCAGGCTTTATCCCGAAGAATTTGAACACCGCCATCCTCGACGAGACCATCCAGGTCACCAACGAGGACGCGTTTGCGACGGCGCAGCGCCTCTCCACGGAGGAGGGCCTGTCGGTCGGCATCTCGAGCGGCGCGACGATTTGGGCGGCGCTGGAAGTGGCCAAGCGCCCCAGCTCCGCAGGCAAGCGCATCGTGGTCATTGCGGCAAGCGCCGGCGAGCGCTACATCTCGACCGCGCTGGCCGAAAAAGCCCGCACCGAGATGGCCGCGGCGACCGCGAGCTAGGCGAAGCACCCTTACGGTTTCACCGCCGACGACGGCGGGCACATCTGGTTGACGGCGGCTTCGAGGAGGGCGACGAGCTCCTTCGGGTGCGACCATTGCGCGTTGTGATCGCTCTGGAGCGTCAGCATGTTCCAGCCGCGGGCCTGCGCGCGCTGGTCGAAGGCGGTGAAGGTGGGCGTGAACTGCACGTAGGTAGTCGGGATTTTCGCCACGGCGTCCTGGTTGTGCAGGGAGATGGGCTGGCTGAAGGTCTTGGGCGGCATGGGCACGTCGTGCGGCAGCGGCTTGTTGGCGACATTGAAGCCGCGGTAAACGATGAAGCCGTTGGCGTTGGTGGTCATGCGCAGGTTGTTGCCCAGCGCGCCGTTGGCGGCGGTGTTCACGCTCTCGCCGTCCACGGGCAGGATGGCGTCAAGGTAGATGATGCACTTGATGCGGTCCGGCACGCGGTCCGCGACGCCGGTGATGACCATGCCGCCGTAGCTGTGGCCGACGAGGACAATGTCGTGCAAATTTTCCCAAAGAATGACGTTGGTGATGTCGGTGATATGCGTATTCAGGTCGACATCCGCCGAGGCGAGGTGGGACTTTTCACCCTGGCCGGTGAGCGTCGGGCGATAGACCTTGTTGCCATCGGCAGTAAGCAGATCGTCCACCTCCTTGAAAGCCCAGCCTCCACCCCATGCGCCGTGGACGATGACGTAGGTGTTCTTGGGCTTGGCGGAGACGTTGGCCGCTGTCGAACTTGAGGAGGAGATAGCCACGGCGGGCGTAGTAGCACAGGAGGCAAATAAACTCGTGAGTAAACAACCGCTCAGAATGATGGCTGAATGTTTCATGTGCATATGGGGGTAAGCAAAACCTGGCCGCAATCATGTCCAACTCATCCTCCTTTCCAAGTTTCTTTCATCCGTCACTTTTGCGCCATTTTGGGTCAATTCCCCTCTGCTGCTGTTTAAGCTCATCCAGCCAAGCCGCTGGGTAAGGAGCATGGGCGCCACCTTGCTCACAGTAATACTCAAGCGTGTCGTCGTTTTTGCCAGTCACATCATTTTTGAGTCCCGAAAGTTTGCCAACGTGGTCGACGTCGGGCCAGGTTGCGAAAAGCTTCACCAAGTCATCATAATGAGCGATGACATCCTGCACATTCCGGAGCTTAAATGGCAAGAGCGGGCCAAAATTCCCGCCAACCCCAACGTCGATCACGCCGCCGAAAAACTCGTTGCCATGGATGTGACCCTTGGTTTGAAAATGCCAGGGACCCAAAGTCTCCAAATAAAGATGGTTGGTCCTGGTCGTCATATCATCCGAAATTTGAAAACCAAAGCAGGCGTCCGGACGGCCCGGGAGTTGAAAGGAAACGTCGCGCGCTTCGTAAGTGACATCATCCGTGCCCCAGACCTGCACATTTACGATGCCGGACACATTTTTAAACTGCGCGTAGGCCGCATTGCGCTCGGCGTAATAAATGAATGGGAAAAGCTTCGGGCCGTCGATTCCATAAAGAAACATCACCGCAAAGAAGGCCAGCATCATGCACACCAAAATGCTCGTAGCCTTAACGAACGCACTCACGAGCAAAAACTAGTCGCATTCAAAAACACTGTCAACCTCTTGCGTCTTTGGGCCGGCGATACCAAAACGCGCACATCCGCTTGCTGCGCATCGAAAGGGGAAAGAGCGTCATCATCAGCAGCAGGCCCATGAGCTGCGCAGGAGAATACCACTGCATCTTGCGCGCGGAGGTGAGCACCCGCGGGCTTTCCACCACGCGGAAGGCGCGCCCGCGCCGGCGGGCCCACTTTTTATAGGCGTGCGAAAAGAACACTTCCTCCCCGGCGTAAACCTTGAGCGAAAAGCCGCCGACGGCGTCGAAGCCTTCCTTGGTGCAATAGACGAAACTGCCCGCGGCCAGTTGAAATTTCCGCGAGACCCACGTCCAGATATTCACCACCCGCTGAAACCGCGGATCGAGCGGCGCGTCCATCTCCATCAGCGCGCCGCCGCCGGCAATTTTACCCGCGCGCAAATTGGCGATGGCCTGCGCCAGCAAACCGGCGGGCAGTTGCGTGTCCGCATCGAGAAACACCAGCCATGCCCCCAGCGCCGCCCGGGCGCCGGCATTGCGGGCGCGGGAAATCTGGTTCACCGGCTCAAAGACCACCCGCGCGTCATTTTCCCGCGCGACCGCCGCAGTGCGGTCGGTCGAATTGTTATCCACCACGATGACTTCACCCGGCTCGGCCACCAGCCGCATCGCGGCGCGGACGGACGCGAGGGTCGCGGGCAAGTGACTCTCCTCATTATAGGCGGGGATGACGATGGAGTAAGCGCAAAACATAGCGTGGAATGCTAAATGCGAAGTGAGAAATCAGCAGGCGGGTGCGGGCGATAAAGAACGTTGCTCAATAAAGCCGCTTGGCTCGCTTCACTTATTCATTTCGCACTCCCCGCTCAGCATTTCACACTTCTTACACCCACTCCCGGTGCCGCCAGGCCAGGGATTGGGCGAGATCACGGGCAAAAAACGGACCGCGGTAAACGAGACCGGTGTAGATTTGAATGAGCGAGGCGCCATTGTCCATGAGGCGGTGGGCGTCGGCCGGCTCCATGACGCCGCCGCAGCCCACGATGGGCAGCTTGCCCTTGGTCGCGAGCGAGATGAAGCGGATGACCTCGACCACGCGTGGATGCAGCGGGCGGCCACTGAGGCCGCCGGCTTCCGTTTGGACCGAAAGGCCCGGTCGCGTGACCGTCGTGTTCGTGGCGATGACACCTTCAATTTCAAACTGGGCGACGGTGGCAAGAATCTCGTCGATCTCGGAGAACCCGAGGTCGGGCGCGATTTTGAGCAGCAGCGGCGCGGGGCGGTGGCCGAGCTTGCGGGCGCGGTCGCGCGCGCTTTTGCGAAGGAGGCTCAGCAGGCCGGGCAAAAATTCCTGGCTTTGCAGGCGGCGCAACTCAGGCGTGTTGGGGCTGGAGACGTTGATGACGAAATAATCCGCGTGGTCGGCCAGCAGGTTGAAGCTCGCGAGGTAGTCGTTCGCCGCCTGTTCGAGGGGGACGGTCTTCGATTTGCCCAGGTTGACGCCCAGCGGGATGGTGCGCGAGCGGGCCGGGAATTTGGCCAGGCGCTGGGCGACGACTTCCGCGCCCTCGTTGGGGAAGCCGAGGCGGTTGATGAGCGCCTCCTGCTCCGGCAGGCGGAACATCCGCGGACGGGCGTTGCCGGGCTGCGGGTGCAGGGTGACAGTGCCAATTTCGACGTGGCCGAAACCCAGCGCGGGGGCGGCGCGCCAGGCGACGGCGTTTTTGTCGAACCCGGCGGCCAGGCCGACGGCATTGGGGAATTTCAGCCCAAACAGCTCAATGGGTCGCGAGCCGCGCACCCGATTGGCCCAGGCTAGCAATGAGCAGAGCGGCCCGGCGTTGGCCAGCAGATGCAAGGACGCCAGCGCGTTTTCGTGGGCTTTTTCGGGGTCCTGGCTAAAGAGCCGGGGCCGGAAGATTTTTTCGTAAATGACACCCATGGAAGCGTCACACTACGGGCTGGCCGGGGTTCTTGGCAACACCGACCGCACGCCGCCGGGCGCCCTGGCTCCCGAGTGCGCGGAAAAATAATTGCAGACACCTATTGACAAAGGTGCGCGGATGTATTTTTGGGAGGCCAAGACATCATGCCAAAGCCTTCTCCAAAACTTGAGTGGTGCATCGTGCGCCTTGGCGACGATCACAACTGGTGGGTCAGTGAAATCAGCGACAGCGTGCATTGGGACGTGGACGGCCTGTCCATCATCGATCCGCGCCAGGTCGCCCACATTCTCGACCTGCTCGACCCCCTGCGCGAATATGGTTTCCAGGCCGACATCTTCGAGGCGGCCTTCGTGCCCTTTGGCATCCGCGAGACCCTAGCCGACAACCGCGTGAAGCTGGTGCGCGCACATGAGTCGCTCCTCGAGTCCGAGGAAAAACTCTTCGCCCTGCCCGACCAGGTGGACGAGGAGAAAGGCCCGTATGCGGACTTTCTCGACCATGTGACGAAGCTGCGCGTCAAGTTCCTCAACGACGCGATTGATTTTGAAAAACACCTGACCGTGGATGACCTCGAGGAGGAAATCCGCGAGGACCACCACAACGCGTTCCTCGAGGGCCGCGCGCTGCACGCTTTCCAGGAAATCACGGACATTCTCGAATACGTGCCGAAGGGCTACGAGGTGGACGAGGACGTGGACGCCGCCAAGGAAGAGACCGAGAAGGGCAACACCGAAGAGGCCGCCGCCGAGGATTTCCCCGAAATAGACGAGGAAAACATCGAGGAAGACGAAACCATGAAGTGGGAAGAGGACGAGGAGGAAAAGAAGGAAGGCGAGGGCGAGGGGGAAGGCGGCGAGCAAACCGAAGACCTCGACGCGCTCGACGACGAAGACGACATGGACCTCGACGAAGACGACGATGAGGGCGACGAGGACGAAGGCGAACGGAAGGAAAAGCGGGCCAAGGCCCCCGCCAAGCCGCCGGCAAAATCCGCCGCCAAACCCGCGCCGAAGAAAAGCGGGAAAAAGAAATAAGGCCTTAGTCGCGAGCTTCCCGCGCCCAGGCGCCGGCGAAATAGGTCAAAATAATGTCCGCGCCGGCGCGGCGGATGGCGAGCAGGGATTCGTCGCGGGCGGCGCGCAAATCGAGCCAGCCGCGTTCGCCGGCGGCGCAAATCTGGGCGTATTCGCCGGAGACTTGATAGGCCGCAATGGGCCGCGCCGACTGCGCGCGCAGGTCGGCAATGATGTCGAGATACAGCAACGCGGGCTTGACCATGAGGATGTCCGCGCCCTCGGCTTCGTCGAGCGCGGCCTCGCGCAGGGCCTCGCGGCGGTTGGCGGGATCCATTTGGTAAGTGGCCTTGCTGATGGGCCTCGCGCCCGCGGTGCGCTTGCTGCCGACGGCGTCGCGGAACGGGCCATAAAAAGCGGAGGCGTATTTCGCCGTGTAGGCGAGGATGCCGGTGGATTCGTGGCCCGCGGCATCGAGGGCGCCGCGAATCGCGCCGACGCGGCCGTCCATCATGTCCGAGGGCGCGACAAAATCCACGCCGGCTTGGGCATGCAACACGGCCATCTCCGTCAAAATCGCCACCGTGCGGTCGTTGTCCACATCGTCGCCGCGCTTGGTCAGCACGCCGTCGTGGCCGTGGGTGGTGTAAGGGTCGAGGGCAAGGTCGGCGAAAATCGGCAATTGCGGCGCGGCGGACTTCACCTCGCGCACGGCGCGCAAAACGAGCGACTTGGCATTGAGCGCTTCGCGGCCGGTCTCGTCCTTGCGCTTCGGGTCCACTTTGGGAAATAGCGCCACACCGCCGAGGCCGAGCTTGGCAAGTTCGCAGCAATGCGCGCCGATGCGGGCAAGCGGGATGCGCGACACCCCCGGCAGCGACGGCACCGGCTCGGGCATCGCCCCCGCCCCACCCTCGATGACGAACACCGGTTGGATGAGCTGCGCGGGGGTCAGCACGGTCTCGCGCACGAGGGCGCGGATGACCGCAGTGCGGCGCAGGCGGCGCGGGCGCTGCGGCAAGTGAAGGCGGCCTGGGGCGGGTTTGGGCATCGGAACCGGCGATTGTGCCAAAATCCGCCCGCCAGCGAAAGCGTGAAAAACGCGCTTTTTTCTTGTTCCGAACCTCCCCCTCCGCCTTCATCTTGGCTTTCCATGCCGCTGCGCCTCCACAACACGCTCACCCGGGCCGTCGAAACAATCGTCCCCGGCGCGCCCGACGGCATTTTTCGCATGTACTGCTGCGGGCCAACCGTGTATGGGCCGGCGCATATCGGCAATTTTCGCACGTTTGTCATCCAGGACGTGCTGCGGCGGGCGTTGGAAATCGAGCTGGGCCACGGCAAAATCCGCCATGCGCGCAATATCACCGACGTGGACGACAAGACCATCCGCCAATCGCTGGCCGAGGGGAAATCGTTGGCGGACTTCACCAAAATCTGGACGGAAAAGTTTCACGCCGACTGCCAGGCGCTGAACCTGCTGCCGCCGCAAGTCGAACCCGGCGCGGTCGAGCATCTGCCCGGGCAAATCGCGCTCATTGAACGCCTCGTCCAAAACGGCCACGCCTACCGCGCGGACGACGGCTCGGTTTATTTCAAGGTGGCGTCGTTCCCGCAATATGGCGCGCTGTCCCACCTGAAACTGGAGGAGCTGGAAAGCCAGCACGACAACAGCGCGGGCGCGCTCAACCAGGCCGACGAATATACCCGCGAACACGTGGCGGACTTTGCCCTGTGGAAGGCGCGCAAGCCCGAGGACGGCCCAAATTTCTGGCCCAGCCCGTGGGGGGAAGGCCGGCCGGGCTGGCATATCGAGTGCAGCGCAATGATCGAAAAAGTCTTCGACGGCCGCACCATCGACCTGCACGGCGGCGGCGTGGACTTGATGTTCCCCCACCACGAAAACGAAATCGCGCAATCCTGCTGCGCGCATGACGGCGACGCGGGCTACCACTTCGCGCGGCATTGGTTCCATAGCGCGCATCTGCTGGTGGACGGGCGCAAGATGTCCAAGAGCCTCGGCAATCTGTACACGCTGGAGGACCTCGAGAAAAAAGGCTTTTCGGCGACCGACCTGCGCTTCGCGCTTATTTCCGGCCACTACCGTTCGACCTTCAATTTCACGCTGCACGGGCTCGACGCGGCCAAAAGCGCGGTGCACAAGCTCGACAAGCACCTGCAGGCATTCGCTCAGCGCGCCGCCGGCGACGCGGCCAAAGCGAAGGAATTGCTGGCACGGTTGAAAAAGACCGACCCCGCGGCGCTGCGCTGGGGGCGATATGCGGCCGCGTGGACGGTGTTGTGCGATGACTTGAACGTGCCCGGCGCGCTGGGCGAGATTTTCAAAGTCGAGCCCAAGGCGGCCACGGTCGAACAGGCCATGGAAGACCTCGAAGGGCTGGTGAAAATCGCCGTCCACACGCTCGGGCTCGATTTGCCGCTGGCCGAGGCGCGCGTGAGTGTGCCGCCGGAAATCGCCGAATGGGGGAAACAACGCTGGGAGGCCAAACAGGCCAAGGACTTCGCCAAGGCCGATGCCCTGCGCCAGGAACTGGCCGCCCGCGGCTGGAAATCCCTCGACCGCAAGGATGGCTATGACTTGGCGCCGGAATAAACGGCCTATTTGCCTGCGTCCGCTTTCAGCGCCGAGTCGACCGTGTTTTCGATGGCGGCGCCGGCGGCGCGGTCGGTCTGGTATTGGACCCAATAGGTGTCGAAGGCCTTTTTGTCGTCGCCGCGCATTTTGTCGAGCGCGTTGAGGAGGGAGACGAGCGCGTTTTTGTAGACGGGGTTGGCGCGGTTGGGCGCGGGACGGGCGGCGAGGAGGGATTTTTCGATGGCGGCGCGCAGGTCCTTGTCGGCGCGGCGGTCCCAGGCCTCGTCGAGGGGGACGAGCTGGGCGATGTTGTTCTTCACGATCTGGACGCGTGCAAGTTGGTCGAGCAACTCGCGCGTTTCGGTGATGGTCATGAACGGTGCGGAGCGGCGGAAAAGCTCGTCGCGATAGCCCATCTGCCACCACAGTTCCAGCTCGCGCGGATCGCCGACCTTGTCGCCAAAGGCGGTGCCCAGGAGCTGCGCGGGATTGAGGCCGGCGGCCAGCGCGTCGAACAAGGCGCGCGAAATGCCGGGCGTGGCGCATTGATCGTTGAGGAAGGTGATGAGCCAGAAGGCATTCACGGCCAGCAACCGGACGTCGGGCCCGGTGGGCATCGTCGCCGTTATGATTTGGCGCATGGCCAGCTTGGGGAAGCGGTGGCCCTGGTCGGTCAGCTCATCCATCAGCGGGGGCTTGCAGGCGGCCTCGAGTTCCACGGCAAAGCCGAGCTTCAGCCAATCGGGCACGGGGATGGTGGCCGCGCCGTTGCGCGCGTAGAGCGCGTTTTGCAGCGTGACGGCGCTGACGGCCTGGCACATGTCAAAAAACGGCAAATCGGCGCTCCAGCGCACCCAGGCGGCAGGCTGGCCATGCTCGCCGGGCCGGACGATATACGAACCCGAAAAATCCGCCGTCGCGGCGGACACCAGTTGCAGGCGGATGCGCCCGCCAAATTGGGCGGGCCAGGTGAAAAATTTGGCCGTGATGGCCTGCATGCGCTCGCACATTTCGAGGACGCGATAGGCGGATTCGTAGTCCGGCGCGTCCACTTCGAATTGCGAACCGGCGGGGGCGACGGTCAGCAGCGGCCCCACGAGATTGCGCGAGCCGGGCGGCACCGCCTGCGTGGGCGGCAACTCGACATTGGGAAACAAGGCCTCGGGCGTTTGCGGAAGCGGCGCCGCTGATTCTCCCGGGGCCTCGGGAGCATTGACCTGCGGGACGGATGTATCCGGCGGCGCGGGCCAGGCATCGCGCGGCGCATCGGCCGCGCGCGTGGCCATGCCGAGGCCCGCCGCGGCCAAAACAGGTAAAATTCCAAAACGCCAGACGCGGCGCGAATCAAGCAAAAATAATTTCCGGCGCATGGGACGCCTCCGCTGGACCAACGGGCCTATTTGCCCGCGAGGACGAGCGCCCCTTCCTGGACGTTGGCGCTGGCCAGCTTGGCCCAGGCGTCGGCATATTTTTTCCCCTCCTCGCTGGCGGCGAATTTGGCGAAGAGCGAATGGAACATCGTGCCCGCGAGCGGCCCCGGAATGCGGGCGTTGCCGAGGTAGCTCACATAGGGTTTGAACTCCGGCCCCGCGGGACCCGCCACAAACGTGCCGCGCGCCTGATAGACCGTCTCGATGGAATCGCCGGCGATATCAACCGTCATTGGCAGGGCGATTTGGAAGGACAGCGGCGCGTCAGCGGGTGCGGCGGGGTCCTTGAAGATGTGGAAATTCGGCGTGCCGGCGTTGACGCCGAAGCTTTGCAGGTCGGCCTCGACGGCCTTGGCCTCCGCCTTGGCTTTGTCAACGTCGGAGGTGCTGGTGCCCTTGGGCGGAGCAGCCTTGGCGACAGGCTTGGGCCGGGAGGGGGCCCCCTTGAATGTCGCCGCGGCCCAGGCGTTGAGCTCCAGATCGGAGATGGTCACGCTGCCCGGCTTGTCCACGAGCAATTGCGCTTCCTTGCTGCGGTAGTCGCCGCCGGGCGTTCCGGCCCAATAAAACAAAGTGGCGGGCGGCGGCGGAATCTTGCCGGTCTTGGCGTCGGGCTTCGGTTTGTATTCCGGCGGGGCGGAGAGGGACAAAATCAGGAAACCCAGCGCGACGCCGAGGACGGTGTTGAAGATGCCGCAGGCGATGGCGCCGCCCATGGTCGCTTTTTTGCGGGCTTTTTTCTCGCCGGTCGGGTCAAAATTGGTGTCGTCGCCCATGGGGGTTCAGGATTTGGCGGTTTTGGCCGCGGTGGGTTTGACCGGTTCGGGCTTGGGCTTGGGTTTGTCGCCGGAGGCTTTGGTTTCGGCGGCCGGGGGCGTGGCGCGCTTGTAGTCGGTGATGTAGAAACCGGTGCCTTTGAAGATCAGCCCGGCGCCGCCGCTGATGAGGCGCTTGAGGCCGTTTTTCTTGCACGCCGGGCACCGCTTCAGGGGCGGCGCCGTCATGGGTTGGAAAGTTTCGAGGTGGTGGCCGCAAAATTTGCAGGCGTATTCGTACGTCGGCATGGTTTCGCGTTGAAAAGTGACTCGGTGAAATGCCCCGGAAATCAAGGATGGAGGCCGCGAACCTGGCCGCGGCTTTCGATTTCCAGGAACAACCTGGTGTAATACGCGCCCAGGACGGTGAATCCAAGGAAAAAAGCGAACCCAAAGAGCATGAAACCGAGCCACATGATGCCCCAAAATGCCAGCGCGGGCACCACCAACGCCGGCCAGATGGCGCGCGTCATCAGCCAGGCGAGGGCGGGCCGCCGCAGCACGGCCCAGCGCCGGCGCGGCTGGTAGGCGTAGAGCATCGCCACCGTCCAGACCGGCGCCAGCAGTTCCAGCGGCGAAACGAGCGCCATGTAGAGCGGGTGGCCCAAAATTTCGTAACTGACCCAGCCGAGCAGCGATACCACCCAAAAACCGATGAGCACGGGCAGAAACCCGTAAAGCGCCATGATGGCCAGCAGCCGCAGGCCGTCGAAAAAAAGGCCCTCCCAGTCATTCCAGTCCGGCCAGGCAAAGCCGCCGCCGCGGTGGATTTGCTCGAAATAACGGTATTGGTAGCCGAGGGCAAAGACGTTAAGCACGGGGACGAAGCTGAGCACCCCCCCAATCAGGAGGTTCGGGACCCAGCGCGGGTCCGCGAAAATCCTTTTGCAAACATCATCAAAACTAACCATACGGATTTTTTGGAATGAGAACCGCCCCAGCAAAAACGCCCCGTGATTTCAAGGCAACGTTAAAGCGCCACCGCGCCGACGTGGACCAAGCCATCGCCCGGTGGCTGCCCAAGGCGCGCACGCGCCCGGGCGTGCTGCACGAGGCGATGCTGTACTCGATGCAGGCCGGCGGCAAGCGCCTGCGCCCGCTGCTGGTGCTCGCCGGGCACGCGTTGTATCCCTCGAAGCTCGACCCCTTTCCCGCCGCCGTCGCCGTCGAGTGCCTGCACACCTACAGCCTCATTCACGATGATTTGCCGTGCATGGACGACTCCGACCTGCGCCGCGGCCTGCCGACGTGCCACAAGAAATTCGGCGAGGCCACCGCGCTCCTCGCGGGTGACGCGCTGCTGACCTACGCGCTCTGGTTGCTGGCCGACGCGTATAAAAAACATCCGCCAGTGGCGGCGGAACTCGTGCGCCTGCTCGGCGACGCCGCCGGCTCGCAGAAACTCATCGGCGGGCAGATGGAGGATTTGCTCGGCGCAAACGCCAAGCCGAGCGCGGAGCGGCTCGACTACATCCACCACAACAAGACGGCGGCGCTCATCACCGCGAGCCTGCTGCTCGGACTGCGGCTGACGAATGCCGCGCCCGCGAAATTCAAAATCATGTTCGAGGTCGGCCAAAACCTCGGCCTGGCCTTCCAGGCGATTGACGACATCCTCGACGCCACGGCTTCCGCCGAAGTGCTGGGCAAGACGCCCGGGCTCGACGAGCGCCACGGCAAGCTCACCTACGCGAGCCTCTATGGCCTCGACGTCGCGCGCGCCAAGGCCAGGAAATTGACCGCCGCCGCCGTCCGCGGCGCGGAAAAACTCGGCGGGGACAATTGGTTCCTGCTGGAACTCATCAAAGAGCTGGAATACCGGGTGAATTGAAGCAAGCAGCCCCCTTTACCGTCACCGCCAAATTTTGAAAATATGGGACGCATTCGACGAGGGGGCTATATTTACGAATGGTGGATTGGCGACCATCCACCGAGGCATATTCATGTTTCGGACCATCATGGGCGATTGCTCGGTCGAATTGCGGTGGATACCCTACAGTCGCTTGATGATTGGAAACCACCGCGGAAAGTGCTAGAGACCATCAAACAACTCCTCGCCGAAGGCCGCCTATGAAAGTCCTCAATCCGCTTAAAGCTCCGTTTGGGAAAGCCAAGTTCTCCCCGCTTAAACATGTAACCTACCGCCAATGGGAGGATGCTTTCGAGGTGGAATTTGACGACGGCCTCTCGTTTCTGGAGCCGCATACCACCATTCGGGCGGCGAACAAAATCGCATCCAAGGCCATCGTGCAACGCGTCGAGTTGGATGCAGAACTGCGCCACGGATTTTTTGTGCATTACAACAATGGCCAAGTCGCGGAAGTTTCCTGGGCCTTCATCCGCGAACGACCACCGGCTAAATGATTCTTTATCCTTTCGGTTTTTCACCCCCCTCCCAATGACTACCCCCCGTCTGCTTGCGGCTGTTTTAACCACTTTTGTCACTCTCGCGCTGCCGGCCACGGCGGCGGATGCGCCGACGGCTCCGACTGCGACACCCGCGGCGGCTTCCGGCTCCGCAAGCGCGCCGGCGGCCTCGGCTCCGGTCATGGCCTCGGGCTTTGCCGGACGCGGGCGCGGCGGGCGTGGTGGCGCGCGGGCCGGAGGGCCAAACACCACGATGGGCCTGCCGCCAACAATTGCGCCCGATGCCAAGGTCGAAAAACTCGCCACGCTGCCGACGGAAAGTTACACGGCGCCCAATAGTTTCGGCCCGAACGGCACGCCCGCGCCATTTACGGAAGGGGCGACCTGCGCGCCGAATGGCGACGTCTATTTCGTCGAGCAGGACAGTAGCAAAATCATGAAGTGGAGCGTGGCGGACAAAACGCTCAGCGTGTTCATGCATCCCTCGGGCTACTCGAACGGGATGTGCTTTGATTATCACGGCAATCTCATCGCCTGCGCGGACGAGCGCAACGAGCTTTGGTCCATTTCCCTCACGGAAACCGAGAGCGTCCCCTACCCCCAGCCGCTTAATCCCGCAGTCGGCGAAAAGCCCACCAGCGGGAACATCACGCTGCCCAAACACACCGTGTTGGTGAAGGACTATAACGGCAAATTGCTCGGCGGGCCCAATGACGTGTGGGTGCGGCCCGATGGCGGCATTTATCTGACCGACCCGTATTACCGCCGCAACTGGTGGGCGCCCGACCGCCAGCAGGAACAGGAACTGCGCACGGTCTATTATCTCTCGCCCGACCATAAGACGCTCAAACGCGTGCTCGATGAATTCAATTCGCCCAACGGCCAGAATGGCACGCCGAACGGCCTCGCGGGCACGGGCGACGGCAAGACGCTGTTCGTCTCCGACATTTCGGGCGGCCAGACTTGGGCCTTCGACATCCAGTCCGACGGCTCGCTCACGAACAAGAAGCTCGTGTGCAGCTTCGGCTCCGATGGCATGACGCTCGACGACCATGGCAACCTCTACATGAGCGTCGGCAGCCGCCCGAGCGGCGTGACGGTGGTGGACACCAAGACGGGCAAGCAAATCGGATTCATCCCGGTACCGGAAGGCCCGGCGAACATGTGCTTCGGCGGCAAGGACCGCTCGACCCTCTACATCACCGCGCGCACGGGCTTTTACTGCATTCCGACGCTGGTCAAAGGCGCGAACCCGGGGAAGTAACATCAGGGTTATGGGTTATAAGTAACCACAGAGCCGTCAGGCCCGATGATGGAAATCTGGGTATCAGAGAGATGGATGACCAAGCCGGTATAGTCCTCACTGCCAACCGGCACGACCTCTTTGAGCAGGTTTGCCGTGTCATTCCTGCTCATTAGATCCGCATAGGAGGCTTCCGTCACGCCTTCGTCCATAAAATATTGCATCGCCGTAGCTGAAATTTTACGCAAGTTCGTGGTGACTGCTTTGATGCGCGGGTCGTTTGCCGCCACTGGGGTGGCTTCCGCCACAGTTTTATCGTTGGCCGGCGCCGCCGGCGTTCTGGGCGAAGCAATTTGAGCCGGTTCCGTCATGGGAAAAGCAAGCTGCGTGGTTGGCACAGAGTGGTTTGGCACGTTTGCCTCGTTGACCTTGCCGCCAGCCGCATGCGGCATAGCGGTTGAAATTACCGCAACAAGTGCCGCAACAACTGCGGCAATGATGATTTTGGAGGAGGTGCTCATAAGGAGTAAACGTCCAAGCAACGAAATGGATGCGCTGGTGGAAGCACCGGTCAGGGATGCGCTCGAAAGGGACGTGCTGAGCAAGGCTGGCGGCGGCGCGGCGGCGTGGGCGGTGATGGCGGCGCCAAGGAATGCGGCGGTTGTCGTCATGCCGCGGCGGGTGAAGTAGGCGCGGACGTTTTCCAGCGCGCGCTCGACGCGCTTGCGGGCGGCGTCCTCGCCGAGCCCGAGCGCCACGCCGATTTCGTGGTAGCTTTTTTCGTGGAAAAAGCGCAGGAGCACGGCATCCTGGTCGGCGGCCTTGAGGCGGCCCAAGGCCTCGTCGAGCAGCGGCGCGATTTCCGTCCAGGCCGGTTCGGCTCCGGTATTTTGTTCGGCGAGGTTCATGGCGATGGTTTCACGCTGGCGGCGGCGGCCTTCCTGGCGGAAAACCACGAGTGCCGAGTAACGAGTAGCGCGATAAAGCCAGCCCGGCAACGCGTGGCCCCCGCGCACCGTGGCCGCCTTGCGGGCCAGTTGGATGAAGACGGCCTGCGCAATGTCCTGCGCGGTGTGCGGGTCGTGGGCCAGGCGCAGGGCGGTGGCATAAACGAACGGCAGGTGGCGCTCCACCAGCTCGGCAAAAGCGGCTTCCGAGCGGTGGCCGATGTATTCCCGCAGCAAATCATCATCTTCCATGGCGTTTATCCTAAGATTGCCGCCCCCCAAAGGAAACGGACAAGATTTTCCAC
>DASZWY010000064.1:0-29454 GCA_035546135.1 Opitutales bacterium
GCTCTGGCGGGCGGCCGCGCGCGCGCTTTCCGGCAGGCCGGCCAGCCGTGATTCGTCGGCGACCACCAGTTCCCACGCGTTGGTAGCGTCGAGCACGTTTTCGGAAAATTTTTGGGTGACGGCGGAAATTTCGGTGTTGAGCCGCTCAAGCTCCTTTTTGGACTCCGGCGGCAACTCCGCGCCCGAATCGCGGAAATCCTCCAGCGTTTCCTCAAGCAGCCGGCGGCGGGCGCCCGTCAGCGCGCGGGCGCCGGCGGTGGCGGCGTAAGCCTGGATGACTTTCCAGAGACCCTCGCTGAGGTAGATGCGCGTGTAAAAATCGGTGACCCTCGGCAGCATCGCGTTCTGCGCGGCGCGCAAGGCCGGCGCGTTGCAGACGGAATCAAGGTGCTGGACGCGGGTCCACGCGCGGTCGAGGGTTGCGGCGGCCTCGTCAAAGGCGCCGAGGACGCTGTCGTACGTCAGGCGCGCCGGATCTTGCGCGGCAATGGCGTCAAACTTGGCCTGGGCGTCGGCCAGTGCAGCCGTAATGTCCGGCTCGACGCGGTCGGGGGTCAGGCGGCTCCAGGGCGGGGTGAAGGCGGTCGAAAGGAAAGACATATTGGGACGCGAAGCCGGATATCTCCGCAGAAGTTGACGGGGTGAGGCAATTCCATAAACATGCTGCCACCCCACCCCATGAAAAAACTCCCCCTGCTGTTTCTCTCCGCCGGCGCATTCCTGCTATGCTGGACCGCCGCCCGCGCCGCCGAGCAACCCCCGGCCGCACAATCGCCCGCGAACCAAGCCAAGGGCGTGTGCCTCGACACGCACTTGACCCTGACTTTTGACACCCCGTTCGAGTTGGGCGGCTCCGGCCAGATCCGCATTTACGACGCCGCGGACGACCGTCTCGTAGACACGATTGACACGAGCATTCCCGCCGATGCGCAAAACTACATCATTGGGGGCGCCAATAATTTCCATCTCTACCCGGTGCTGCCCAGCGGGCATGACGCCATCATCTATCCACACGAGCACAAGCTGGAATACGGCAAGACCTACTATGTGCAGATGGACCCGGGCGTGCTGAAAACCGCCGCCGGGGCGTTTCCTGGCTTCAGCGGAAAAACCGCGTGGGCTTTTACCACCAAGACCGCCCCGCCACCCAAGGACGCGGCGCGCTTGGTCGTCGCCGGCGACGGCTCGGGCGATTTTGCCACCGTGCAGGGCGCAATTGACTACACGCCCGACCATCCGGCGCAACGCGTGACCATTTTCATCCGCAAGGGCCTCTACCCCGAAATCGTTTATTTCGACAAGAAGGCGGACCTCACCTTTCTCGGCGAAGACCGCGCAGGCACCGTCATCGGCTACCCGAACAACAACAATTTCAACAACCAGCAAAACACGAATGAGAAACCGACGACGAACGCCTACCACCGCGGGATGTTTTTCGCAAATCACTCAACCGGGATTTACCTGGTCAACCTCACGCTCAAGAATTCGACGCCCAAAGGGGGCTCGCAGGCGGAGGCCATCATCATGGCCGGCGGCCAGAACGCGCTGAGCCACGTCACGCTCTCGAGCCTGCAGGACACGCTGCAGATCAACGACTCGGCCTATGTCGCCGACTGCTACATCGAAGGCGATGTGGACTTCATGTGGGGCCGCGGCCCGGTGTATTTTGAAAACTGTGAGGTCAAGGCGCTCAACAACGGCTACTTCACGCAAATCCGCAACCCCCAGGCGAACCACGGCTATGTTTACGACCATTGCACCTTCAGCACCGCCGCGAACGTGAAGAGCATCTACCTCTCGCGCATCGCGCCGAGCACCTATCCGTACAGCGAAGTCGTGCTGCTGGACTGCAAGCTCGGCCCGGGCATCAATCCGGCGGGTTGGCTGTTAAACTCCGCGCCGCGCGGCGGCACCGATGCCGACCCGTCCACCCAGGCGCCGAATTTGCGCTTCTGGGAATTCAACAGCACGAATATTGGCGACGGCCAGCCGGCGGATGCCAGCAAGCGCGCGCCGTTCTCGAAGCAATTGACGATGGCGAACGACGCCGAAACGATTAAAAATTATCGCGACCCGGCGTATGTGCTCGGCTGGTCGCCGGAGACCTTGGCCGCAGTCCAAAAGGCGCTTGCCGCCGCACTCGCACAAAAATAAGCGCCTTCACCCTGTGGCGGCCTTTGGGGGTTGGGCTTTTCTCCTCGGCCACCACCGGATGAACAGGCCCACCCGCGTGGCCAGCGCCTCCGCCAGCACGGCGAGGACGAGCAGCATCAGCACCCACGGACGCAAGCTGCGGTAATATTGCTGGTCAAGACTGCGCCAGGCTTCGAGCAGCTCGGTGATTTCCTTGCCGCCGGTGCTCGCCACGAGCGAACGCAACGCGCGCGGGCCGGCGGGGTCGCGCATCCATTCGAGATTGGCGCCGGGCGCCAGCGGTCCGAACGGCAGCGAATATTTGCCCACCTGCACCGCGCCAATCGCCGGCTGGCCGGGCGTCAGCCGCGCGTGCGCCGCAAAGTGGCCCGGCTCCAGGCGCTCCCAATTCATCGCGCGCTGGTTTTCCACGCCGTTTTGGGTAAAGACCGCCGAAGGAAAATTCCGGGCGATTTCCGTCTCCCAGTTCGGCCCATCGTAGTAAAGGTCGAGGGTCAATTCGTCGCCATCCAGCCGCGCCTTGACGCCGAGGCCCTCGGGCGTGTCGTTGCCCATGAGCCAGCGCGTGAGCGTGGTGACGAAGTCGCCGTAGCCGGGCCAGGCGCGGACGAGGTCGGTGTGGTCGCCGGCGAGCGGGAACGTCACCGCCGCGGCGCGGCCCGAACCGCGCTGCCAGAAGGCGACGAGCGGCGCGGTGTTTTCATCCGAGGTAAACGCGGCCTGCGCCGCCTTGTCTTTCAGATAACAGAGGTTGTAGGCATCCACGCTTTTCGTCCAATCGAGCGGGCGCGAAGCCAGCTCGACCCAGCTCGCGGTGGCCTGCAGCGGTGTCGGGTCGGTGAGGTAGCTCGAGCGGGCGACGGCAACGGTGTCCTGGGTAAAGATGCCGGGCAGGTCGTTGGCGTCGCTGCTGAAAAAGATGCGGCCGCCGCCCAGCGTCGCCACCTGGCGGAGAAAATCCGCGCCGCTGTCGGTGTCATGGCCGAGGCCGATGACGGAAATCGTCGCGTTGGCGTCGGCGATTTTTTTCACGATGTCCTCCATGCCAAGGGTTTCCTGGGTGGCGTCGTTGGCGTCCGCGAAGAGAATGACGTGTTTTTGCGGCAGGTCGGTTTTTTGCAGTTCGTCCCAGGCGGCGCGCAGGCCCGTGGGCACGCAGATGCCGCCGCCCTGGCTGGCGATGCCGAGCACGTTGTTGATTTTCGTGGACCGGTCCGGCTCGACCTTCGAGAGCGGCACCACCGTGTAGGCCTGCGTGTCCACGGCGAAGACCGTCACCATGTCGCGCGGGCCGAGCTGGCGGACGGCCTCGGCGGTGCCGGCATCGGCCATTTCGATTTTTTGGCGCACACCGGCGCTGGTGGCGACGGACGCGCGCATCGAGCCAGAGCGGTCGAGCACGATGGCCATGGCGACGGTGAGCTTGCGCTTTTCGTCGCGCAATTCCATCGAGACAGGCAAGAGGTCGTCGAGTTTCGAGCCGTAATAGCCGCCGGAGCCAAAGCTGTTCTTGCCGCCGAGCATGAGCAAGCCCCCGCCCTGCTCGCGCACGAAAAAGTCCATCGCCTTCATGAAGTCCACCGACACATCGCTGGCAGGCACGTTGTCGAGGATGACGGCGCGCGCGCCGCTGAGGCGGCCGGGGTTCAGCGTCTTGGGGTGGGTCTCCAAATCCACCTCAATGCCCTGCGACTTGAGGATGGCCGCGACGGGGTCGTCCGGATACGCCGAAATGACCAGCACGTGCGCGCCCGCCATGGCCTGCACCCATGTCTCGGCAAAATTATTGCCCGGCACCGGGTCGTTCTGCGGCAACAGGCGCGCGGTATAGTGCACTGCACCGGAACGGGTGATGTGGTCGGTGAAGCGGATGCGGGCCTGGCCACTCTGGATTTGCGTTTCGCCCTTGGTGACGACCACGCCGTCGCGCTCCAACTGGTAGGGCACCGTGGCGTTGGTGGCGCCGTCGAGCCGCACATGCATGTCAATGACGAACGGCTCCTCCGTCTTCACCCGGTTGGGGGCCTGGAGGGCATCGAGCACGAAGTCCGTGCCGCCGCCGAGGGCGACGAGCCGCATATCGAGTGGAATGGCCGAGCGGTTGAGCAATTCGCCGACTTCGCCCAGCGGCTCCGTTGGGTAGCCGTCGCTAAGGAGCAACAAGCGCGTGGCGCGGTTGTTTTTGCGCTGGGTGACGGCTAGGCGCAGCGCATTGGCCACACGGGTGCCGTTCGGGTTAATCTCCGAGGCGGTGCTCAAATCCTCGGGCCGCACCACGGCGTCGTCGCCGAAGTCCACAAAA
Organism: Opitutales bacterium; assembly: GCA_035546135.1. Taxonomy (GTDB): domain Bacteria; phylum Verrucomicrobiota; class Verrucomicrobiia; order Opitutales; family JABDGR01; genus JABDGR01. The sequence continues at coordinate 4,457 of DASZWY010000064.1, forward strand.
TACAAATTGTCGTTGGCGCCCTTGCTTTGCCGGAGCAGCCCCTCCCATTCGTGCAAATGCGGCGCGAGCAAATCGGCGGCGGAATCGGAGCGGTCCACCAGCACCCACAAATCGAGGCCGGGCGCGTAGAGCTTCCAGCGCAAATCCGCCAGCGCGAGCGCCAGCAGCACGAGGCAAAGCACCCGCAACGGCCGGCGCAATTCCAGGCGCGGCCACTGCCAGCCGATGATCAGCAGGGCCGGCAGCAGGAGCAGCCAGGCGGGAGTGGCAAAATTCATGGGGTTATTTCAAACGCGGAGCGGTCTCGCGCCACGAGGCCAGCAGGGCGCCCAAGAGCGCAAGCAGCCAGACGGGGGCCAGCAAATCGGGCTGGGAATGGGCGGCCTCGCGCGTGACTTGCGCGCTCGCCCGCAGCGGGATTTCCCTGGCGTCGCGGAAATCGGATTCGCGCGGGTCGGGAAATTGCGACGCGCCCGCGACCCAGGGCCGGCCATCCACCGTGACGGTGAAAAACTCCGGCGGGCTCGGCGCACGCGTGGCGCCGGCGGAGGCGAGGGGCAAATCCTGCGCAACGGGCGCCGCGCCGGCGGGAGCATCGGGGGGGGGCGCTTCCAGCTTCACCTCCCTGGCATCGCGCGGCACCACCAGCGAAATCGGCAAACCCGCGGGGAAATTATTGCGCTCGTAGGCGGCCTTGCCCTGGCGCGCCATTTCCGCGAAGCGATTGACGAGCAGCACGAACGCCGGGAGGTGGGAGGCGTTGGAATGGCGCGGGTCGAAATTGAAAATCAGCGTCGGCCCGCGGCCAATTTCCTCATTCAAGGTGATGAGCGGGAACACGCCGTCCCACATGAGCGTGGTGTCGCCCTTGCGCCGCGGCAGGGGCTTGAGCGGGTGATACAACAGGCCGGACCAGTTGAGCGCGTCCATCAGCGGATGTTTTTCCGGCGCGGGGTGCGCATGGACATCGTCGGTCGAAGTCGCGGCGTTCTCTTCGCTGAAATGCACGCGCGCGACGGCGGCGGGCGTGAAGCCCGGGTCGTCGCCGAGGTCAAAGAGCAGGTCGGGCATCGTGCCCTCGGCGGCGGGCGCGATATTGTCAATGAGCTGGGCGATGGGCTTGACGTAGGGAATGAAATCATCCGGCCCGCGAAACGCGACCGCGAGCTGCTTGGGCAGCGGCAGCACCATTGGCGCGCGGTCGTCGAGGGTGAAGCCATCCGGCTCAAGCGCGAAGGTCATGCGCTCGGTGTTGGGCGGAAACGCGCCTTGCAGCGCCAGCGTTTCACCGGGTTGCAATTCCAGGGTCTGGGCGGCCGATTTTTGCGGGCCGGACTCGATCCACCACGCGCGCTTCTGCATGGTGTTTGACTGGTTGCAAACAAGCACATGCCACACGGGCTGGTTGTTCTGTAGCTCGACGCCGGCGGCGCTGATGCCGACGTTGTCCAAGGCGTGGGCGTAGGCCAGCGGTTGCGCCTCGACCGGCAACGGGCCGTTGGGCGGCGGGCGGTAGGTGATGAAAAAGACGAGACCCTTGTCGCCGACGCTCACGCGCGCGGCGCGCAAGGCCGGAGCGGGGTCGTGCGGGCCGAGGCTGGCGCGCCATTGGTCGAGTGCGGCGAGCATCTCGGCACGGTTCTCCCCGTGGTAAAGCGGCGGGCGGGTGTTGTCGGACTCAAGGAGCAGCCATTCCGTGCGCGCGGCACCGCGGGCGAGCGTGGCGGAATCCGCGGCAATCCCCTTTTGGGTTTGCGAGCGAAAGGCTTCCATCGCGAGCGAGCTGTCGAGCACCATCGCGACGCGCTGGAGCGTGCCGCCCTCCACCCAGCGCGGTTCACTGAGCAGCCAGGACAAAAGCACCATCGCCGCAACCTGCAGCCAGAACAGCCGCGAGCTGCGCCAGCGTTCGATGCGGCGGCCCGCCCGGCTCTCGACTTCCTGCTTTTCGAGCAGGAACATCGTGCTGATTTCGACCCGGCGGCTCTGGCGCTGCAACAGATGGATGATGACGAGCGCGGGGATTCCGAGCAGCGCAAACCATCCGGCCGGATTGGCGAAAATCAGGTGCATAGGGTCAGCCTTGCGCCATTTCGACGGCGCCCACCGGCAGCGCGGATTTCATCAGGCAGTCCAGCAACGGGCCGTCCTCGCCGAGGCGCGCGAGCGCAACCCCGCGGCCCGCGCAGGCCTCGTCCCACAAACTGAAATGCCGGCGATAGCTGGCCTGGAAGCGTTCGCGGCGCGCGGACGAAAATTGGCAAAGACGGCGTTCACCGGATTCGCAATCGCGCAGCTCCATCTGGCCGTCCCAGTCCGGCTCGGCTTCAGCCTTGCTCCACGGGCAAAAGACGATGGCGCGGCCAGTCGAGTGCAGCACGTGACCGAGGATGTCCTGCGGCGGCACCGGGTAGAGCAAATCGGTGATGATGATGCGGAGGGACTGGGCGCGCCAGGGCACGCGGTCGAGCGCGGGCGGGGCGGAACGGTTAGCCGGCGGCAGCGGATCCCACGCATGAGAACGCAGCGAATCCATGGGCAGGGCGTGTGCGCTGGCAGGGTCGGCGAGGTAGGCGCGGAGCATCGCGCCGGCGCGCAGCGCGCAGGCCTGGACGAAGGCGAAAATTTCGAGCGCGCGCCGCGCCTTGCCCCGGCCGAGGAACATCGAAGTCGAGCAGTCGAGCACGACATCCAGCCGCGGGCTGACCTCCTCGCGGTACATCTTCATCGTGTGCTGGCCGGTGCGCGCGTACGCGGCCCAGTTGAGATGCCGCGGGTCGTCGCCGGGATAATACTGGCGGTGGTCCTGAAATTCGAGCGAGGCGCCGATGCCCGCACCCAGCCACTGGCCGGACATGCTGCTGCGGGCGGCGCGCAACGGCAGGCGCAAGCGAGGCGCGATGCTCTCGGCCAGCGCCTGCAGGCCCCCGCGAAATTCCCGCGTGAATCCATGCTGGGCGAACAGGCTGGCCGCCGAGGTGGTCGGCGGCACGGCGGATGCGGCGGTGGGGGTGGCGGCCATGACTCAAAATCAAATGCCGGCGGGCGGAGCCGGCGCGACCGGCGCAGCCGGCCGGGCCCGCCGCTGGCGCAAGGCGTCGGCCGCGCGCTTTTCCAATTGCCTGGTTTTTTTCGTGTGCCACAGCGAGCGCAGGCACATGATGGCGATGGTCAGCCCGCCAACGGACGCGGCGATGATTTTCACGATCCGGAGCAAGGCCGCGCTGTTCCAGTCTTCGGACATTTGGTTGGTGGCGAACAGCAGCCAGGCGTCCGGCGGCAGGATGCTCGCGGCGATGATATAGCCGTTGCTGCGTTGCGTCGCGTTGTAGAGCACCAAGCAGGCAAAGTAGAGGACCAGGCTGATGGCCCAGATCGTGAAGTAGCGCCCGGCGGGGCTCAGGCGCGAGCGGCCAAACACAATCCAGCCGGCCAGTTGCGGGAACAGCACCGCCGGCGGCAGGAGCAGGAAGGGAATCAACCAGCCGTCGGGCAGCGGCTGCTGGCGCAGGGAATACCAGGCCGTGGCCAGCATCGAGTAAAACGCCGTGACCAGCAGCACAAACGGCGTCGCCGACGGCCAACCCGGATACAGGAAAGTGCGGCCGACCAATTTGCCCAAGAAGCCAAAGCGCACAAAGGGACGATAAGTGCCGGGATAAGGCGAAGGCTCGGAGCCGGCGGCAAACATCAGCACCAGCAGGCCCAGCCAGGAGGCAAAGCGCAGGTAGAGGTCGGTGAAGTCATCCATGAACGTCCCGGCGTAGGCGATGTCCATCACCATGGTCAGCCCGGAGAAGGCAATCAGGCCGAGCAGCACCAGGCGTTGCGGGGTGTCGTGATTTTCGGAAATGGGCGCGAGGCGGGCGGCGCCGTATTCGAGCAGCAGCCACAGCGCCGGCAGGCCGGCGGTTATGAACAGCGAACCGGCGAGCCCGGGATTCTGCCAGATGAAATTCAACGGCCCGATGGCGCCCCCATTCGGGCGGTCCATCGCATAGCTGTTTTCCTGAAACAGGCTGAAGGTGTTGAAGGCCTGATACGTCACCCCAAGCAAACCGAGGATGGCGAGCACTTGGAACACACCGCTGCAGAAACAGGAGATGACCACGCCGGCGGCGGTGAGCATCGCGCACAACGCCAGCAGCACGGTCAGGCCGAGCAACTCCTTGCCCAGGTCCACGTCGCCAAAGAAATAGGTGAGGATCAAATACGGCAGCATCGAGAAAAACACCAGCAGCCCCTGCACAAACAGGGAAATCCATTTGCCCCAGACGAGGCCGCGTGCGCTCAGCTGCGTGAGCTTGAGCAAATCAATCCGGTTTTCGGCAAACTCCGACCAGAAGGCGAAGGTGGCCGCCATCGGCAGGCCCAGCAGGTAAAACAGAATAAACGCAACCATGAGCGAGCGCGTGAGCATATGGCCGACTTCGGAACCCTGGCCCGACAACAGGCCCATCGTGACGAAAAACGCCATGCAGACCTGCAGCAGCAGGAAGACGAGCGTGAAACGGCTTGAGCGCAGGCCCTGGCGCAGGTCGCGCACAAGCATGGGATTGAGAAAATCGCTGGTGACAAGCGTCATGGCGGGAAAATAAAATCAGTTGGCGTCGGGCGGGAAATGCGGCGCGCGCGGATCGGCGGGCGGCGGGCGCGGCGCGGCGGGTTTCGCCCGCGGAAGCGGGCGCGTGGTCTGCTGGCGCAGGATGCCGATAAAGGCCTCCTCCAGCCGCTGCTGCTCGCGGTGAAATTCGACGACCGGCAGGCCGTCGAGCACGAGGCGGCGGAGCAAATCGCGGAGGGCATCCTCGCCGCGGGCCTCCAGCTCGAAGACCGCGCCCTGGCGCAATTCCTCGCGCACGCGCAGGCCGGTTTGCAGCTTGGCCCAATCGAGCAGCGCTTCGACCGGCCCGCTCACGCGCACATGGACGGAGAGCAAGGCGCGTTCGTCGAAGCGCAGGCTGTCGGAGCTGCCGTGGTGGACAATCTGGCCCTGGTCAATAAAGAGCATGGTGTCGCACATCTCGGCGAGCTCGGAAAGGATGTGCGAGCTGATGAGCATCGTCTTGCCCTGGCCGGCCAGGATGCGCACCAGGTTTTTGAATTCGAGCCGCGCCTTGGGGTCGAGGCCCGCGGCGGGTTCATCAAGGATGAGGACGGCGGGATCGTTGAGGAGCGTCCGCGCGAGGCAGAGGCGCTGCGTCTGGCCCTTGGAGAGGCGGTGGCTGGGCCGCGTGGACAGCGGCGTGAGCTCGGTGAACTCCATCGCCTCGATGACGCGCTTGCGGCGCTGCTTGCCCTGCAGGCCCACGGCGCGCGCAAAAAAGTCGAGGTATTCCTGCACGTCCATGTTGGGATACGCCCCAAAATGGTCGGGCATCCAGCCGAGGAGGTTGCGCACGCGGGAAGGATGTTCGAGCACGTCGTTGCCGCACACGCGGGCGACGCCCTGGCTGGGCAAATCGAGCGTGGCCAGGATGCGCATCGTGGTGGTCTTGCCCGCGCCGTTGGCGCCGATGAAGCCCGCGACCTGGCCCCTCTCGATGCGGAAGGAAAGGCCGCGCACCGCGTGCACCGCGCCGAAACTCCGGTGCAGGTTTTCCACTTCGATGGCGGGGACTTCGGGCATGGCGGGCTATTGGGCGACGGGGCCGGTGATAAGATGGCGAAAACGGTTCAAGCGCAGGCCGCTGAGGTCCGGCTCGAGGGCGGAAGCCTCGCCGCTGCCGAGCGCGAAAAACGTTCCGCGTTCGGGCGCAACCTTGCCGAGGTAGGTCGAAAGCAGCGACGGCGCGGTGTTGACGCTCGCCTCCCAGGCGGTCTTGAACTCATCCGCGGTGGCGGGCTGCAAGGTCGTGGGCTGGCCATCGGTCATGCGGTCAATCTTCCAATAATTGCCGTCGTTGTCCTGATAGTATAAATTCACCATCAGGCCGTTGTATTCGGAATGGAGCACGGGCGGCTTGCCGGCGGTGGCGGGGTCGGCGCGCAGGGAGGCGCGCGAGGGCACCACGGCGCGCGCGAAGAGCAGTTGCTCGCGGCGGCTGGCAAACCAGTCCCCGGTGTAATGCTTGCCGTCCTGCACAAAATTGCCGTGCACCCAATTCGGCAGGCCCGGATCCGACTGGTCGTAATCAAGCACCCACGCCAGTTCACCGAGGTCGAAGTCCCGGCGCGTGAGCAAGCCGGTGACGCTGGATTCGACTTCCGATTCGATGGCAAATTTGCCGTCAGGGTTGAGCTGGGTGACGCGGAAATAAATGCCGCGGCCGCCGATGCCTTCCGCCAGGAGGATGAAGGCGAGGATGGCGACACTGGCGAGGAGGGCGAGCAACGGCGTCACCCACAACAGGTGCGGGCGCCGGGAACCGCCGCAAAAAAGAAACAAATTCAGCGGCCCGGCCAGCAGCCCGAAGGCGATGATGACGCAGGCGACGACGAAATAATGGTTGCCGACATGCGGCATGACGTCGGCGAAATTTTTGGCGGCGGCGGCCGGGGGGGCATTCGCCGCCTGGGCCGGAGCGGAGCCCGGCGCCGCAGCCGCCGCGGCCACTTTTGCGGACGGATCGGGCCCCTCGCGCAGGGCGATGGTGTTGCCCTCAAATGCAATATGATAGGCGGGCTTGGCGCCGGCACAGGCGTCGCGCAGCAATTCGTAAAGGCTCAGCTCGCTGGGCTCGGTCAACGTCACCCGGGGCATCGTGGCGTTGCCGGAACCCGGCGGGTAGGCGTGAATGGCGACGCCCAATCCGTTCGGGTCATACCGCCCCGAGAGCGCCTGCAGTGAGGAGGCGATTTGGTCCAACGGCGTCGGCACATCGTAACTGACGCGGGGAAACATTATCGTGCGCAGCCGCTGGATTTCCGGCGACTCCGCATTGGCTGGGCTGGCCGGCGCGCCGACTTCGCTTTCGCCGTAACGCGCGAGGACCGCCGCAACGGCATTCAGCCCCGCCGGGGTGTTGATGACGACGAGATGCCGCAGGTCCGGCTTGAGGTGCAGGGTTCCGCCGCCCATCGGCGCGCCGCTGCGGTTAAAAAGCTCCATGAGCCCGCTTTCGACAGCCACCACGGGGTTCGAAGTGGTGAAGCCTGAACCGGTGGTGGGCGCGGCGGAATACGGGTCCAGGCCGGTGAGACGTATGATATTGTCCTCGCTCAACGTGTATTCGCGCGCCTGCATGCCGGGCGGGACATCGTAGCCCAGGCCGGTTCCCGCGGCGTTGAACGAATGGACCGGATGATAGAGCAGATTGAAAGGCGTGCGCTCCTGCGGGTCGGTGTGCTCGAGGGCGAAGTTGAAATTGTTCAATTCATCCTCGGTGAAGAGCTCGATGGCGCCGGCGCCGTAATGCTCGTTCACGCGCGGGGGGAGGTTGAGGCCGCCGTCCTGATTGGCAATCAGGCGCAACTCGCCGCCCGCGGCGACCCATTGGGTGAGGGCCAGGCGAACTTCCGGCGGGGCCGCCAGCCAGTCCGCCGCGGTGAAGAATACGAGATCGAACCCGAGGTAGGCGCGCCAGTCGGCCGACATCATCGCGGGGTCAAAGGCCGTCTGCTGGAGCGGCCGCCGGCAAGCGCTGAGAAAATAATTTTTGATCTGTTCGCCATGGTCATGCGCGAGCGTGGACGACAAACCGACAAAGATCGGCGCGCCGGGCGGAAGATTGCGCACGGTGTAGCCGCGGCCGCCGCGGAGGGTAAGCGAGCCAGCCCCTCCCGTAGAGAAGGTCACTCCGGAACGGCCCGCAAACGGCGTGGAAGGCACGGGAGGCGGAGGCGGTGGCGGTGGCGGTGGCGGCGGGGGCGGGGCCAAACGAGGGCTCGAAGCACTGGCCGCCGCGGGCGAATTTTGCGCGATCACAACACTGCCCGAGGCCGCGGGGTAAAGGGTCGTCTGCCCAACGCTAATGGCTACGTTGCCCCCGCCGAAGGCTTGGACCGCTTCGGGCGGCAGCGTAACTTGCGGAACACTCACTAACGCCCGGTTATTATCCGCTGACGAACTATTCCCTGACCAAACTGCCGAGAACATAAGTCCTCCCGACGGGCTGGCACTGGAATTTGCCGGAGCCGAGGCCGTCGAGGCGGAGGCATCCACCGCTGCGGATACATTGCGCAAACGGCCGCCACCGACCGAGGCATTGGGGAGGGAAGGCGACGAAGGCGCGCCGCCGGGCAACGCTTGCTCCATGGCGGCGGGCGAAAGGGAAAATTCGTGGCTGCCGGCGATTTTCGCGCCGGAGGCATCCGTGGTGCTGGTGACGATTTCCGTGCCGTATTTATTTGGCGTGGCGGTGGCCGTGGTGATCGTGCCATCGGCGTGCTTGGTCACGGTGGTATGCACTGGATTGCCAGTCAGCGAATCCGTGGAATCGGAATTGGTGGTCTGGTCGCCGGACTGGGGCTTGGCATCCTGCAGCGCGCCTGTAAAGATGGTTGCGCGGTCGTTGAAATTGATTGCGCCCGCGGGCGACGGCGGAGCCACGGGCGGCGGATTGGCCGAAGGCGCCGGTGTGGCGGGGGGCCCAGCATCCGCACCATCGCCCGCCCCTTCCTTAACGACCGTGCCAGCCGCGTTGGTGAGGGTGTAAGCTGCAGTCGTCGTGCCGTCGGCCTTCGCGGTTTTTTTGACGGTGAGGGTATTGCCATCCGGCCGGTGGGTGACTGTGGTCTGGGTGACGGAACCGTCGGCATTGCGCGTGACGGAGGCAATGGGGGTAACAGCGGGCGCAGAAGCGGCGGCGGCGGGTGACGACAAAGTGCCGCCGTTGATGATCGTGGCGCCGGTGTAAGCAGACGTCGGCGTGCCCGTCAGCCCGGTGGTGCGGGAGGTGCTCGAAAGCCGGCGGCCCGAGGAATCGATGGTCGTATTGGTGGTTTGGGTCGAGCCATCCGGATGGGTAATAATAACTTCCACCTGGGTGTTGCCATTGGGGAGGCTGGTGGTCGTGGTGCGCGCGGTGTCGCCGCTGGCGTTGGTGGAAACCGTCGTGTACGAAGCCGGACGCAAGGCGGCCCGCGCCGGGGCATATCCGGAACTCAGACCGCCGATCGGAACGGTCACCCGCAGCGCGCTGGGCGGCGGCATCTGCATATTCGACAGAAAGACAATCTCCGGATTGACCACGCCCGGGCCGGTGATGTGCACAAAAACCCGGGGCGGACTTTGGCCTGTCGAATCCGGGAGCGGGGCCAGCACCTCGAACATGCGCGTGGCCTGGGCGGGCACGGCGCAAGTGGCCTTCGCCCCGAAATGATTGTCGCCCAGGTTGGCGCTGCTCCCCTGCACCGCCTGGGTCTCCACCTCCCACTGGCCATCGCTGCCGGACAAATTGGCGATGTTGACCCGCACGGGCAAAAAGCCGCGCGCCGGCATGCCGTTGTACAGATTCGTCACCTGGATGGTGATGCCGCTGCCGGGTTTGGTGAAGACCGGTTGCGTGCTTTGCGCCCCAGCCGGGCGCGCCAGCGCCAGCGCCGTCAGCAGGGCTGCGCCGGTTCGCCGCGTCCACAAGAGCAACTGCTCGGTTGCGCGCGCTGGCATGGCAGGAGGAAAGTGGGACAATGGGATTAGGAGACTTTGGCCGCGGCGAGGGTGCGCGGAAGCGCCTTGGCCTCGACGGGAACTTCGGCCACCAGCCGGTTGGTGACCTCGGGGGCGGTGAGGCCTTCAAGCCGGGCTTGGTAGTGCAAAATCAGGCGGTGTTGCAGCACGGGCTTGGCCACGGCCTGCACATCCTCGGTGCCGGCATAACCGCGGCCCTGGATGAGCGCGCGGGCGCGGGCGGCGGCGGCGAGGCCGATGGCCGCGCGGGGGCTCGCGCCGTATTTGATGGCTTGCGCGGCCTGCGACTGGCCGGGATGCGAAGCATTGACGAGGCGCGCGATATACTCAGCCACCACCGGCGGCAAAAAGACGCGGCGGGCCAGCGCGATGAGATTCAGCAATTCCTCGCGCGTCATCACCGGCGTCAGCATCGGCTCCTCGCCCAGGCGGCGTTGTGCGACGATTTTTTGCAGCACCTCGGGCGCGGCGCGCAGGACTTCAAGCTTGAACAGGAAGCGGTCCACCTGCGCCTCGGGCAGCGGGTAGGTCCCTTCAAGCTCAATGGGGTTTTGCGTCGCGAGGACAAAAAACGGCTCGGGCAAAACATGGGTCTGGCCAAGAACGGTGACGCGGCGTTCCTGCATCGCTTCGAGGAGCGCGGATTGCGTCTTCGGGCTGGCGCGGTTGATTTCGTCCGCCAGCATCAGGTTGGTGAACACCGGACCGGGTTGAAAAACAAAGCGGCGCTCGCCGTTGGTTTCCTGCAGGACGGGATTGCCGGTGATGTCGCCCGGGAGCAAGTCGGGCGTGAACTGCACGCGCTTGGTGTCGAGCCGGAGTGCCTTGGAGAAGGACTTGACGAGCTCGGTCTTGCCCAGGCCGGGCAGGCCCTCGAGCAGGATGTGGCCGCCGGCGAGCAAGCCGGTGACGGCCAGCTCAATCAGCTCCTCCTGGCCGAAGATGACATTGGCAATCGCAGAGCGCAACTGGCCAAGGGTCTTGGCGGCGTCCTGCGCGAGAGAAGGGTCAAGTCCGCCGGCGGCGGCGGTGGAGGCGGGCGTATCCATGCAAGCAGGTTTTGAGGGTGATAAGTTTAAATCATCGCGCCAACCGGGAGGCAAGCGCGGCGGGTGCGGTGAACCGGGTCATTTGAAATAGCGGTTGAGTTTTGCACGCTCCTGGGGGGTGAGTTCCTGGCGCCAGACGGCGTCGCCGCCGCTGCCGTTGCCGGCCGCGCCGCCGGAACTGCCGGCCTCGTCGTTGCCGGTGTTTTTTGGCGGAGCGCTTTTGGAGAGGCCGAGCATGTCGCCGGGTTGGGGTGATTGCTGGTTTTTGCTGACTTCGCCCACTTTGTTTAACGCGCGCAAATCGGTGGGCGCTTCATAATTCAGCCCGGCCGCGCCGCCGCCGCCGCCAGGCCCACCCGAGCCGGTGCCGTTGTTGGGGCTGTTGCTGTGCGCGCCAACCTGCCCCGGACCATTCGTATTGGAACCTTGCGAGCCCGAACCGGACGAGGAACCCGGCGACGAGCCTGGAGAAGAGCCTGGACTTGAACCCGGAGAGGAACTAGGCGGGCCGGAGCCCGGAGGCGCCGACCCGGGCGAACCGGATGGGCCGGGAGGTCCAGGTGGCGCAGGCAAACCCGGCGGAGCAGTGCTGACTGGCCCGGGCAGGCTGGGCGTGCTGGGAGTGGTACTGCTATAAGGGTTAGGCAGGCTCGGGCTATTTGCGCCGGTGTTGTATGGGGCGGGCAGCGAGGGCGGGCTGCCGGGACTCCCAGTGTTATAAGGATCCGGCAGGCTCGGCGTACTGGGCGCGCTCATCCCAAACGAGGCGCTGGGCGAGGGACTCGACGTCAGCCCCAGCGGATTCTGTCCAAGGCTGCTCGATGACACGCCGCCGGACTGCATGGCGCCCAAGGCCTTCGCGCCGTCTTCGAGTTTTTTCTTCAAGTCCTCGAGTTGTTTGGGCGTCAGGTCCTTGGCCTCGGCAAGTTGCTTGTCCAAGTCCTGGCGCAAGGGCAGGCCGCCATTTTCCATGTTGGCGGCTTGCTGGCCCAAGGCGCTGTCGAGGTCGTTCGAAGCGGTGGAATTGGCGGGCAGGCCCTGCATCGAGCCGAGCGTGTCCGAGGCTTTTTTCAAATTTTTGCCGAGCGTGTCAATTTCCTTCGCCATCTGGTTGTGCAGGGACTCCGCGGCCTCGAGGCTCTCCTGCCCATACCAATCCTGCGCGGGCTTGTTTTTCAATTGCTCGAGGCGCTGCTCCCACGTTTCCATCATCGCCGGCTCGACCAGCTTCTGGTCCTTCAACAGGTCGGTCCATTTTTGCACTTCCTGGACGGAAAGCGGCAATTGCGCGGGCGGCGGAAGGTACGGTTTCGGCGGGGGGCCGACCGGCACGAATAATCCCGCGAGCAAAAATGCGACCGAGGCCAGCAAGGGCTGCGCCGACTGGCCCCAGCGCCACTTGATCACGCGCATGCCTTCCTCCGGCACGCTCGGCCAGCGCACGCCGCCCGCCGCCGCCGCCGAAAGCACATTGTGCCAGCCCAGGTGGGTTTCGAGGCGCAGCAAGCCTTCCCGCACGCCATAAAAACGTTTGCGGCCGCGCCACCACGCCCATCCTCCCGCCGCGAACCAGCCCAAGATTAAAATGAACGCCACCGGCAAAAGCGGCCAGCGCAACTGGCGAAACAACAGCAGCGAACCGGCCCCCGCGAGATTGATGCCGATGAGCGCCGGCGCCAGGCATTGCCACCACCAGCCGAGATTGACCCGCCGGGCGACCGCTCCCGCCTGCGCGCGCCAAAGGATTTCCTCGTCGGACATGTCGGCGTGCATCGGAGGGGAAATGGAGGAGAGGGCGGACTATGCCGGAGGCGGGCGCATTCTTACCCGGGCGTATCAGCCGCTAAAGGAAAAAAGCAGGCCGGACAGGTAAAAAAGATGTCATGGGTATATTACTGAGACGGGGCGGGGAACGGTTTCTTAGAAAGGCGCGAATTTGGCTTATCAAACCGGGGGCAGTCCGCTAAGGTTGGGCCGGCGGATGAATATCTTCGACCTGTCGGCGCCGATGATGTGGCCCCTGTTCGCGTTGAGCGTGCTGGGGTTCGTTTTCTTTTTGGAGCGGGCGCTGTTCTTGCACAAGGGCCAGATTCGCACGACCGAATTCCTCGAGGGTATCAAGACCCTCGCGCGCAAGCGCCGGATGCTCGAGGCGCTGACCGTCTGCGAGGAAACGCCCGGCCCGGTCGCGGCGGTGGTCAAGGCCTCGCTGATGCATTACCGCGAGGACGAGCCGCGCCTGCGCGGCGCCATCCAGGCCATGGCGCTGGTGGAAATCCCCACGCTCGAACGCCGGCTCGGCACCATCGCGCTCATCGCCAAAATCGCGCCGCTGCTCGGGCTGCTCGGTACGGTGCTGGGCTTGTTGCGCGGTTTTGCGCTGATGAACGCCAACGGCCCGTATGCCAACGCGGCGGATTTCGCGGGCATCATCAACGCCGCGCTGGCGACCACGGCCGCGGGCCTCGCCATCGCGATCATGGCCTACCTGGCGCACCATTTTCTTTACGGCCGGGTCCGCGCCCTGGTCCACGACATGGAATGGGTCGGCAACGAGATGCTGCAATTTTTGCTCGTGGATTTGCCGGCGACGCCGGCCCCGGCGGCGGAACCGGGCGACGCCCCGGCCGGTCTTACGCCGGGTAAGTAGTTTTTTATTTTCCGAATTTCCGGACCGCCGCCATGTCCCTCACCAGCCCCCTCGGCCTCATGCGCCACCTCCGCAAGCCCGACTTGCGGATGGAGGTCATCCCGTGGCTGAATGTGATGCTCGTGGGCCTAGCCATTTACCTACTGGGCTCGAGTTATGTGTGGGCGCCGGGCTTGGTGGTGTCGAACACGCCTGCCGGCAACTTGCCGAATCGGCTGAACCTGCCCACGCTGCCGGCGCAACCCGGCGTCGCCTCGCTCGTCGGCCATCCGGACGCCACGCTGGTGATTTTGCCGCAGGTAAACAACGCCCCGCTCTTCGTGCTCAACGACGGGCGGCACACCGAGGACAATCTGGAGCCCGCGCTGGCCAAATTGCGCAAGAGCTTGCCGATGGCCAAGCCCGTCTTGCTGCTGAAAAGCAAAGAGGACGTGTCGGTGACCACGATTCTCAAAGTGTGCGCGATGGCGCAAGACGCGGGTTTTGGCTCGGAGTTGCTCGCGTTTGTTCCATCGGGCTACGCCACTCCCGGCGGCCCGGCCGCGACGGACGCGGCAACCTCCGCGAAAAGCCCGTAGATCTTTCCGGTCGGCGGATTTTTTAATTTCACTTCAGCCTCCAGAATTTCCCGTGTCCGCCTACCCTTCCATGCCAGTGGCGCCGGACGGGCGCGCCCGCAACGGCAACTCCCGCGGATTGCCGGTCTTTATGCTTGCGCTGTTGATCGGCGCGGGCGCGCATCTCGCTGGGCTGGTGCTGTTCCATCTGGAAGTGCCGTCGGCCACGCCCGCCCATGCTCCAGCGGCTTTTGTACATTTTACCAAGGCCGCCGATGCCGGCCAGGCGCAGGCCATGGACCAGGCCGACGCCATTTGGGACCCGCAGATGGTCTACTCGCCGACGCCCCTCAATTACGCCTCGCGCGCCGTGGCCGCCGCACCCACCCCCGCGCCGCACGTCTTTAACGCCGATGCCGGCAACATCCAGTTGAATTTGACCGAGGGCGACTTTCACTTGCTCGCGTCCTCGGGCAACAAGGCCGTCGCGCCGAGCGAATCGCTCAAGTCCACGCGGTGGGATTTTATGGCCGGGCTCGGCCAAACCGCGAATGCCAACCCGCCCCCCCCGGCGCGCGGCGCGCAATTGCGTGTGACCCCCCGGCAGGCCGGCGCGGACACGCAGGTCATGGAAGTGACATGGCCCGCCTCGATGGCCCCCAAGGTGGGCGATGTGCGCTGGCAGCCGGCGTCGTTCCTCCTGGTTTTCAATGAAACGGGCCTGGCGGGCGACCCGCTGCTGGTCAACAGCTCCGGCACGCCCGCGGTGGATGACGACCTGCGCGCCAAGCTGCGCCAATGGTACAACCGCCACCGGCTCCCGGCAGGTTATTACAGTGTTGAAGTCGCACCCTAGAATTAAAACGCCTTGATTTGGACATATTTCGGGGTTGGCAGGGGAACATTTTGGCGTGAGAATGAATCCTTAGCCATACCCCGCCCGCTGTTCGACTTTGCGTGGATCGCTAACGGTCTTCCCCGCCGGAATTTATCGCCGCGCCATGCCTTCGACGCTGCCCAATATCATCTCCCTGGCCAAAAAGGGCTTCAACCGCCCGCGCTTGAGCCTCGTGGATTGCCTGCGCGGCCAGACGACGGAGTTGGCGAAATTGCCCGCGCGGCTGGGCAACACCGGCGACGCGGCGTGGAAGGCGACGAGCCTGCCGCCGGGCCAGGCGGGCTGCCTGATCGAGGAAACGGAGCAGGGCTACAGTTTGACGCCCGAGATGCCGGGCGGCTTGCGCTACAACGGTGTCGCCGTGACCAACACCTGCGCGGTGCCGCCGGGGTTGACACTGCTGCAAATCGGGCGCGATTTGGTGGCGCTGGCCGTCGGCGAAAATGAACAGGCCAAAATTCAGCATGTCCAGGCGGACGACTGGCGGCTCTTCAGCGTGGCGGATGGCCGCGTCGAGGGCGTGACGCGCTTTCGCGAGCTGCCGGAGCTGGTGCGCCAGCGCGGGCTCAACCCGGCGCTGTACGCCGCCGCGCCCCTGGGCCTGGAACGCGGATTTTTTCTCGTGCAGGTTTTTGAAGTGCTCGGCGTCAAGCTGCCCACCCCGACTGAAGCGGCCGAGGCGCCCGCGCTCGACGGCTCGCGCGGCCACTACACCTGCCCGGTGTGCTGGCTGAAGTTCGACGCCGGCGACACCATGAACATCGCCACGCACGACAGCCTGCGCGGCGACCCGATTCTCGGCGAGGACGCGCGCCTGCGATTTTTTGCCACGCGCTTCAACGACCTCGGCCAGGCGCTCGACCCGCTCGGGCTGCCCTCGGCGGACCTCGCCTGCCCGCATTGCCGCCGCCGGCTGCCGCCGGGATTTCTCGAGGTGCCGCAATTTCTTTTTTCCATCGTCGGCGCGCCGAGCGCGGGCAAGACCTATTACCTCGCGATCTTGCTCAAGACCCTCCAGCAGACGCTCTACACGCGTTTCGGCCTCGTGTTCAAGGACGGCGACCCGACGGGCAACATGCTGCTCAACCAGATGAAGAGCCGGCTCTTTTCGGCGAGCAAGCCGGAAGACGCCATTCTCGCCAAGACGGCGCTCGAAGGCGCGATGTATGAACGCCTGCCGCGCTACGGCAAGATGGTCGCGCTGCCGCGGCCGTTTTCCTACGCGCTGGGCCGCGCGGTTCAGCGCGCAGGCGTGGCGCCGGACGATTCCGACCACTCGACGGACTGCTCCATCACCTTTTACGACAACGCGGGCGAACATTTTGAACCAGGCGTGGACATCGAGGACTCGCCGGGCGCGCTGCACGTCGCCAGCTCGGCCACGATTTTCTTTTTGTTCGACCCGACCTCGAACTTCGCGTTTCGCAAAATCCTGTCCGGCTCGCAGGACCCGCAACTGGCGCAGCACACGCGGCTCGACCAGCAGGACAGCATCATGGCCGAGATGGAAATCCGCGTGAAGCGGCTGCTCGCGCTCGAGGCGGACCGCAAGATTGACGTGCCCCTCGCGATGCTCATCGGCAAGTGCGATGTGTGGAAGCACCTCGTCCCCTGGCACGAATTTCAGGACCCGTTGCACGACGGCCAGCTCGACCACGCCATCGTGGATGCGAATTCCGCGCGCCTGCGCGAATTCATGGTGCGGGTGGACCCCGCCATCGTCGCGCATGCCGAGGGCCTGGCGCGCACGGTGCGCTTTTTCCCGGTCAGCGCGTTCGGGCACTCGCCGGCCAAAATTGAAACGGGCGCGGGCGCCGGGCTGCTCGCGCCGGACCCGCAGCGGCTCGCCCCCATTTACCTCGAAATCCCCACGCTTTGGGCGCTGTCGCGGCTGATGCCGCAACTGGTGCCCGGCGGTTGACCAAAATCATCCGGCCATGGCGCGTCAGCTTGTCTTCACCAGCGCCCCGCAAGGGCTGACGCCCGGCCGCACCGGCTATTGCACGGTGGCGCGGCACCGCGATCTGCGCGACCGCCTGGCCTCCGCGCTGGAAAGTTTGAGCGTGTACCCCGAGGATTGGCAGCCCGCGCCGGTGGTGTGCGCGTTTCGGCAGGTGGAGGTGGGCGGCCTGCGCTTTCCGGTGCTCAGTCGCATCGTCCACGCCGGGCAGGATTACACGCACCGCGGCAATTTTCTCGCCCACCACCTGGCGCTCGACCCGGAGGAAATCGCGGGCGCGCCGCCGCCAGCGGAAATTTTCCGCCGCTGGAACGGCTGGCGCAACCGCTGGGACGGTCCGCCGCGCTGGTTCGACGAAAATGACCGGGTGGACCTCGCCGCCTTGCGCGTGGCGACGCCCCCCGCGCTGCCCGCGGAAACCTGGGGACGCCTGACGGGCGATGCCGGACGCGCCGCGTTGCTCGTCGAAGGCCTGAATCCGCTCAGCCGCGTGCTGCGCTGCCCAGTAGAATTTGAAAACGACCTCCTCGGCCTGCTGAGTGAATCCTCCGCGTTGCTGCCGCCGGCGGAGTGCTGGCGCGTCGAATTCACCACCTGCCTGCAGCCCACCGAAACGGCGTCGGCCTTTCGCTGGGCGGTGGTGCGGGCCGATTCACCGAGCGAGGTCACGCTGGCGCGCGTCGGCGGCGTGATGGATTTGACCCAGCCCGCGGCGTTGCCTCCCGCCCCCGAAAATGCGGCCTCACGCCGGGCCCGAGGCACCACGGCCCCGCCACCCGCACCGGCGAAACCTGCGCCGCCGCCCACGTTGGGGCCGTTGGGAAAAACTTCCAGCCGGGAAAAAATCCGCCTGACGGCCGGCGCCGCGGCTTCGCGTATGCCGGCAGTGCCGACCGCGAAGCCAACGCGTTCGAAGGCGTGGGTTTTCGGCAGCCTGGGCGTGCTGCTGCTCGGCGGCGCGGTGCTGGCAATCGCCCTTTGGCCGCATCCACCGAACGCCACCGCGCCCTCCGCCACTCCGCCCAGCGTGTTAATCAGCGTCCCCCCACCGTCCGGGCCGTCGTCGCCGCCAGCAGCCAATCCACCCACCGGATCGGAAAACAACTCCGGCATGGCCAACGAGGAGGCGTTGACGGAAATCACCCAGCTCGCCGGCAATGGGCAGGCGCTGGCGGCGCTGGCGAAATGGCAGGAATTATCCGGGAGCGCGCCGGATTACGCCGCGGCGCACCAGGATGTGCTCGACAAGCGCGTGTTGCCCAATGCGCGCAAAGAATGGCTGGCCGCCGTCGGGCAAATCCTCGCCGATTTGGGCAGCGGCCATGCGGTGCGCGCCGATTTGGCCCAGCGGCTCGCGGCGTTGCGGGATTTTCCCAAAACCTGGCCTGTGACCAAGCCGGAAGAGCTCGAAGGCATGGCCAACAACGCTGCCGCCATTCTGGCTTTTCTCGATAAATTGCCCGACGCGCCGGTGTGGATGACGGGGAGTCTCACGCCGGGCAACTCGGGCAGCGATTACCAGGAGGGCACCGTCACGCTTGCGATTCCCGAACTTGCCCAACTGCTCGGCGCGAAAGCGGGCCAATTCCAAGTGGCCGCCGCGCGCGCCACCTCCCTGCAACTGCCCGCAGCCGACCAGTGGTTTGCCTTCAACATCCTGCCGGCGGATTTTGATTCGGGCAACTACCTCATCCTGCACGATGCCTCGCGCGGCGCGGCCGGCGGGCGTTTCATGCAGTTGCTCGCCGACCGACCGGGGCAATGCAAGCTGACTTGGCGGATGTTCCAGCCCAACAGCGAATTTTTCCAGCGCTATCCCGCCAACGCACCGCTGCAACCGCTCAGCCGCGCGCTCTGGCTGCGATTCACGGGCAAAGCGCCGCTGCCCTCGCTTTATCTGCTGCTGCAACGCCCAGGCGCCGTCACCGCGGAAAATTGGAAGCCGCTGCCGGTGCCGTTCGCGTGGCTGAACCAGCAAGGCCTGCCCGCGCGGGTGAGCCTGCCGTCCTGGCTGGCAAAAAATGTGGTTTTGCACGCGCCCGCCGGCCAGTCGTTCCGATTGGAACCTGCCAACCTCAACGCCGCCGCGCAAAGCGTGACGGTCGCCCTCGACCCCGCGGAGACGGCGGGCGAAGCCGCCTACGAGGCCCAGCGGCTGGTAAACCAATTGCAGGACAAATACCGGCTGCTCCAAACCGACGCGGCACGCGCGCAACAACAGCTCGACGCGATGGTGGCGATCACCGACCCCAACAAGACGCCGCCCCAAGTGATGATTGACCAGGCCGGCCAAAGCGTGAAAAAACTGCAGGCGAGCCTGAGTCAGTTGCAGTCCGCCGCCTTGGCGGCCGGCCGGGCCAAGTGGGCGGCCTCCGCCGCGCCGTGGGTTCTTTATTGCAATCCGGACACCAACGCGCCGATGGTTTTCCTGCAATTCACCCCCAATGAAACTGGACCGACTCCTTAACCGCATCCGCGCGGCCCTGCAGGGGTATGCGACGGAGTTCGAGCAGCGCGCGCTGGCGGAGGAATACGCCGACTGGTGCGCGAAGGCCGGCGAGCGCCTCGAACAAATCGTGCCGCTCATCCGGCAGGGGCAGGATTTTCCCGCGCTGCAAATCGCGGAGTCGCCGCCGCCGGTGCTCGACTTGGTGCGGCAGCTTGCCTTTGCCGAGGCGGAGCAATGGCGCGCCTTTTGCCTCAAGCAGGGCCTGCCCGCCGCGCGGCCGTTCGATGAGCGCAGCGTGGAGCTCGTCAACCAGCTCTACGGCAAAAAAATCAGCGAGACCCACCCGCTTTACCGCGAATACCGCCAGGCCGTCCGCACGCGCCGGGACGACGAGGCACTCCGGGTGTTGCGCTCCATCCGCCGCGTCAACCCGGACGACGCCAACGCGCACGCGGAGTTCGCGCGCCTGGCGCACAAGCTTTTCGAGCAGCGCCGCGCGGCCCTGGCCGATGCGCTCGAACGCAACGACGCGACGCGCGCGCTGGCACTGATGGAATCCATTGAGACGGACAGCCTGCCCGGCCGCGAAACGGACGCCGGCTGGCAGCAGGCGCAAAAATTTCGCGAGGACTACCTGCTCAATTCCGCCCGGCGGCGCTGCCTCGAACTGGTCGCACTGCTGCGCCAGGCGCGCGACGCCGGCCAATGGCGCGAGACGCTGCCCCTGCTGGCGGAGTGGGACGTGCTGCACGGCCAGTTTGCCATCGTCCTGCCCGAGGAGGCCGAGGCGGACGCCGCCGCGGCGCGCGAATGGGCGACCGGCCTGCTCGCCCAACAGGAAACGGGCGAGGAGCAAAAAAAATTCTGGCGCGACCTGGAGGCTTACGCCGGGCAACTCGCCCGCGAAGACCCGGGCAAAAAAACCGCCCGCACTCTGTCGAAGGAAATCGCCGAAGTGACCGCCAACCTGGCCGTGCTGGTTGCGGAAAGCAGCGGCGAGGCCGGCGAGCAGCCGCCGGAGGAGCTCCGCAAGCGCCTGCGGCACGAAGCCGCGCGCCTGCGCGCGCAACTGCGCAAGCGGCAATTGCAAATGGCCGGCTTCGCCGCCGCCGCGGTGGCGGCCATGCTGGCGCTCGCCTTCATCGCATTCTGGTTCGAGTCCCGCGCCAATCTTCACCAGACGGTGCTGACGGCCATCCGGCAGCACTTTCAGGACGGCGCCACCAAGGAGCTGGCGGACTCGCTCAAGCAATATGACGCGCATTTCCGCGGGCCGGAGGGCGACCCCGCGCTGGACACGCTCCTCACGCAGGCGCGCGATTTTGTCAATTCGCACCAATCGGTGGTCGAGCGTTTCGACAAAGAGCTGGCGCAAATCACCGACGCCGCCGCGAACCCCTCGCCAAGCCAGACGCGCCAGTTGCTGGCCAACCTCGACAAACTCGACCAGGAAACCACCGGCCTGGGCGCCGACGACGCCCAGCGCGGCAAGGCCGCCGTGCAAAATCTCCGGGTGCGCCTGCAACAGCACCTCGCCCAGGCGCAGGATTCCCGCACGGCCAAGCTCACCGACATCGCCCAGCGCGTCACGGCCATCCTGGCGGAAAAACTGGCCGCGCCCATGACCGCCGAAGCGGCGCAGCCCATCATTGCCGAAGCACAGAAAATTCTGGCCGAGGCCGACGCCCTGCCGCCGGACCCGGCCGCCGCCTCGACGGGCGAGGCGCAAGCGCGCGCGCGGCTGGCGGAGCTGGCCCAAAAGGCTGAGGCGCTCTCCGCCGCCGCGAGTGCGGCGCAAACCGAGCGCGCGCAGCTGCCTCAGGCGCGCACGCTGGAGGATTATCAAAACGCTGCGGCGGCGCTGGCGGGCAATGCGCTCGACAACGAGACCACGGCGGCGGCGGCCCGCGCCCTTTTCGCGAAAAATCCCAACTGGGCCGATGCCGCCCAACGCATCCTGCTGCCGGATGACCCGGACACGTGGGCGTTTCTCAAGCAGGTGGGCGAAGCGCGGCTGCTGCCCGCCGAAAGCAACCAGGGCGACGACGTGAGTTTCTGGCGGCTGGTGAGCAACAACCTGCTCGCCAATACCTACCGCGCCGACCTCGTAACCTACGCCGATGGCGAGGAAACTTCGCGCGAGCCGGTGGCGCTGGCGGGCCAGCCGAGCGAAAAAACCTCCAAACTGGACACCGTCGAGGAGCTGGTGCAGTCGGCGAACCGCATCAACGCGGACGGCTCGGTCACGGCCTTGTCCGTGCGCTGGGTGCAATTCACCGGCAAAAAACCGAATGGGAAAAAACTGGAGAACGTCAAACTGACGCCCGAGTCGGACCTGCTGGCCCGCGTGCGCGCCGCCTACAGCCGCGACCGCAGCACCATTGCCCAGCCGCTCTTGCGCGTGCTCGACGACGTGCGCTCCAGCCAGGGGGTGTCGCCCCTGTTCAAGGCGTACCTCGAGCAGGAGATTTTCCGCATCATGCAAAACCGCCCGCGCGACTGGGGACTGGCATTTTCGCCCAAGGCCCAGGCCGCGGCGCAACAGCTGGCCAAAATCACCGGTGGCCACCTGCAGCCGTCCGACTGGCTGTTCCCCTCGCCTGATTCACGCCTGAACGCGGCCGTCCAGGCGTTTTTCACCAGCGACAACGGCGACAGTTATTTTGACGACGCGATGACAAACCTGCTGGCCTTGTTGAAGAAGCGCGCCACTCCGCTGCGTTTCGCGGGTTATGTGGATTTGAATGGCGCGGCGCACTCCTCCGCGCCGGACTCGGCAACCGTCTGGGGGCTGGACGCCGCAGGCCGGTGGGCGCCCCTTTACCATGGGACGGCGAATGGCCAGCCCGCGCCCATCTCCGGTGGGGCGTCACCCGCGCGCTTGACCCCGCTGGTGTTTCCACAGGACAATGGCAGCGGCGGCCCGTAGCCCGCGCCGCCGCGCAACCACCCTCGCCCAATGACCGCGGCCGAAACGTATTTTGTCACCTGGAAAGGCCGGCGTGACGGGCCCTATACGGTCGAGCAACTGGAGTCGTTGCTCAAAAATGGCGACATTGGCTTGTTGCATCGCGTGGAAACGCCCGCGGGGCAAATGCCGCTGCGGCAATTGCTGGATACGGTGAATGCCGCGCGCACCCCCGCCGCCGGGTCTCCGCCAAGCGTTGCTTCCGATGCAACGGAAAATCCGGCGGTGGAAACGGTGGCACCCGCCGACGCCAACCTCCGTGAGGACGAAGCCACGCGACTGTATGCGCTGTGCGGCGGATGCTTTGCCGTGCCGCCGCTGGCGTGGTGGACGTGGCGTAGCGCCGACCGGCTGGCGGCAAAAGGAAATCCACGGGTCGCGCAGCGCATCAAGTGGCTCGGCACCGGCTTGGCCGCCGGCGGCGTGCTGATGTGGGCCGTCATCTGGCGGATGTGGTGACGCTCCCGCTGTCTGGAAATCACTCCGCGCGCCGCCACAAGCCGATGCTCATCGGCGGCAACCGCAATTTTTCGCCGTTCCAGGCAAAACCCGCCGATGCCGGATGCCCTTCGGCGAGGAAGCGTTCCTGGTCGGCGATTTGCTGGAACTTTTCCGCCGGCAAACCGTGGACTTCAATTTCCACGGGTTGCGGGTGCGGGTTGATGGCGAACAGCAGTTGGTCGGGACCGAAGCAGTTGTTGGCGTTGTAAAGCAAGGCGCACGCCGAGGTGTTGGGCGCCGTGAAATGCGCGAAGAAGCCCGCGGGCGGGTTGCCGTCGTGGCGGAAGTGGCGGCCGGCGGGCGAGAGGCGAAATTTTATCCACGCGCAGAAATAATCATGGGTGGCGCGATATTGGTTAAGCCGCGCATAGTCGAGCGCATTGAGGTCGCCCCGCAGGTAGGTATTGTTGACGCCTTGCTTCGAGTGCAGGAAGTCCTGCCCTTGGGCGAGCATCGGGATGCCGAGCGACGCCATGAGGATGGCGACCATGAGGTGGTGGCGGCGGATGTCATTGGGCGTCGGGTGGTCGCCGCGATTGCCGGGGTTTTCGGTGATGCGGTCGACCCACGCGCGGTCATCGTGCGACTGGACGTAGTTGACGGTCTGCGCGGGCCAGGTGGCGATGGAGTTGGGCGAGCCGGCGAGGAAAAAACGCAGGCCCTCGGGGTTGCCGTGGCCGAGGACGTATTGCGTGACGAACTCGCGGTAGTGGTCGTTCCAGATGGACCAGCCGGTGTGGCGCAGCGCCGGGCCGAGGTGGCCCTTGAAGCTCCACGGTTCCGCGATCAGGATGATGGACGGCTTGACGGCCTTGAGCGCGGCCTCGACCTCCTTGAGCGGGGCGAGGCCCACGAGGTCGGCGAGGTCGATGCGGAAACCATCCACATCGTAAGTGCGCACGAGGTGGGTAAGGCTGTCGATGATGAGGCGGCGGGCCATCGGCGTGGTGGTGCGCAGGTCGTTGCCGCAGCCGCTCCAATTGGTGAGGTGGCCCTCGTGGTCGCAGGTGAAATAATAGAACTTGTCGATGCAGAAAAGGTGGTTGGGCTCGCCCACATGGTTGTAAACGACGTCGAGAATGACGGCCATCTCGGCGTCGTGAAAGGCCTCAACCAGCTCGTGAAACTCCGCGATTTGCGAGCCATGTGCGGGATCGGTGGCGTAGGCGCTCGCCGGGGAAAAATAATTCACCGGCATGTAGCCCCAGTGGTATTCCTCGGGTTTCACGTTGTCGAATTCCTGCACCGGCTGCAGCTCGACCGCGTTGACGCCGAGCTGGCGCAGGTAACAATCGGGCTGGCGCAGCCATTTCGCCAGGCCCTTGAAACCACGGCGCTCCTCCGGCGGCAGGTCAATCGCGGCCTTGGCCATCAAGTCGCGCACGTGGGTTTCGATGACGACGAGGTCGTGCCAGGCCGGCGGGACGAAGCACTGGCGCGGGGTGGGAAATTTCGCCGGGTCGAAAATCAGGCCTGGTCCGGCCCGGCCGACGGTGGCACGGGCATAGGGGTCGAGCACGCGCACCGCAGGATTGAAGAGCTGGGTGCCGTCGAAATTTTCGCCTTCGACTTGGTAATTATAATACTGGCCGTGGCGGTTGCCCGGCACCGAACCCTCCCAGCAGCCGTCGTCGTGGCGCGTGAGGTTGAACTGCATCGCCGCCTTGGCTCCCGGCGCATCAAAAAGGCTGAGGCGCACGCGGACGGCGCGCGGGGCGAACAACGTGAAGGTGGTGCGGCCCTCCTCCACCTGCACGCCGAGCGGGCGGTCCGAACTTTGGCTGAGCAGGTAGTCGCCATTGGTGATGGGGCACGTTTCGCGCTCGGCGGGCGTTTCCCAGACGAGTTCCGCGCGCTCGTAAATGTCGTGGTGCTCGTCCGACCAGAAATAAAAGACATGCAGGCCGGTGCGCGCGGGGTCGATGAGGTAGTTTTCGTAATCGCCCTCGCGGACGCGGTTGATGACCTCGGTGGGCAGTTCCTGCCAGCGGCCCTCGCCATTGACAAATTTGAAGCGCGCCGGCTGGCCTGCGACGAAATGTTTTTTCAGCGGCACGCGCAGGGTGAGGTAGTTCTGACCGTCGCGCATTTCGCGGTGAAGTTGCCAGGCCGGGTCGCCAAAGGCCTTGTCCCAGCCGTTGAAATCGCCCGCGACATAGATGGTCTCGGCCTCCCAGTCCAGGTTGGGAAAATAGGGCGGCCAGAAAATGAATTCGATGTCGGGTCCGTTGATGAAATAGCCTGCGCGGCGGCCATAGATGAATGGCGACATTTGCCGCAGCAGGCGCAGCGGCTGGTTGCCCGGATTGAAACGCAGGGGTGGCAGGCTGGCGACGTTGGCCCAATCGTGCGACAAGATGGCCACTCCGCGGTCGCGGGTCTCCCAAAAAGCTTC
>DASZWY010000065.1:0-5373 GCA_035546135.1 Opitutales bacterium
ACCGCCCTTCATCGGCCTCGCCAAGCGCGAGGAAGCCATTGTGTTCCCCGACGACCGCGCGGAGTTGAAGCTGCCGGCGCATTCGCCCGCGCTGCAGTTGCTGCAGCGCCTGCGCGACGAGGCCCACCGCTTTGCCAACACTTACAACGCCCGCCTGCGCTCGAAAAAAATCCGCGAGAGCCTGCTCGACGACTTCGCCGGCCTCGGCCCGGTGCGCAAGGCGGCGCTGCTCGACCGGTTTAAGAACCTGACCCGCCTGCGCACCGCGACGGCGGAAGAACTTGCCGAAGTGCCGGGGGTCGGGCCGAGCCTCGCGGCGCGGCTCAAGGCATATTTGGAGAAATTGGGGTAAGGCGCTGGTTTAGCATCTCAGGCAGCATCCGACGCCTTCGGCGGGCCTGGTGTTCAGGAGGATTGGACCATTAGCCAGGCGCGCCCGGTCTTGACCCGTTTTCATTTCACGACCACGGACACCGTAAAAGTTTTTGCCGGGGCGACATCCTTTTCCCACGGGCGCGCATAACCGAATTTCAGCGCGGCCGTGCCGGTGGTGATCGCCGAAAATGTGAACGTGTAAGTTCCGCCCGAGCCCACCATGCCCGCCGGCACTCTTGCCGCCTCATAAACCGCATCGCCCGCGGATTTCAGCACGGCATCATTGCCGGAAATGAGCCCCCACGCATAGCCCGTGGTCGGATTGCCCGCGAGCGCGACCGTGACTTCCCCGCCCTTGGCGACGATGACTGTCTGGCCGGCGTCGGATTCAGTGATGGCGAGTTTGACTGGCAGCGGCGAGCCCGGCGCATCGGCAAGCTTGGCCATATCCTTCAGTCGAATAATGAAGTATCCGGTGAAAGGCGGGGCCGGTTGTTTGACCTCCGGTCGGTCTTGGAGGACAAACGCAAATTGCGGATCTTCGAGCGACTTTTGCGGGACGGTGAATTCGCTAATCACGGAGCTTCCTATTCGCGTTGCCGTAATTTTGGGGGCGTCACTCAAAGGCATGAGTTCCGAGGATCCCTGCTCAGTGACTGCATTATGGCCAAATTCCCGCAGAGAAGCTGAAGGTGTTTCTTGCATGAACTTGGCGCTCCCTTCGGTAATCACGATGCGGAATTTGACTTGGTCCTTTGCCGGATGGCTGGCGGTTATTTCGACTTTATATTTCCCCCAGTCAGCCTTTCCGTTGGAAATCTGCGGCGTGATGTCCTGAAAATCATCCATCGCGTGCGCTGATGCAATCAGGCACAAAAGCGCCATGGAATAAGCCCCACATTGAACCAAAGACTTCATCTTTTGATTTCTAGGATATTAACCCGCCCCTGACAATCTTGTTGCGCTGGCCCGGACCGGCCTCTTTCAACTTCTGCCGCGCGGGGGACCAGCAGGTGGTGCGGCCGCCGATTTCGGCGCGGCGCAGGGGCATTTTGGTTTTGGGGCAAAGGCCGCCGTTTTTCCAGCGGTGATTGAAGAGCCAGCTGTCGGGGATGTGGATGTTTAAATCCGGCGGCAATTTTTTGCCCCGGCCGGCGATGACGCGCAGGGCGTCGCGCGCCACTTGTTGAACCGTGCGGTGGAGTTTTTTCGCCGTCTTTGCCTCCGCCGCGCGGCCCGCGGGCAACGCCGGGTGCAACGCCGCGCGCCAGAGAATTTCATCGGCCATCCAGTTGCCGATGCCGCAGAAATAACGCTGGTTCAACAACAGCGCCTTGAGCGGCGCGCGGGCATGGCGGCGCAGCGCGGATTGGACAAATTCCGCCGTGAACGCGGTCGAAAGGACTTCGTGGGGCAGCTCCTGCAACCACGGCGCGAGGACCGGTCCCGCGCCGAGCCACGCGCGCACCCGGCCAAATTGCCGCGGGTCGTTGAACACGAGCGTATGCCTGGCGAATCGCAGGATGAGCGCGTCGTGTTTTTGCGAACGGTAATTTTCAGGCTCCGCCCGCAGTTCGCCGCTCATGCCGAGGTGGATGCCCAGTTGAAGATAAGGCGTGCGGGGCTTTTCTCCGGGGTCGCGCCGCGCCGGCTGAAAGTTTTTGCCCGTCTTGAACGCAAACATCATCTGCTTTCCGAACGCCTTGGCATCAATCAGCTTCGCGCCGGGCAGAATTTTCGCCAGCGCCGCCGCCCCGCCGGGAAATTCCCTGGGCAGGCGGCGATAAACCCGCGCGCGCGGATTGGCCTCCGTGGCGCGGACGGTCTGGTTCGCGGCGGCCTCCCACCAGCGGCGGCGGTAGAATTCGACTTCGGCGAGCTCGGGCATGATCGAAGCTTAGTCGCAAAAAAGCCCAAAATCTCCAAAATATTTTGTGCCCTTTGTGCCTCATTGCGGCTAAAACAACCCGGCTTCCCTGTTTTTCATGAACTCCTCCTCGCCCGCATATACGGACTGGGGCCGCACGGATTACCGCGCGGCGCTGGCGCGGCAGCTTGAACTGGTCGAGGCGCGCAAGGCCGGCGCGGCGCCGGACACGCTGGTGTTCACCGAGCACGACCCCGTCTTCACCCTCGGCGCGCGGCCCGGCGCGGAAAAACACGTGCTCTGGGACGCCAAAGCGCTGGCGAAAAACAACATCGCCGTCGTCGAAACGAGCCGCGGCGGCGATGTGACCTACCACGGTCCGGGGCAAATCGTCGGCTACCCGATTGTCAGCCTCGAGCCGCGGCGCGATTTGCACGAATACCTGCGCGTGCTCGAGCAGACGCTCATCAACGCGCTCGGCAGCCTTGGCCTGGCGACGGCGCGGCGCGCAGGGCAGACGGGCGTGTGGGTGGGGAAAAGAAAAATCGCCGCCATCGGCGTCGCCGTGCGCTCGTGGGTGTCGTGGCACGGTTTCGCGCTCAATGTGGATGGCGACCTCGCGCCGTTCACCGGCATCGTGCCCTGCGGCCTCGGCCCGGAAATCGGCGAAGTGACCTCGCTCGAACGCGAACTCGGCGCAAAAAATCTGCCGCCGAAAGCGGAAATCAAAACCGTGCTGACGACGGAGTTTTGGGCGCAACATCAAGGCTACTTGTCCACCAAGGGCCACGAAGCAAAGCGCAGAAAAAGACCGTAAATATTTTAGTGCCATTTCGCGGCCATTCGTGGATAATCGCCCCTCCATGGAAACCGCCCGCAAGCCTGACTGGCTCCGCGCCAAATTGCCGGCCGGCCCGCGCTACCGCGAGACGCGCGAGCTGGTGGACACGCATCAGCTGCACACCGTCTGCCAGTCCGCCCAGTGCCCGAACATGGGCGAATGCTGGTCGCGCGGCACGGCGACGATCATGATTTTGGGCAATATTTGCACGCGCGCCTGCACCTTCTGCGCCGTGCAAACCGGGCGGCCGACGGAACTGGATTTCGGCGAACCCGCGCGCGTGGCCGACGCCGTCGCCAAGATGGGCCTGCGCCACACCGTCATCACCTCCGTGGCGCGCGACGACCTGAAGGACGGCGGCGCCAGCGTGTGGGCGGCGACCATCCGCGCCGTGCGCCACCGCAACCCGCAGACGGCCATCGAAGTGCTCATCCCCGATTTTCGCGGCCAGACCGAGCCGCTCGACACCGTGCTCGACGCCAAGCCGGACATCCTCAACCACAACCTGGAAACCGTCGAGCGCCTGCAGCGCCCCATCCGCAAGACCGCCCGCTACGACCGCACGCTCGACCTGCTGCGCCACGCCAAGGGCCGCGGGTTCGTGACCAAGTCGGGCATCATGCTCGGCCTCGGCGAACGCGAGGATGAAATCGCCCAGGCGTTGCGCGACCTGCGCGCCGCGGGCGTGGACATCGTGACCATCGGCCAGTATTTGCAGCCTTCGCCGCAGCACGCGCCCATCGCGCGCTGGGCCCCGCCGGAAGAGTTTGCGCGCTGGCGCGACTTTGGCGTGAACGAGCTGGGCTTCGGCGTCGTCGAATCCGGCCCGCTCGTGCGCTCGTCGTATCATGCCGACGAGCAAAGCGCGCGTTACGGCGACTCCGCGGCCAGCGCGTAACCGGGGACTCCTTCCCGTGAAAGCGTTTTTAATTTTGGCGGGATTTTTGACGCTCGCGAATTTCGCGCGCGTCGGGCTGACCAAGGACATCGAATACGCGAAGCCCGGCGGCGTGAGTGTGAAGCTCGACGCGTGCATCCCCGACGGGCCGGGGCCGTTTCCCGCGGCGATTCTCGTGCACGGCGGCGGCTGGTCGGGCGGCGACAAGGCCACGGAAATCGACCCGCTCTTCGCGCCGCTGACCCAGGCCGGCATCGCCTGGTTCTCCATCAATTACCGCCTGGCGCCGCAATATCCCTACCCCGCGTGCGTCGAAGATGCCGAGGCCGCGGTGCGCTGGGTCAAGGCCCACGCGAAGGAATATAATATCGATCCAAACAAAATCGTGCTCATCGGCGAATCCGCCGGCGGGCATATTGTGGACATGGTCGCCGTGCGCGCCACTCGGGACAAGCCCGGCACGCGTGTCGCCGCGGTCGTCGCCTTCTACGCGCCGTGCGACAATGTTTCGGACACGCTGCGCCGCGGCGGACCGAGCCCCTCGATGCAAAAGCTCCTCGGCCTGCCGCCGGAAAAAATCGGCGCCGACGGCAAGTTGAGCCCGAAGACCGAGCAGGCGCTCTACGACATCTCGCCGATCAATTTTGTGCATAAGGATTTGCCGCCATACCTGCTTGTGCATGGCACCGCCGACCAAAGCGTGCCCTACGAACAATCCGTGCGCTGGCAGGCGAAGCTCCAGGCACTCGGCGTGCCGTGCGACCTCGTCACCATCAAAGGCGGCCCGCACGTCATGGGCCGCTGGGAGACGATCGACCCGACCTATAAAGCGCAGACCATCGCGTGGCTGGTGAAGACGCTGGGGATGAAAAAACCGGAGACCCCGGCGCCGGCTGCGCCAACGGCGAAAACGACCAAGTAGTTTGCGCCGCCGCGCGAAAAATGTAGTGCGGTGCTTTAGCCCGCGCGGAGGATTATGCATAAAGTCCTAAGAAGCGCGGGCTAAAGCCCTGCGCTACGAAGCGGGGAGTATTCCAAAATGCGCTGAATCGCCGTGCGCCCAGTCTTGCCAGCGGATGGCGGGGGCGCTTTAGTGGCGGCCTCCCCATGCTCTCGCGCCTGCGTTCGTTGTTTGCTTTTCAGGAAAGCGGCCTCGCGCTCGTCATTGTCGTGTTCGCGCTGGTGCTGGCGTTCGGCGGCGGGAGCGTCACGCTCACCTCGATGCAGCCGGACGGCCATGGCGGGCAGACGCCGGTGAAGGTCCAGGCCAACAAATTCCTCAACCCGCAAAACCTCGCGCAGGTGGCCAAGGACACGAGCTTCATCGCCATCATGGCGGTGGGCATGGCGGTGGTGATTATTTCCGGCGGCATTGATTTGTCGGTCGGCGCG
>DASZWY010000066.1:0-4672 GCA_035546135.1 Opitutales bacterium
GGCCGCGAAGGCCAGGACGCCGGCGGCGACGGCCAGCGTGCTCGTCCAGGCCGCGATCTCGGCGTAATCCGGCGCGGGCTTGTCGAGCATCATGTTTTCGGCGACCACGTGCTTCTGCAGCCGGGTCAGCGAGTTCCAGAGGGCGGGACTGATGTGGGTTTTCATGGGAATGTCCTCTTGATGATGGATGATGTGGTTTAAGAAAGGCGGCTCGGAGTGTTTTTGATTTTTCCGCGCCGTGGATGTTGACGAGATAAACCCGCCCCACCCTGGCGAGTTGCTGCCCGTCGCGGAAACTTTGTCAAAAGGATGTCATGGGCGTGGAGGCATTTCTTACCTATCTCATTGCCATTGAATGGAAAGTGATTCGACGCGAGCATTCAAGGTTCCCCATTCAGCCCTCACCATCCAATAAAATCATCCGACCGAAATCATATTTTGCCGCGTCAAACCCTGCGCGGAAGATTGCGCGTTGAATGTTGAGTGTTGAACGTTGAATGTTCGGCGCTAGTGTGTCCCCTCGGCATTTTGCCGCTCTCCCTCCATGGCTCCGCCCCCCACCCAGCCCAAAACCGCCATCACGCCCACCCGCGCCGACGATTACCCGGAGTGGTACCAGCAGGTCATCAAGGCCGCTGACCTCGCGGAGAACAGCCCCGTGCGCGGCTGCATGGTCATCAAGCCCTGGGGCTACGCGCTCTGGGAAAACATGCAGCGCGCGCTCGACCGCCGCTTCAAGGACACCGGCCACGTCAACGCGTACTTCCCGCTCTTTATCCCGCTGAGCTTTTTGCAAAAGGAGGCCGCGCACGTCGAAGGCTTCGCCAAGGAATGCGCCGTCGTCACGCACTCGCGCCTCGTCGCCGGGCCGGACGGCAAACTGATTCCCGCCTCCCCGCTCGAGGAGCCGCTCATCGTGCGCCCGACCTCGGAGACCATCATCGGCGAAATGTACGCGAAGTGGGTCGAGAGTTACCGCGACCTGCCCATTTTGATCAACCAGTGGGCCAACGTCGTGCGTTGGGAAATGCGCACACGCCTGTTCCTCCGCACTGCCGAATTTCTCTGGCAGGAAGGCCACACTGCCCACGCCACCGAGGCCGAGGCGATGGAGGAAACGCGCAAGATGCTCGGCGTCTACGCCGACTTCGCTGAAAACCACCTTGCGATTCCGGTGCTCCAGGGCGAAAAAACCGCGGGCGAACGCTTCCCCGGCGCCGTGAACACTTATTGCATCGAGGCCATGATGCAGGACCGCAAGGCGCTCCAGGCCGGCACCTCGCACTTTCTCGGCCAGAATTTCTCCAAGGCCGCCGGCATCAAGTTCCTCGACCAGGCCGGCAAAATCGAGCACGCGTGGACGACCTCCTGGGGCGTTTCCACGCGCCTCATCGGCGGCGTCATCATGGCCCATGGCGACGACGACGGCCTCGTCCTCCCGCCCAAGCTCGCGCCGACGCACGTCGTCATCCTGCCCGTGCTGCACAAGGAAGAAACCCGGGCCAAGGTTTTGGAGTATTGCCAGAAACTCCGCGCCGAGCTGCGCGCCGCTCGCTACGACGACCAGCCGCTCGAAGTCGAACTTGACACGCGCGACCTGCGCGGGGGCGACAAGGTCTGGCAGTGGGTCAAAAAAGGCGTGCCGCTCATCGTCGAAGTCGGCCCGCGCGACATGGACAAGGACTGCGTGTTCTGGGGCCGCCGCGATCTCGGCCCGAAAAACCGCACCTCGACCCCGCGCGCCGAATTCGTCGCCAACGTCGCCGCCACGCTCGCCGATTTGCAAAAGAGCCTGCTCGAACGGGCGCGCAAATTCCGCGACGACAACACCCGCCCGCTCGACACCAAGGACGACATTTACGCCTACTTCACGCCGCAGCACGCCGACAAACCGGAAATCCACGGCGGCTTCGGGCTCGTCCACTGGAGCGGCGACCCCGCCGTCGAAGACCAGCTCGCGAAAGACCTGAAAGTCACCATCCGCTGCGTCCCCCTCGACACCACCGGCCCCCTCGCCCCCGAACCCGGTACCTGCCCCTTCACGGGGAAGCCCAGCCCGCGCCGTGTGGTGATTGGGAAATCGTATTAATCGTCGCTGACTACGATTTTTATTCTTCAGCTTGGTTTCCCTATGGACGTTTTTTGCCGTAGGTCACTGCCTATCAATGATGTTCGTTTAACGTGACTTTTAGTAGTCTTTACTTGACATAATGTAATCTATATATTACATTTCGTGAATTATGGAAGAAACCATTAATCCCACCCGCCAAGCCGTGCACCGATACTTTTGGGAGTTTGGCGTTTCGATTTGCGCCTATGTTGTCGTCATCGCACTTAGCCGCAATTACTACAACGATGTCCCGATCCAGTGTAAGGCATTGCTGGCCCTGCTGCCGGTGATTCCCGTCGGCTTCGTCTTCGCCGCCATCGTCCGGTTCATTCTGAGCACCGACGAACTGCAGCGGCGGATTATCGTCAACTCTCTCGCCCTGGCTGGCGGTGCCACTGCGCTCCTCGCCATCACTTACGGACTCCTCGAGGGCGATATCCTGCCCCCGCCATCCGCATGGTGGACCTATGTCACCTTCATGGCCTCGTGGCTCATCGCGGGCCTGTGCGTCCGCCGCCACTACCAATGAAAAACCACCTCCGAGTCCTCCGCGCAGAATTTAATTTGTCACAAGCGGAATTGGCGGACCGCGTCGGCGTGGCGCGGCAAACCATCATCGCGCTCGAGGCGGGCAAATATGCGCCCAGCCTGCCGCTCGCCTTCAAGCTTAGCATGGTGTTCGACAAGCCGGTTGAAGCCGTCTTCATCCCTGAGTCGAGCGATTCGAGCGATGGATGATGTGTCCGGTTGCCTTTCGGTCGAAATTTGGTCATCGTCTGGTAATTCAAATGCCCCACCCTCCTTCAACTGGGCCGGCGCAGACGCGGACCGTCACTTCCGCTTGGCGTGAAGCCGAAGCCGCGGGCGTGGATATGTCGCTGCTGGAACATTCGCTGCGGCTGACGATGTGGGAGCGGCTGGTGGAGCATCAAGCCGCCCTTGACCTCGTCGAAGCGTTGCAAAGCGGCAAAATTGAACCGCCATGTCGAACCTATTAGCCCTATTGGAGCGACTCGGTAAGCAGGAAGTCGAGTTTGTTCTCGTGGGTGGATTTGCCGCCGTCGTCCATGGCAGCACAATGGTGACCCGCGACGTGGATGTCTGCTGCCGGTTTACGGAAGAAAATTTACGGAAACTCCACGCCGCCGTGGCCGATCTGCACCCTGTCCACCGGATGCGTCCGGATTTGCCGTTTACCCTGGCGCCGGAAGCTGTCGCCGGCCTGAAAAATCTTTACCTGCTGACCGATCTGGGCGTGCTTGATTGTCTGGGTGAAGTCAAAGGCGTCGGCGATTTTGGGGAGGTGTCCAAACATAGCATTGCCGGACAATTTCCTTTTGGAAAATGCCTCGTGATTGATTTGCCCACCTTGATCCTTGCGAAGGAAGCCATGCGCCGGGAAAAAGACCTGCAAGCCGTCCGGCAACTAAGAGCCATTCAGGAGCATCGCCAAGCCAACCCGCCTCGCAAAAATTAGCCCGCCTTAAGCCCAAATTATCATCCCTCACCTGTGCACCACCTCCCCTACTTCGCCGGACTCATCATTCTTGCCTCGCTCCTGGCGGCATTGGAAATCCAGATTGAGGGCGACCAGGGCTGGGCGGCGGGGCTGCCGACGTGGCGCAAGGACAACTGGCTGACGCAGGCTTTTCTCTCCGGCCGGCCGCTCACCGGCTACCATGTCTTTTTGTTCTCGTTTGTTTTCGCGTTCGTGCACTGGCCGTTTTTCAGCGGGCTGGCGGCGTGGTCCCTCGGCCATGAGTTGCGCGTCATCTCCTTCAACTTCCTCTTTTGGGTGCTGGAGGATTTTCTCTGGTTCGTGTTCAACCCCGCGTTCGGCGTTTCCAAATTCAAACGCATCCACATCTGGTGGCACGCGCCTACCTGGTGGTGGATCGCCCCGCGCGACTACTGGGTGCTGACCACGCTTGGGCTGGTGCTTTATTATTTTTCATACCGGCTGGCCTGAGCCAGCGCTAAACCCCTCGCTTTTTCCTCGATATCGCGTATATTGCATTTGCAATGCGCGCGGTCTTGCTCACCAAGGAAAAAAACACCCCGGCTCTGCGGAAGCTCCAGGCGCTGGGCCTGCGCGCCCAAGTCCAGCCGCCGGAGCGCATTCGCTCGCTCGAACGCGACAGCACCGACCTCGTTTACCTGGTGCCGGTCGAGTTGCGCGCCGCCGCCGGCTGGAACGAACACCGCGTGCGCCTGGCCCGCGCCAGCCGCTGCTACGTCGTGTATGGCGCCGGGCTCGACACCCGCGCCATCATGGACGCTTCCCGCGACGGCGCGCATGACGTGCTCGACCTCGACCATGACGACGACGTGCGCTGGCTGGCGGCACTCGACCATGCCGCGAATTCGCAGGCGCTGTGGTGGCAGCTCTACGGCGGCCAGGGCGATGTCGATGAGGAAAAGCTCATCGGCCGCTCGCCCGCGATGAAGTCGCTGCGCGAATCCGTCCAGCGCCTTGGGCCGACGGACGCCACCGTGTTGATCCTCGGCGAATCCGGCACGGGCAAGGAACGCCTCGCGGAAGCCATCCACGCCGCCTCGGGC
>DASZWY010000067.1:0-4225 GCA_035546135.1 Opitutales bacterium
CTCGGCGCGCCCATCGGCTCGAACCGCGGCCTCGAGACGCGCGCGCAAATCGCCATCATCATCGAGCAGGCCCGCGTGCCCGTGGTGGTGGACGCCGGCATCGGCCGCCCCTCGCACGCCGCCGAGGCGATGGAAATGGGCGCGGACGCCGTGCTTGTGAACACCGCCATCGCCGTCTCGCCCGACCCGGTGCGCGCCGCCAAGGCCTTTGCCCTCGCCGTCGAAGCCGGCCGCGCCATGTATGAAACCGGCCTGCCCGCGGAAAACACCCGCGCCGCCGCCACCAGCCCGCTGACGGCGTTTTTGGACAGTTAAAAGACGGTCCACGAATTTGCACGAATGAGTTTTGATTCGTGGCCATTCGTGGATAAACTTGGGCTCAGTTATGGCCTTTTCCGAAATCCTTCCCACCCTGCCGCTGGCGCGGTGGATCGAACGCGCGAACACCGCGCGGGAGGGCGAAGCCGCGGCCGTGCTGAAAAATGGCCGGGCGCGGACGATGGAGGATTTTTGCGCGCTGCTGTCGCCCGCCGCCGCGCCGCACCTGGAGGAACTCGCCGCCCAGTCGCAGAAACTCACCCGCGCCTTTTTCGGCAACACCATCCGCCTGTTCGCGCCGCTGTATCTGTCGAACGAGTGCGTGAACGTGTGCCAATACTGCGGGTTCTCGCGGCACAACGCCATCCCGCGCATCACGCTGCCACTGGCCAAGGTGGAGGACGAGACGCGCCTCGTCGCCGGGCGGGGATTTCGCTCGCTGCTGCTCGTCGCGGGCGAGCATCCGAAATATGTCTCGAACGGCTACGTGGCCGAGTGCATCCGCCGCTGCCTGCCGCTGACGCCGCAAATCGCGCTTGAACTCGGGCCGCTCGAAACGGCGGACTACGCGCCACTCGTCGCCGCCGGAGCGGAAGGGCTGGTCGTCTATCAGGAGACGTATCACGAGCCGACCTACCGCGCGCTGCACACCGCCGGGCCGAAAAAACATTACGCCTGGCGGCTTGACACCGCCGAGCGCGCGCACGCCGCGGGCTTCCGCCGCCTGGGCATCGGCGCGCTGTTCGGCCTGCACGACTGGCGCCTCGAAGCCGTGAGCCTCGCCGCGCACGCCCGCCACTTGCTGAAAAGCTGCTGGAACAGCTACCTCACGGTCGCGCTGCCGCGCATGCGTCCCGCCGCCGGCCATTTTCAAATCGCGCCCGAGAACGAACTGCCCGACCGCGAACTGGTGCAGTTGATGGCCGCGCTGCGCCTGCTGCTGCCGACCACGGGCCTCGTGCTCTCGACGCGCGAGCCGGCGAAACTGCGCGACGGCCTCTGCACCCTCGGCGTGACGCACATGAGCGCGGGCTCGAGCACCGAGCCGGGCGGCTACAGCGGCTTTGATGAAAACCAGTGGACGCCCACGCGCGAGCAGCCCGGGGAACAATTCCACATCGCCGACGAACGTCCGCCGCAAATTATCGCCACGATGCTGCGCAGCAAGGGGCTCGACCCGGTGTGGAAGGACCACGACCGCTCGCTGACCAGCGCGCCGCCCGTTCCCGCCACCATGACGGCGACGGCGATGACCGAGACGGCGCCGCCCCTGCAATTCGGCAACACCAAGCGCTGAAATTTTTGTGAGTTCCATCACCATCATCGCCAACGGCCAGACGCGCGCGGCCCGCGCGAATTGCCCGCTGCCGGAATTCCTCGAGGGGCTGCGGCTCGCGCCCGAGCGCGTGGTGGTCGAGCGCAACGGCGCGGCGCTGACGCCCGCCGAAGCGCGCGCGGCGGTGCTGGCCGACGGCGACCGGCTGGAAATCGTGCGGCTGGTTCCCGGCGGTTAAAATTGAACCACGGAGAGCGCCAAGGAGTAGTGTCTCAGTTTGAGCTTGAAGAAGGGCCGCCGACAAGCGGCGCCCCTACAACAATCGGCTCAAAAACTGTAGGGGCGTCGCTTGCGACGGCCCAAAGTGAGACATTACCCACCGAGGAGGGTTATTTTCGAGGTTTGCTCTCTCCGTGGACTCCGTGTTCTCTGGAGTTTAATGGATTCCGCGAAAAGCGAGGAACTCAGGAACGCCCAAGTCGTGCTGGACAAGCTCATCTACCAGTCCGACTCCGGCAACCTGCCGCCGGACCGGCCGCACGCGTTCATCTATTTTCTGACCATCCGCAATCTTTCCGACCGGCGCTTCACGCTGCTGGGCCGCAAGTGGATCCTCACCCAGGCCGACGGGCGCACCGAGGTCATCGAGGGCGATAAAATCGTCGGCGAGACGCCCACGCTCGCCCCCGGCGAGGAATTTTCCTACAACAGCTACCACGTCGCCGCCGTCAACACCACCGCGCGCGGCTCCTTTCACGGCGTGGACGAGTTTGAGAAACCCATTCACGTCAAAATCCCGCCCTTTGAGATGAAAATTCCGGAAAACCCGGCCGCCGACTAAGCGCCCATGCAACTGACCGACCTCAACCCCTCGCACGACATCGGCGCGAACTGCCTGCTCGTGGAACTCGGGCCGTTCCGCTTCATTTTCGATTGCGGGATGCATCCGAAAAAAGCCGGCATCGGCTCGCTGCCCCTGTTGTCGAAGCTGCCGGAAAATTCGGTGGACTTCATCATCGTCACGCACAGCCACCTCGACCACATCGGCGGCCTGACGGTCGCCGCGCGCTACCAGCGCGACTGCCCGATTTTTGTCACCCCGCCGACGCAACTGCTGCTGCCGCGGATGCTGCGCAATTCCGTCAGCGTCATGCTGCGCCAGCGCGACGAATTGAAACTGCCCGAGCTGCCGCTGTTCACCTACGGCGAAGTTGAGCGCCTCGAAGGCCGGCTGCGGCCCCTGCCCTTCAACCGCTCGTTTTTCTTCGAAAAAGACGGCGACCGGCTCGAAATCACCTTCTATCCCGCGGGCCACGTCGCCGGCGCGGCGGGGGCGCGCTTTGTGCATAAAAAGGAGCGGGTGTTTTTCACGGGCGACGTGTTGTTCGCCGACCTGCTGACGCTGCAAGGCGCGCGGTTCCCGCAGGAGGATTTCGACGCCGTTGTCACCGAGACCACCCGCGGGGGCCGCGGGCGCCCGGCGGGCCGCACGCGCCAGGTGGAGACGGAGCGCTTCATTGACTCGATTGCCAAAACACTCGCCGGCGGCGGCTCGGTGCTGGTGCCGGTGTTCGCGCTGGGCCGCTTGCAGGAGGTGCTGACGCTGGTGCGCGAGGCCCGCCGCGCAAAGAAAATCCCGCACACGCTGATTTTCGCCACCGGCCTCGGGCTGGACCTGGTGGATTATTTCGATTCCCTCTCGCAGCAGCACCCGACGATTCGCTTCCGCCGCCGCATCCTGCAGGAGTTGAACGTGCAGCCGCTGCGGCAGACCCTGGTGGCCGGGCGCGACCCGGCGCAGCGCGGGCTGTATATCCTGAGCAGCGGCATGCTTGTCGAAAACACGCCTTCGTACGCCCTCGCCGCAACGCTGCTGGCCAAGCCGGAAAACGCGATTTACTTCGCCGGGTATTGCGACCCGGAGACCCCCGGCGGCAAGCTGCTGGCGATGAAGCCGGGCGAGAAATTTTCCTTCGACGCGCTGCAATACGCCACGCCCATCCGCGCGCGCGTCGAACGTTTCGACCTTAGCGCGCACGCCGAGCGCGAGGAACTGCTCGCCTACACCCTGGGCCGCCATCCGCGCACGGTGGTGCTCACCCACGGCGACCCGGAGGCGCGGAAATGGTTCGCCGAGGAGCTGGCCAAGGCTCCCAACGCACCCCGGGTGGTGGACCCGGTGTCGGGCGTGCCTTGCCAGATTTAGCCGATCCGGCGGATGGCGGCCTTTCGCGCCAAAAATCGTGGTTGCCAGCGGCCCTCATTGCGTAATCATGGGGGCTCGGCGCAATCGGCAAGGCCGGGCTTAGTTGCGCCTCAACCCCTGTTTCCACGCGCATGAAATCTCCCCGATTTTTCGCCCATCGCCGACTGGCGGCCCCGATGTGGGCAGTGATGCTGGCGGCGTGGCTCGCCCTGGCCCGGGCGGCGGACGCCCCGACCGACGCCGAGGCCAAGACCATTGACCGCACCAATTTCATGCTGAAATATCCGGTGGCGTGGGCCGAAGGCACCGGGGAAAGCGACTATAAGCCGGATTCCTATTTCACCCTGAAAAGCCCGAACAAGCAGGAGACGTACGTCCAGTTCAGCATCTCGGACAAGGCCGAGGACGCGCAGAAGCTCGTGGAC
>DASZWY010000068.1:0-2339 GCA_035546135.1 Opitutales bacterium
ACCACGCCCGAGGAAGCGCAGCGGGTGTTCGACCAGTCCATCGAGTTCGCCCAGGTGTATCCATGCCGCATCATCGCGCTCTGCCCGGTGAAAGAGGCCGGCGACAATCAGATTACCCAGGCGAAACTTTTTTCGCAGTGCTACATCGGGCCCAGCACCCGGCAGATGTGCTGCTGCGAGGCGCTGATCCTGAGCTACCCCGTCGGGGTCCCCGGCTTTCTGGAAAACCAGGTGAGCATCTGGCTGGAGAGCGACCTGCCGGTCTATTACTGGCTGCACCGCGTGCCCTCGCGCCGCATCGAGGAATTATATCTGCCGTTCATCAAATTGTGCACGCGCGTGGTCTATGACTCGTGCATCGAAGGGCCGGACTTCGCCAAGACGCACTGGCCCAAGCCGGAGGCGGTGATGGACCTCGCCTACGCGCGCCTGCTGCCCGTGCGGCAATCCATCGGGCAATTCCTGAGCAGCTATGCGCCGGCGGCGCTCATCGAAGGGCTGGCGCACGTCGAGTGCCGCTACGCGCCGGGCGCCGACGGCGAGGCGAACAACCTTTTGCGCTGGCAGGAGCGCTGCCTGGACCACTGCGAGAAACCCGGCGAGCACCCCGATGATGTCAGCTTCACCACCAAGCCGCTGGACGGGGCGGCGCCGAACGAAGTTGAAGTCGAATGGCAATACGACGGCGGCCAGAAGCGGTTCCAGTGGGCCCGGGCAAAAAATTGCGACGGCGTGCGCATCCAGGCCGATTTCGGCAAAGGCCCGGTGGATTTCCCGCAGCATGTAAAGACGATGCCCCGCGCCCTCGAACTGGCCGAGGCGCTGTTTTTTTAGGGGATCGTCATGCGCCAAATCGCCTCTGACTACGGCACGCTTCAAGTCGGCACGCTCGATGAGACGTTTCGCGCGATGGTGAGGGTTTTGGGCGAGGCCGCCCAGGCGAATCCGGCGACGATTGGGCTTTCCGGCGGCTCAACCCCCAAGGCGTTTTACCAATGGGCCGTGCGGGAAAAGGCGCTGCCGGATATTGTCCTGAAAAATTGCCTGTGGCTCACCAGCGACGAACGCTGCGTGCCGCTGGCGTCGGATGACTCGAATTTTGGCAATGCCGACCGCCTGATGCTCACGCCATTGAACGTACCCGCCGCCGCGAAAATCCCCTGGCCGGTCGAATTGCCACCGGTCGAAAGTGCCGCAGCCTTCAACAAAATGTGGAACGTGCGTTTCGGCGCGCAACACGGTTTCGCGGTGTGCTTTCTCGGCATGGGCGACGACGGCCACATGGCTTCACTCTTTCCGGGCTGCCCGCTCATTGGCGTGAACCTGCCCGACAATTTTGCCGCGGTGGACTGGCCGGGGCGCGGCTGGCGGCTGACCATTACGGAGGCGGGCTTGAAGCGGTGTGGGCGCGTGGTCGTGCTGGCCAACGGTGCGAGCAAGGCCGCGGTGCTCAAGGAGGTGCTCCAAGGGCCGTTCGATCCGAAAAAACTGCCGTCGCAACTGCATCGCGATTACGCGGCGCGGGTGACTTGGCTGGTGGATGAGGCGGCGGCGAAAGATCTGTAAGGGCGAAAGCGGGACTTGCGCCGGGCGAATTACGGGCTATTTTTAACTGTTCTCCATGAGCAAACCGCCCGAACAGCCCACGCCGGAAGTGCCGCCGCCATCCACGGCGTCCTCGCCGGAGGCCGCCACGCTGCTGGCGCAAATTGACGCCGCGCAAGCCGAGGCGGCGAAGTTCAAGGACCATTATCTGCGCGCGATGGCGGACTTGGACAATTTCCGCCGCCGGGCCGCGCGCGACAAGGAAGACACCCGCCGACTCGCCGCCGCAGCGCTGATTGAAGACTTGCTGCCCGCGCTGGACAATTTACGCCTCGGTTTGCAAGCGGCCCTCCAAGCCCACCCCGAGGCCAAGGCGGTCATTGACGGCATCAAACTCGTCTCCGACCAATTGCGCGGGGTGTTGTCCCAGCATGGCTTGAAGGAAATCGACCCGGCCGGTCAGCCGTTTGACCCGAAGTTCCATGAATCGGTGGCCCAGCAGCCCAGCGACGAAATCCCCGAGGGCCATGTACTCCAGGTATTGCGCCCGGGATATTTACTGAATGAGCGCCTGCTGCGCGCGGCGAGCGTGGTGGTGTCGTCGGGTCCGGCAAAGTAGGCCGGGACACCGCCCGTTTCCTCTTGCGGTGGGGCGCGCGAAGGAAAGAATGGAGGCTGCCCTTGGCCGCCCATGCAGGCCGGCCTCCGTGAGGGCGTTCCCACCTCGCAACCCACCGTATCACCATGACCCCCACCCTCGCCCAAATGGATTTCAGCTTTGTCACCATCGCCGC
>DASZWY010000069.1:0-15218 GCA_035546135.1 Opitutales bacterium
AAAAAATCGAGCCGGAGAGCGAGGACGACGGCACCATCATGACGGTGCACGGCGTGGGCTACCGGTACAAGCCGGCGGAGTAATGCAAAAGCCGGTGCACATCATTCTGGCGGTGGCGCGCAACGGGGCCATTGGGTTGAATGGAAAATTGCCGTGGCGGCTGCCGGCGGAATGGAAATATTTTGTGGAGACGACGCGCGGAGGCATTTTAATCCAGGGGCGGCATTGCCAGGACAATCACGGGCGGCCGCTGCCGGAACGGGAAATCATTGTGCTGAGCCGCAATCCGAACTACGTGCCGCCGGCCGGCGTGCGGCTGGCGCACAGTTTGCCGGAGGGTTTGGCGCTGGCGCAGGCGTCGGCGCATCCGGGGCCGATCTGGATTGGCGGCGGGCTGGAGATTTACCGCGAGGCGCTGCCGCTGGCGGACAAAATTTACCTGACCGAAATTGACGCGGATTTTGCCGGCGACACGTTTTTGCCGAGGGAAACCTTCGCGCAGGCGGGCTTCACGCGGGTGGTTTCCGCCAAGCCCGGGCCGCCGGACACGGTGCCTTACGTGTTCAAGGTGCTGGCGCGGGCCTAGAACTTAAGCCGAAAGGATGGAGAACCTGGCCGCATTGAAGCGGCGGCGCTCCATGATTAACGAGCGGCGCGCTGAAGGCAGCGCGCCCTGGCCTCTCCACACAGATGAATCACTCGCGGTCGCGGCTGGGGCCGGCGCTGGGCGGCGGGCGGCGCCCGTAGCCGCGATGGCGGCGCGGGCCGCCACCTTGCTGGCCCGAAGGACGATTGCCGGAATGCTGCGGAGGACGCTGACCGTGATCACCGCGACGATTATCGTCTCCGCGGCGGCCTTGGTCATCACCACGGTCGTGGTGCTCGGCCTGGCGGCGCGGTTCGCGGTTTTCGCGCGAAGGCGCGTCGTCGCCGCCACCGTGCGAAAATTCCTCACGGGTTTCAGCGTGAACGGGCGCGGGTTCGCCGCGGTGCGAATCCTCGCGCGGAGAATCGTCACGGGCATCCGGCGCGTCGCCGCGCTCGGCGTCGTGCGGTTCGCCGCCATTGTCTTCGTCGGCATCGGAATGCGGAGTGCGGAAGCTGTCGTCGCGCGAGAAGGTGCGCTGCTCGGTCTCGGCCTCGGCGTCCGGATAATCGCGGGGCGGAGGCTGGCCTTGGGCGGGCGCCGGACCACGCGAGCCGCCACCTTGCGGCGGACGGTCATTGAATGGTCCGCGACCACGGCCACGGCCACCGCGGCCACGGCGGCGGCGGCCACGGCCACCACGACCACCCCCTTGGCCTTGGTCGTCATAATGACGCGGGCCGGATTGCTGGCCGCCTTGGCGCGACGGACCGGAAGGGCCGTCGCGGTCGGAACCAGCGGACTCGGCTTCCGGTTCCATTTCGAAATCCTCGTCTTCGTCCTCGTCTTCGAAATCGTCCATCCCGGGCGGCGGAGCATCGGAGGGCCGGGCGGCGCGCGGCGTGGGGATTGGCTCAGGTTCCTGCGGGAAATTCTGGCGGGCGGGGAGTTGCACGTCACGCGAGGCGAGGCCGGCGAGTTCCGCCGAGCGGAGGAGGCGCGGAGTCTCGGCGGTGGCGGCGGGGCGGATGATGATTTGCGAAATGGCGTTGCTCGGGCGCAGGCGCAGGAGGTTTTCGACGGCGTCGGCGACGAGTTCGGGGTTGATGGCGCTTTGCGGGTCGAGGGCCATGGCGGCCTCGGGCGTGGTCTCCGCGTTGGGGCGCGCATACACGGTGGTGGCGCGGACGCCATCGTTGCGCAGTTCGTCAAAGAGGGCTTCGGCGAAATGGTGGAGTCCGCCTTCGATGGCGGCGGTGACGGGGCCGCCGGGCGCGGGGCCGTCGCCGTTCCAGCAGAGGACGATGAAGTGGCCCTGTTCCTTGCGCAGCCACGGGAGCGTGGCGCGGGCGAGGGCGAGCGGGGCGACGAGGCCGGTGTTGACGCGCGCGGCCAGTTCGCTGACGGGGGTGTCGAGCAGCGACACCGGGGCACGGCGCGCGGCGTGCACGACAAAGCTCACATGCCCTTCGCGCGCCACGATGTCCTCAGCCACCTTGGTAAGGGCGGCGGGGTCGGCGAGGTCGCAGGAGATGGGGAGGAAGTCGTCGTGAGGGAAGGGATTGCGGGCGAATTGGGAGGCGAGGGCGTAAACCCGGCAGCCCAAGCCGATCAGGCGCCGGGCGATGGCGAGCCCCGGCCCGGCATCGGCGCCGGTAACTAAAGCGATGTCCATTTAAGTGATGGTGTTCTGAGGTGGAGGTGGGGGTGAAGGCGGCCGCTCAAGGCACATGGGGCCGAGCGCCGCCGGGAGAGTGGAAAAAGGGCAGACTTGCTGGCATAACCGCCCCGGGCCGCCGGAGCAAGCAAGGAAAAGGCGGGCCACGCAAGCCGCCGCAGCCACGGGCCGACCATCGGCCCCGGCAATCAATGCCGCCGCCACCAACAAGCGGCGGATTTTGAAATGGTCGGGCTG
The DNA here is from genome assembly GCA_035546135.1 of Opitutales bacterium. GTDB lineage: Bacteria > Verrucomicrobiota > Verrucomicrobiia > Opitutales > JABDGR01 > JABDGR01. Next base: position 2,502 of record DASZWY010000069.1, read on the forward strand.
GAGAGATTCGAACTACCGCAGACTAGCGATTTAAAAGACTCAAAGGCAAGCGGTAACGAAAGCGCGGAAAATCATGCACCTGCGCCATGCACCGCGCCGAAACACTCGCCCTGTCCTGACCTGGCTCGTGTCGTCACGGCTTGGGAAAAACTGCCGCCCGCGCTTCGGGCCGCCATTCTCGCGATTGTCGCCAGCGCAGAGGGTAAGGCCTCGAAAGGAGGCCAGCCATGACCGACGCCGAAAAACAACGGCGGTTGGAAGACTGGTATGCAAAGGCGCAGAACTACGACAAGTCGTGGCTCGCGCCGCATTTCAGCACTTGGCGCAAAGGTACGCCACGGCCCCACGATGCCAGCAGCAGGCAGGAAACTATCTTCGATGAGCTGGTGCGCCTCGGTGTCCTCGAAAAAATTGAGGGGCCGATTTGCAAACGTCGCGAATGGGAGGAAGAAGCATGATCAGCCTCACCCCAGCTCGGGCGTGCGAGGGGCCGGATGCGTCCGCTTTAGCGGGCGCGATGGCCCCCGCCGCCCGAAGCGGCGAGCGCAGCGAGCCGCTTCCTTGTCTAAATAGAAATAATCCAGACAAAGAAATTCAGTCCACCACTGATCAATCTCCGCTCCAAAAGGGCGTTGAACAAACACCCTACCAACGCAAAGCCCTCTACTCGCTGACCCAAAACATTGCCAAATTCATCCAAGACATGGGCATTGAGCGTGTCGGCTTCCTTACGCTCACCTTCGACCACAAGGTTTACAACATTGAGGAAGCCTCGCACCATTTCAATTCACTCAACCGCCGCGTCCTCAAGGAAACCTTCGGCGGTTGGTGCCGGGTCATCGAGCAACATAAGGATGGGGCCTGGCACTACCATTTGCTGGTCGAGATGCCGTGCGATATTCGCACCGGCTTTGACTTCACGGCCTTCAATACCTCGAAGGAGGAATATCGTCGTAGTGGAACCCCGGCGGCCTACTACCAACTGCTGCGGGCCTCGACCGGTGAAGGCCACCCATTGCCCGCCATCTGGAAGGAACTGCGGGAACGGCTCAAGGGCTACTCGTTCGGACGTTTCGAGCTGGTCCCGGTCAGGACCAATCAGGACGGCATCAGCCGTTACTTGGTTAAATACCTGTCCAAGGGCCTGACCGCGAAAAAGCCCGATGGCCGGCGCGTCCGCCTTTGGGCCATCAGCCGCAAAGTCAATCGCGCCGTGAGAATGCCGTTCGCCTGGGTGTCCACCGGCGCGAAGCTTTGGCGGCGGAAGGTCGGCATGTTCGCGGAGCACTTCCGCTGCCGGAATTTCGACGACATTTCACACCTCGCTGGTCGCCGCTGGGCCTACCACCTCAAGGAACTCATCGCCTCCCTTATCCCTGACGACCTCACCCTGGGCGAGTTCATGCTCCAGCATGAAGGCATGGCTAAAACCGGCTTCCTCGGCTGCACCGTTGACCAGGACGCCTCCGGCAAAGAAATCCGCCATGCCCACATTCGTGTTGGCGTTGACCAAGTCGGCCTCGTCAACGCCAAACTCTACGACTCGGCCAAGTGGAACGAGCACATTTACCGAGAAATCAGTTACCGCCTACCCCGCTGGATGCCAAACACCCGCCGCACCGTCTAAACAGGCCCGGTGCAGGGGCGGCCTAAGCCCTTGCGACCAGCCTGTCTTTTTTAGCCCCCCATTGCCCCCAATATTCTCGACTTGCCATTGAAACTGATGCTACTCAAAAGAGCATACATAGACACGCCATCAATAATTTGCTGCGACTTTTTATGAGTTTACTGCAAGAAATTCAAAATGCTGCTATTGATGGCAGCTCTGATATTGAAACAGTTCTACGGAAATGTAGGCTGCTTGCCGCTCGCTTAAAACACGAGGATTTTAAGAATTGGGTACAGTGGGAGCTGGATGGCTATCCCGATGATGTTGATCTCCCAGATTACCGCGAATTCCATGGTCAATGCTATGGACATTTTAGCGGACCATTCGGTTCAGGCATAAAGAATGCGCAGATCCCAGAGTCATGCATTCCAAATACGATAAAAGATATTTTGACTATGCGAAAATTTCGCGGCGGGATTGGGTCTTTAGCTTACCTTGTAAATGGGCATAGTGAAAACAGTCTACGGTCTCCGTGGCCAGCTGATGCATACCCCTTGTTCCACAATCGAGTGTATGAAAGAATGGTGCTTATACAGGCATGGGTGGATATCCCCAAAAATGTAATCGTCGGCATGGTGAGCACGGTTAGGAATAGAATACTAAATTTCGCAATTGAAATTGAGGCATCGAATCCAGATGCCGGAGAAGCAAGTCTCGGAAGCGTGCCTGTTCCTGAAGCAAAAGTTACGCAGATATTTAATACAAACATTTATGGAAACGTCGGCAATGTATCTTCGGGCCACAATAATCAACAAACTGCTACCATAAATGTGACCACCGGCAATAGCCAAAGTTTGGCAAATTATTTAAAGGCTCAAGGTGTTGATAAAAAGGACATCAAGGACTTAGAGAATGCGATAGATAGTGACCCCAAGCCCATTGACACTCTTGGCGAAAACGTTTCGCAATGGATACAGAAAATGCTTCGAAAGTCTGCGGAGGGCACTTGGGGGATTGCTAAGGATGTAGCCAAGGAAATTTTAACGTCAGCAGTAATGGCCTATTATGGCATTCCTCGAAATTGAGCCGTGAATAAATCGCCAATCCATCAAGCCTTATGCAAATTCCGTTTATACAGTTTGCTACATGGCACACTCTTGTCCCATTTTTGAGCCAGAGCGAAGGATGGGTATTTAGAGGCCAAAAATCGTACGCCAGCGATGCGCTGCAAACATCGCTTGAACGCGCCGCAAAGCATTTGAGACAAGAACCACTGGGCTTGGAACGTCATGTACTTCGCGAATTTAAGCGGCGTGCCACTTTATCAGGCGAATTAAACCTTCCTCATAATGACGATATTGTTCAATGGCTCGCTTTATTGCAGCATCATGGTGCTCCGACAAGGTTACTTGACTTCACTCACTCTGTATGGGTAGCGCTTTTCTTTGCTGTAGAGCGAATGCAAGAAAACTCTGAAATCTGGTGTGTCCGCGGTTCTTCATTTTCGCGCCGACTTCAAGCACCATGGTCAGGAGACAAGAATGCCGCGCTGAAACTTATTCTTGAGCCGAGCGATGGCAGCTCCGTTCCGGCTAATATCCCGTCCGCAGTCTTTAAAGATGAGCCATTTTATCTAAATCGGCGCCTAGCACTTCAACAAGGATGCTTCTTAATCCCGTTTGATGTTCGGCAATCTTTTGAGGCAAACTTTTATTCGCCTGCCACCGGACTAGAAGAGGGGCACGATCCCAACTTAAGTGAAATTACAGACTTCCTAAGTAAGACGAATATCTTCAAGATAATGATAAGCCAAGATCAGCACTCTACGATACGCTCTAATTTACGGCGAATGAATATGACAAGAGAGCATTTGTTTCCTGGCCTTGACGGACTCGCAATGTCGTTTTGGCAAGAATGAAACACCTTAATGCTCTATGGCTGAACGGGAGCGTCGCTAGCACGTACTTTATCGAGGCCAAGAATCTTCGCTACGAAACCCGTTCGAGCATAAAACGCGCGCGACACACTACCATGGCCAGGGCCTTTGGTTCGAGGCTGAACCAGTTTGCCGAATTTGCCGGTGAGGGCTTCAAATCCCTTCCGAGTAATCACTTCACGGACAAATTCGTAATCTTCACGCACTTGGTTGTAGATTTCGCTGTCGCCCAAGTCAAAAGTAGTCACTTGGAATAGTGGAGACGATGTTTCATCAATGTCCTTAAAAATTCGTGCGCAAATCACTGCCTTTTGAAGCTTCGCAAGCAAATGGCTTTTCTCGAAGGGTGTATGCTGAACATTGTAGGCATCGATCATGGTGATAGCCATGGTCTCTTTGGGCACCAAGGTTGTCCCGTCACGGCGCATTTTAAGTGGCACGATCTTTAATTCCCATGATCCAAAATTAGGTGACTGAGCTGAATTGATCGGCAGGCCCAAATGTCGCTCCAAAACATGACCAGCCCATCCCTTGTTTTTCCGACGAGGCTCCCCATCTTTCCATACAGTGACGGAATATTTCTTGGCCAATGGACGCAAATCCACTCCTTCGAGCTTCTTCAGCTCGATGACTGCTTGTTCACGTTCCATGTTAGATGTCCTCCGTAACTTCAGCAGGAATCGGATCGTTGGATTCGGGAACAGCAGCGAAATCCAGACTCACCTGGAGTGGGGCGGGGTCTTTAAGCCGACGAAAAGCCAAATCGAGATACTGGGTTTCCATTTCAATACCCACGCACTTTCTGCCTATACGCTGGGCCGCTACCGCGGTGGTGCCTGAGCCAAGGAATGGGTCTAGTACAAGACCGCCTGCATCCGTGCTGGCGAGCAAACATCTTTCGACCAGGGATACAGGCTTTTGGGTGGGATGCTTACCATGACGCTTTTCGCCGCCTGATGGGGCGGTAAATCGCCAAACGGATTTCATTTGACGGTCGCCGTTTTGCTGTCTCATTAGCTTGTAATTGAACTTGTGGCGGCTGTCTTGATTGCGAGCGGCCCATATTACGGTTTCAGTGCTGTGAGTAAAATAGCGACAAGAGAGATTCGGAGGTGGATTGGGTTTCTCCCAAGTAATATCATTAAGAATTTTAAAGCCTAATTGTTGCATCGCGAAACCAACAGAATGAATAACATGGTGCGTCCCTGTAACCCAAATAGTGCCATCTGGCTTAAGAGCACGCTGGCATCGCTCAAGCCAAGCGCGGTTGAACTCATGATTCATTTCTGGGCCTTGGGATTTATCCCAATTACCTTTGTCCACACGCACCATACGACCGGCATGACAGGTGATTCCGCCATTAGATAGGAAGTAAGGTGGGTCAGCAAAAATAGTATCAAAGCGACCTTGTGGGTAGCGTAGAGCTAAAGCATCTAAGACTTCTAAGCAGTCTCCTTGATATAGCCATATCCCTGCATGATCATCTCGGTGAACAAGTCGAAGCGGCTGCAAAGCATCTTCGTTTAATACGAGTCCCGCGAAAGGATCGCCATCTGTTCTTATGGATGAATAGTCTGATATCGCTCCGTTTTTACCACGATGTCGGCAAGCAACAGAATGACCAGTCTTACCGTTTATCGGTTCGGCACGACGTGGTCGGGAGCTTTGCATTGCGGTAAGTGACATCGTGGAGATGATCGGATAACTCCGTCACATTAAACGCAAGACTTTTCCAGCCCCAAAAGAAGACGAAAGGTGATTCATTCTCTAGGAATTGGCCCAAAACTTGACTCGAAATGAGCCAGAAGCATGTTTCTCCCGCTTTCAGTCCAATACGTAACGTCTTGTTCAATAAATAGCCATTTCGCCAATTTTAGAGCTCGTTCAGCTATAAGATTCCCTTGAAAAAGAGGCAAAGAGGCCAAAACTTCGTCTGGATTTTCGCACAACCAAACCTTGTAAATTCCTTTCAGGATTTGTTCTTTATGAGCGGGTGACGGGGATGCAAGCTCCGTAATCTCGCCAATAAGTTTATTTTGGGAAGGCGGCTTTGGGTTTCCTGCCAGGGAAAGGTTGAACCCTTCGCAAAGGATAACAAAATCGCAGCCCTTATTCTTATAGGCCGGTCTTTTGAGGAAAATCCGAGAGCCATCGGAAAGCATCTCAACGAAATAAGTGTAGGTATTTCTAATTTCATCGGTTCCTGGATCTTCCCTCATCCAATGCTCAAGCATAGTGATACGCGTCTTAGCTCGGTTGCGCACATCTACTTTGATGTCGCGGACAATGTTGTTAGATTTCCTGTCCATGGTGTATTCAGATAAATTCTACAATTTCCGTCGCCACCTGACGGCGTAATCTTACGAATCGATCCCGAGGGATGCCCATATCCGAGAGCACACACATTTGGAAAAGCAGGAGCAGCTTTTCATTTAGACGGAAAAGGTCGGTTCCAATTAAAACACGCCCACGCTCTTTCCAGACTGGATTGTGGTGCGTGTAGTAGTTGCGATTATGGAGGACGGTAGTCGCAAAATCAGCCGCGTCGTCCACTAGCCCATTGAGCGATGCCTTATGAGTTTCGGCCAGTTCCTTAATTTTTTCTTCGAAGTCTCTGTTCTGATGCGATACGAATTTTATTCCATGATAGGCATCAAAGGCCTGGGTTAGGCAAAGGTGCTCAACCTCATAAGGCAACTTATGGTAAATGGTCGTAAAGTAGCACCCCATTGGCTCGGCATAATCTTTTAAAAATTGCAGCCATTTTTCGAAAAATCCCCCGAAATCTGCCTGAACATCTTTAAGCTGAAAAACCCAATGCTGATCCCAGGTGGGCGATTTGACATATTCACCGATGTTTGGGCTCCATAGCTCAATGTCGTGAAGCACGAAATGTTCACCGTAAGTTTTCCCATAGCCGGTTTTATGTGCCACAATTTTCACCGGCCAGACGGTTTCCATAGATGCAAAGTGCAGCAGATGCCTCACTGCCGTTAGGAGTTCTTTGGAACGAACGAGATTCAACCCCAAAGCGGATTGAAATGCAAGAGAGACGCTTTCTTCGATGCTTTTCTTGTATCCTTTATCGGAGGATGACCAAGCGGCTTTAAGTTCGAGCGACAAATCGGAATCAATAACGAAGGATTGGTCATTTGGCCGACAATGACGGATATGAATCTCCCCTGGCTGGCGCACTGTGTCTTTAACAAAACCGGAAATGCCACTCCATTCGTAAAGATGCTGGATTTTCAGCATTAAGGTGTGGACATTGAAATCAGCAGCGTCGTCAAGATGGATGCCTAAAACAGCGTAACCGGCGGATAGGTCCATTTGCCCCATGGCTTGACTTTGGGAGACGCGAGGAGGACACGAAAATAAAAGCGTAATCGGAATGCCGCCTTCATTGTGGCCATGAATAATTCGTGCCTTTTTGCTCTTAACATCGAGGAAGTTTACTGGTGCGGTGACGCTTAAATGTGGCGATTGATTGGGTTGAAGCGTCAAAGTTCCGACCCAGCGATCATTCGGATCGGTCGGTAGCCACCACATGCCGGGGATCTCGCGCTTTTCGCTCATGGAATTTCTAATCAATAGCACATGGGAGCTAATCAGCAACATCGCAGGCCGTGCAAAGCTTGCTTTGTCAGGGTCTGCGTTTGACGGTCTTTAGCGAGGCGGGTTCACCAGAGCAGACGTAGCCGCCAACGCGAGCTCGCGGCTGGGACGGGGAATTGGCCGAGCGTTCCATTCAACCTACACATGAACAAAGATATACACTATTTTGATAAATTGACGGAATAGTGATTGACGTTTCGTTGTTCTATGCTATGTTGACCTCCATGGACGAAAATTCATTTCCCTTTGTCGTTATTCCTCCCGAGATGGAAAAAATCATCGGGACACGGGATGGGCCGTCTCATGTCTGGCGTCAGTCGGGCACAGAGGAGGAGTGTTCGGCGTGGTTTGAGGCGCTGTGCGAGTGCGCAGGACGGTGTGTCAGCCCTGGCGGGGTGGGCATGTATTGCCCGGTCTCGCGGGCCGCGGTGCATCGCCGGGTGAAGGATGGAAAGCTGTCCATGTTCCTTTTCCATGTGACGGAGCCAGGGGCTACCTTGTTTAGGCGTGATCGCGCCGTGCGCACCACGCCTTACGCCTATATCCCGGTCAGTGAATGCAAGGCATGGAAGAAGGAATTTGAGGATCGGGCGGTGCGCCAGGAAGAACTCTCGCGCGAGGATTTGGAGGGAACCAAGCCGGACTGGGCGGGCGAGTTCATGGAATGGGACTCGCGCTGGCAGCGTGAACAACTGGAAATCGGCGGGCCGCGCACGCACAACTTCGCGCTGAAACTGTCCCAAAAGGAAATTGAAGCGTTGGACAAATGCGGAAAGAGCCTCGGCTTCGCGGACGGGAAGGAATTCGCCACGATGATCCTGGGTGATGTGATTCATGGGGGGTTTAGCGGCTACAGCTTTATGAGGCTCGGCATGAAAATTTCCCGCATGATCGAAAAATCCGGCAAGGGCATTGTCGAATGGAAGCAACTCTTGAAATGGAGCTAAAATGCACACCTCGATTTCCAGCAATCCAGAGCCCGACCGGCGCATTCGCAAGCCGGAAGTGCTCAAGCTGACCGGCTATGAAAGCCGGACGTTTTACCGGCGGATTGCGGCTGGACTCTTTCCCAAGCCGATCAAAGATGGCCGGATGTCATTTTGGTGGTTGAGCCAGGTGCAAAAATATTTGGGCAACAACAATGGAGGGCACACAATATGAAATACCGCATATTCATTCCCGCGCGCTCCAAGGAGAGCAAGGATTTCAAAAAGATTTACTACCTGGAATGCCGCCCCGCCAAAGACGGCCCAGTCGTTACGCGCAGCTTGCACACCACCGATCGGCGAGTGGCTGAAAAACTCGGCTCGGAACAGTTTCGCCAGCTCCAGCAAGAGGCCGCCGGGTTGCTGCCGTCGTCTTCGCTGCGTGCCGGCGCGGAAAGGCCTTTGTCGGATTTGTTAGATGAATATTTCCGCGATTTGGCGGCGCGTCGACGTTCCGAGGCCACTTTGCGCAAATACCGCATGATGCTGCCTAAACTGTTCAAAGCGTGCGGATGGAAACATCTGCGAGACGTAAAGCTCCAGGGCTACAATGACTGGCGGGGAGGCTCCGATCTGGAGCCAAAGACGCACAATCTCTATCTCGGCCAAGCCAAAGGATTTTTCGGTTGGCTGGTCAGAAATGACATGGCGCTGACAAGTCCTCTTGCCAAAGCGCAACCGGTCAAGATCGTGGACGATGACAAGCATCGCCGGGCGCTCACGCATAACGAACTCGACGCCCTAATCAGCAAAGCCCCCGACATGCGGGCCTTTGTTTACCGGGTGCTCTACTTCACGGGCTTGCGGCACAACGAGGCAAACTGCCTCACGGTCGCGGATTTCCGCATGGAGGGCCAGGAGCCGGTCATTCGCATTCCGGCCTCTCTCGCCAAGAATCGTCGGTTCAACATTGTCGAGGTTGCTCCGGCCATCTTGGAAGAACTCCGAGCCTACCTCTTGACCTTCAAGAATCCCGCAGACTGTCCCTTCTTCGGTCATATTCCGAAAATTGAAACCCTCAAGCGTGACCTGGAGCGCGCCGGTATTCCCTTTGAAACGGAACAGGGCCGCTTCGACCTCCACGCCTTCCGCAAGACTCTCGGGACACATCTGGCGATGGCCGGAGAGCCGCCGCAAAAGATTCAACGCATCCTGCGGCACGAAACCTTGGCTCTGACGATGAAGTTCTATACCGACGCCTCATTAATCAAGGGCCGGGAATCCCTGGCCAGGCTCCCAGTGCCGGGGGTAAAAGAGAAAATCCATGCACCTGCGTCATGCACTGCGAAAGTGGACTTTCCAGGGCTTTCTTTGGCATTGAATGACACAATCAATCCAAAAATATTTACTCCACAAACCCTTGAAAATGAGCCGCTAAGTCACGAACTGACACCCCCTGGCGGGGGTTCGGAAATGGTCGGGCTGGAGAGATTCGAACTCTCGACCTCTTGCACCCCATGCAAGCGCGCTACCAGGCTACGCTACAGCCCGAAATAATCGGAAAGTGATGGTTGGTTGATCCTGAAAGGCGGAGGCGCGGGTGAGCGCGCAAGAGCCTTTGGGTGCAGTGGAAGGGTTGAGATTACCGGACCGGCGCGGCAGGGCAAGGAGAAAAGGCGGGGGCTGGCCGGGTCACAACGAGCCGGGCTGGACCGCGGGGCGCGCAGGGTGTTTCGCTAACGGCTCACAGTGTGGATTGACGCAGGGAGGGGCTTGGGCACAATGAGCGGCACTGGCCCCGACGGCGGTACCCCAGCCCCTCCTTTTGTTCAATCCTCCGACTGGCAAGGTTCCGGCATGAATGTGTTTACCCCAATGCGCGTGACGAGGCTGGGCCGCGGGCTGGCGCTGGGTGCGGGATTATGGCTGGCGGTGGCGGGCGCGGGCCGGGCGGCGGAGGAAGATTACCACGCGTTTACCGATGCGAAGGGGACGGTGTTCAAGGCGAAGGTGCTGAGCGTAATGAATGAAACCGCCACATTGCAGCGGGCCGACGGCGACAAAGTGGAATTGCTGCTGGCGGCGTTGTCGAAGGCAGACCAGGCTTACATCATGGAGGGGCTGATCAAGCAATTTTCGGCGCATGGCCGGGGGGTGTTCGAAATTTCGGCGGTGACGGACAAGACCGCGGCGACCCCGACAAAAATTGACGGCGGCACGCAGATGGATTGGCAGGAGACCTACCGCTTCACGATGAAGAACCAGACGTTGTGGGCGTTGAGCGGGCTGGAGGCGCGGATCATCCTCTTCAAGGCGCTGCAATTGCCGGATGTGCCGGGGGTGGTGCAGAGCGAGATCACGCTGGTGGGGCAGACACGGAGCCTGGAGCGGTTCGAGCCGAGCGGCAAACTGGCGTGGCAGACGGACCCGGTGCCGATGCTGCAGATCCAGGCAAACGACGGGGGGTATTTCCCCGCGCCGCAATCGGCCATCCACGCGAAGACCGACAAGCTGCTGGCGGTGTGGGTGCGCATTTACGACCGCAACAATTATTTGGTGCAGGAGTGGTGCTCGGTGCCGGCGATGGCGAAGCCCCAGCCGTGGGACGCGGCCTGGGCGCAGGCAAACTACCGGCCGGTGCCGACGCGGCGGCCATAAATTGACGAAGAACCATGAACAAAACCTTCATGACGGTCACCTCTTGGCAGCGCAGAATTGGCCGGCGGCGGCGGGCGCTGATGACCGCAGTCACCCTGGGGTTGATGGGCGCGCAAATGCCGGCGGCGGATGCGCCGGCGGCAAAGGCGTTGCATGAATTCACGAACGCCAGCGGCGCCACCATCCAGGCGGAAATCCTGACCGTGGTGGGCGACGAGGTAAGCCTGCAGCGGGATGACGGGAAGAAGGTGCAGTCCAAAATTTCGGTTTTCAGCAAAGACGATCAGGCTTATATCCAGCAGTGGTTGTACAAGAGCGTCACCGCCCATGGCGGGAACGCCTTTGCGATTCAGGCGGTGACGACCGAAGGGGTGGCCACGCCGTCGGTGAAGGATGAAAAGCAGCTCCACTACCGGTACTGGACGGTGAATTACGAGATTACCTTGAAAAACCAGATTGCGGCCGCCTGGGGGCCGCTGCAGGTGCGCTATATCATCATCAAGGACACGGCAAACCATGACCGCCTGCCGCCCAAGGATTTCACCGAGTCGCGCCTCTATGGGACGGTGGCCGTCGAGAAATTGGCCGCGAACGAAAAGAAAACCTTGTCGCTCGAAAAGATGGACATGAAGGAGACGACGCTGGTCGGCTCGGTTTGGGCGAACGGCGCACCGAGCGTGGTGGCCGACAAGCTCCAGGGCATTTGGGTGCGGGTGTACGATGCCGACGACAATTTGCTGCAGGAGTTTGCCTCCGCCCCGGATATCATCAAGAGCGCGGGTTGGACGTATCCGAAGCCGGCGGCAAAAGGCGCTGGGAAAATCCCGCGGGCGGCCCGCAGCGCGAAACCGACGAAGCCGGCCAGCACCGCCAATTAAATGGCGGAAATATCGCATTGCGTCGGACAAAAGCCCCGGCCTATCATTTTGGCATGGCGCTGAAACCTATACCCTACAGCGTTGGACGGTGGGCGCGCGGGTGGCGAACGGCCGCAGGATTGCTCATGCTGGCGGGGGCGCCGGGGATGAAAGCGGACGGGCCGCCGCAGACCATTTCGCACACGTTCACCAACGCCAATGGCACGACGATTCAGGCGGTGATTCTGAGCGTGGTGGGCGACGAGGTAAACTTGCAGCGGGACGACGGGCAGAAATTCCGGCCCAAAATCGCCCTCTTCAGCCAGGCGGACCAGGCGTATATCCGGCTCTGGGTGGCGCGCAGCATTGGCGCGAAAGGCATCGTGGCCTTCAACGCCTCCACGGTCAAGGGCATCAGCAAGGGAAGCCTGCCGACCCTGCAAGAAACGACCGCTTCGACGTGGCAGGAGAATTATTCCGTGCGAGTCAAGAACCAGACGACGATGACGTGGCCCAAGCTGCATTTTGAATACATCGTTTTCAAGCTGGTCGCGCAGTTTGACCAATTGCCGCCGAATGACTTCACGGTGCAGCGTTTCGGCGGTTCGTTTGACGTGGATGACTTCACCGCCGGCCAGGAAAAGGTTTTTTCGCTCGATAAAATCAACATGACCGAGACCAAGCTGGTGGGCGGTTATTACCTGCCGAATGGCGCGCCGGCCACGGTGGACGACAAGCTGAAGGGCATTTGGATCCGAGTTTATGACGGGACCAATATGATCCAGGAGTGGGTGTCGGACCCGAGCATCCCCAAAACCGAGTCGTGGACAACCTCCAGCGGGGCGCATGCGGGCGTGGTTGGGGGCGTGCCCAATCCCTATGGGCCGTGAGGCGGGGCCCAGCCCGCGATTTTTAGCCTCTGCGACCAGGCGCAGTTTGTGATAGGATGGAAAAATGGGATCGCGCCATCAGCATCAGGAGAAGGACGGCTGCCAAACCTGCGCGGCGGAAACGCCGGCGGAATTGCTGGCGGCGTGCCGCGCGGCGGGGTTGCGGCGCACGCATTTGCTGCGGCGGGTGCTCGAGGTGCTGCACGGGCGCGCGGCGCCGGTGAGC
>DASZWY010000070.1:0-3980 GCA_035546135.1 Opitutales bacterium
CGCAATTGGCTCGTGAGCCCATAAAGTTCATGTTTGGGGAAGGTTTCAGTGGTTTTGTAGACGGTGAGCACGAATGCGTGGGCTTTTTGCCAGACGAGAAGTGATTGAAAGGTTTTGGCCGGTGGGTGCATGGGGTGGCGCGGCAGTCTCCTGTCTGCTGATTTCTGACTCCTTAATTCCCACCGACACGGGAGAGATCTTTCGCATTGGCTTCGAAGGCGGCCAGCAGAGCGTCGTCGCCCGTGATGCCCTGCTGCTCGACTTTCTTGAGCTGGTTGAGCATGCGTTCGTAGTCCTTCGGGAAAACCTTGGCGAACTTGGGCAAATAGGCGTCCCAATTGGCGAGAATATGCCGGGCCCCCGCCGAGCCGGTAAGCCGGGCGTGCTTTTCAATGAAGGCCTTGAGCTCGGCGATTTCCGCGTCGCTGCACTCGATGAGCTTGTAGAGGTTGACCATCTCCCGGTTGAGGCGTTGGCCGAACAAGCCATCCTCATCGAGCACGTAGGCGACGCCGCCCGACATGCCCGCGGCGAAATTGCGGCCGGTGGGGCCGAGCACGACCACCTTGCCGCCGGTCATGTATTCGCAGCCGTGGTCGCCCACGCTTTCAACGACTGTGTTGACGCCCGAGTTGCGCACGCAGAAACGCTCGCCGGCCATGCCGTTGATGAAAGCTTCGCCGGCGGTGGCGCCATAAAGCGCGACGTTGCCGATGATCATGTTCACCGCGGGGTCGAAGCTGCTCGACTTCGGCGGCGTGATGATGATGCGCGCGCCCGACAGGCCCTTGCCCAGGTAGTCGTTGGCGTCGCCCTCGACCCGGATGGTGATGCCCTTCGGGGCGAACGCGCCGAGCGACTGTCCGGCCGAGCCATGAAAGTTCAGTTGAATCGTGTCTTCCGGCAGGCCCGCGGGGCCGTAACGGCGGGTAAGTTCGCTGCCCAAAATCGTGCCGACCACCCGGTTGGTGTTTTTAATCGGCAGGTTGACGACCACTGGCTGCTGCTTCTCCAGCGCCGGGGCGCAGAGCTTGAGCAGGTGTGTATTGTCGAGCGCCGCTTCGAGGCCGTGGTCCTGCGCCATCTGGCAATAGGTGCCCACGTCCGCGCCGACCTTGGGCCGGTGCAAAATTTTCGAGAAGTCGAGACCCTTGGCCTTCCAGTGGTCCACGGCTTTGTGCACGGCCAGCTTGTCGACACGGCCGACCATTTCATTGATGGTGCGGAAGCCGAGCTTGGCCATGTATTCGCGCATTTCCTGCGCGATGAAGCGCATGAAGCGCACGGCGTATTCCGGGTCGCCGCGGTATTTGGCGCGCAGGCGCGGGTCTTGCGTGGCAATGCCGACCGGGCAGGTGTTCAGATGGCACACCCGCATCATCAGACAGCCGAGCGTGACGAGCGGCGCCGTCGCAAAACCGTATTCCTCCGCGCCCAGCAACGCGGCGATGACCACGTCGCGCCCGGTTTTGAGCTGGCCGTCCGTTTCGAGGACGACGCGGCTGCGCAGGTTGTTAAGCAGCAGCGTCTGGTTGGTCTCAGCAAGGCCGAGTTCCCACGGCGCGCCGGCGTGCTGGATGGATGACAGGGGCGAGGCGCCCGTGCCGCCGTCGTGGCCGGAAATGAGAATCACGTCCGCCTTGCCCTTGGCGACGCCGGCGGCGATGGTGCCCACGCCGATTTCCGCGACGAGCTTCACGTTGACGCGCGCCTTGGTGTTGGCGTTCTTCAGGTCGTGGATGAGCTGGGCGAGGTCCTCGATGGAGTAAATATCGTGGTGCGGCGGGGGCGAGATGAGGCCGACGCCGGGCGTGGTGCCGCGCACCTTGGCGATGGGCGGGTAGACCTTGTGGCCGGGCAGTTCGCCGCCTTCGCCGGGCTTTGCGCCCTGCGCCATTTTAATCTGCAGCTCCTTCGCGTTGACGAGGTAATGGCTCGTCACGCCAAAGCGTCCGCTGGCAACCTGCTTGATCGCGCTGTTCTTGCTGTCGCCGTTCGGCTCCGGCGTGTAGCGCAGCGGGTCTTCGCCACCCTCGCCGGTGTTGGACTTGCCACCCAGGCGGTTCATCGCGACGGCCAGCGCCTCGTGCGCCTCCTTCGAGATGGAACCGTACGACATCGCGCCGGTCTTGAAGCGCTTCACGATGGCTTCGACCGACTCCACTTCTTCGAGCGGGATGGGCGACTCGGCAAATTTGAATTCGAACATGCCGCGCAGGGTGCAGAGGTTGCGCGACTGCTCGTCAATCAGCTTGGTGTATTCCTTAAAGATCGCAAAATCGTTGCTGCGCGTGGCCTTTTGCAGCCGATGGATGGACTGCGGGTTCCAGAGGTGGAACTCGCCGTCGGCGCGCCACTGATAGATGCCGCCCGGGTTGAGCGCGTGGCCATCCTCGCCCTCGAGCGGCGGGAACGCGTGGCGGTGCCGCTGGCGGACTTCGCCCGCGATGGTGTCCAGCCCGATGCCCTCGATGCGCGAGGCGGTGCGGTGGAAATATTTATTCACCACCTCCTGGTTGATGCCGATCGCCTCGAAAATCTGCGCGCCCCGGTAGCTGGCATAGGTCGAGATGCCCATCTTCGCCATCGTTTTGGTGACGCTCTTGACGCCGGCCTTGATGTAATTCTTGCAGGCTTTCTCGTAATCCACGCTCAGTTTGCCATCATGGATGAGATCGTAGAGCGTCTCAAATGCGAGATACGGGTTGATGACGTCCGCGCCAAAGCTGAACAATACCGCGAGGTGGTGGACTTCGCGCGGTTCGCCCGTCTCGATGATAAGCGAGACCAGCGTGCGCGTGCCGCGCCGGATGAGGTGGTGGTGCAGGCCCGAGGTCGCCAGCAGGGCGGGGATGCCCGCGTGCGTCTGGTCGATGCCCCGGTCGCTGAGCACGAGCAGATTCGCGCCCTTGGCAATGGCGGCGTCAGCCGCGGCAAACAATTGCTCCAGGGCCTTGGCGAGACCCGCGCCGCCTTGGTCCGGGTTGAACAAAATCGGCAATTCCGCCGCCTGGAAGCCGGGCTTCTGGATGTGGCGCAGTTTCGACAGTGTTTTGTTGTCGATAATCGGGTCGTGCAGCTTGATGCGGCGGCAGTTCTCCGGCTTGGGCTCGATGAGGTTGCCTTGGGCGCCGAGGAAGGTTTCCGACGCGGTGATGACGGCCTCGCGGATGGAGTCGATCGGCGGGTTCGTCACTTGCGCGAAGAGCTGCTTGAAATAATCGTAGAGGAGCTTCGACTTGTTCGAGAGAACGGCCAGCGGAATGTCCGTGCCCATCGAACCGAGCGGCTGCACGCCGTCGCGTCCCATCGGGGTCAGGAGGAAGCGCAGGTCTTCATAAGTGTAGCCGAAAGCCTTCTGCCGCAGGAAAACGGTTGCATGGTCCACGCCGTGGGCTTCGCCTTCGGGCAGGTCCTCGATTTTGACGCGATGCTGCGCCAGCCACTCGCCGTAGGGCTGGGCCTTGGCAAAGGTCTCCTTGATTTCCGCGTCGTCCACGATGCGGCCCTGCTGCGTGTCCACAAAGAACATGCGCCCGGGCTGCAGGCGGCCCTTCGAGGCCACGTTCGCCGGGTCCACGTCCACCACGCCGACTTCCGACGCCATGATGACGCGGTCGTCCTTGGTGACATAGTAGCGCGAGGGGCGCAGGCCGTTGCGGTCGAGCACCGCGCCGACGCAGACGCCGTCGGTGAAGGAAATCGAGGCCGGGCCGTCCCACGGCTCCATCATGCACGCATGGTATTCATAGAACGCGCGTTTTTCCGCGCTCATGCTCTCGTGATTTTCCCACGGCTCGGGAATCATCATCATCACCGCGTGCGGCAGCGCCCGCCCGGCGAGCACGAGGAACTCCAGGCAGTTGTCGAACATGCCCGAGTCCGAGCCGTCCTCCTGGATGACGGGGAGGATTTTCTTCAGGTCGTCGCCAAAGATGGCGCTGGCCAGCTGCGCCTGGCGCGCGTGCATCCAGTTGACG
>DASZWY010000071.1:0-2762 GCA_035546135.1 Opitutales bacterium
TTTACTTCGCCGTTTCGCTGAAGCGGGTTTCGCGGATGACGGTGATTTTGATGGTGCCTTGGAAGTTGAGCTGGCCTTCGATGCGGCGGCGGAGGTCGAGGGCGAGCTGGCGGGCGGCGTTGTCGTCCATGTGCTCGGGGGAGACGATAACGCGGACTTCGCGGCCGGCCTGCATGGCGTAGGCTTCGGTGACGCCGGGGAGGCTGCGGGCGAGGTCTTCGAGGGAATGGATGCGCTGGAGGTAGCCTTCGATGGATTCGGAGCGGGCGCCGGGGCGGGCGGCGGAGGCGGCGTCGGCCATGACGAGCAGGGGCGCGTAGACGCTTTCGGGCGGGACTTCACCGTGGTGGGCGGCGACGGCGTTGACGACGCGCTCGTCCTCGCCGTAGGAGCGGAGCAGATTGGCGGCGGCGAGGGCGTGGCTGCCGGGGTGGTCGCCGTTGAGGGTCTTGCCGAGGTCGTGAAAGAGGCCGGCGCGGCGGGCGGGCTCGGGGTCGAGGCCGAGTTCAGCGGCGACAAAGGAGCAAATGGAGGCGACCTCGACGGAATGGTCGAGGGTGTTCTGGTTATTGGAGAGGCGGAAGTGGAGCTTGCCGAGGAGGGAGACGAGCTCGGGGTGGACGCCGGTGAGGTGCAGGCGGGCGATGGCTTTTTCGCCGAGGACGGCGAAGTTGTGGCGCACTTCGTCGTCGGCCTTGGTGACTTGCTCCTCGATGCTGGCGGGGTGGATGCGGCCGTCGGCGACGAGGCGTTCGAGGGCGAGGCGGGCGACTTCGCGGCGGATGGGGTCGAAGCTGGAGACGAGGACGGCGTCGGGCGTTTCGTCAATCATGAGGGTGACGCCGGTGGCGGACTCGAAGGCCTTGATGTTGCGGCCTTCGCGGCCGATGATGCGTCCCTTCATTTCCTCATTGGGCAGGCGGACGAGCGTGGCGCCAATTTCGGAGGGGACGGTCGAGGAAAGGCGCTGGAGGGAGTCGATGAGAATGCGGCGGCTTTCTTCCTGGAGGTCAGTCTCGGCGCGATTGCGGAGCTGGTTGCGCAGGTCGCGCAGTTCGGCGGCGGACTCGGCGCGGATTTCCTCGGCGAGGGCGGCGCGGATTTGCTCCTCATTGAGCTTGGAGGCGGCGCGGAGGCGTTCGCGGTAGAGCTGGCTCTGGCGTTCGAGCTGGTCGCGGAGGGCCTCGATCTCGGCGCGGCGGCTGTTGAAATAGGATTCGCGGTGGGCCAGTTCGTCGGCGCGGGTTTCGAGGCGGGCGCGCTCCTCGGCGAGTTCGGTCTCGGCGTGCTGGCGTTTTTCGGCGGCGGCCTGCTCGTCCGCCTGGAAGGAGGCGCGGGCGAGGGCGATTTCGCGTTCGGCCTGGGTGCGGAGGTCGCGGGCCTGGATTTCGGCCTCCTTGCGGGCGAGGAGGAGCAGGTGGTCGGCCTTTTCGCGCAAGTCCCGGCGGCGCAAGCGCATAAATAGCCAACCCACGAGCAGCGCACCCGCCACCCCGCAGCCAAAAGCCAGCAACGTTGACCCAGTGTCTCCCATGTTTAACTAACGAGCCTGAAGCGAGGCGGGGCAGACCCGCATCAAGCTGTGAACCGTCGGAAAGGGAAGAAGGTTACAGAAATCTCGGGCCGGGGCAAGGCGGAATAAAAGGAATTGAAAAACGCTTGCCAAGAGGGCGGGAATGCGATTTGTTCACCCTTTGTCCATTTTCCAAACCATCCCATGAAGGCCACCATCAAGACCCAGGGGCGTCAGTTCATTGTCCAGGAAGGCGACGTCCTGAAAGTGAACCGCTACCCGAACACCAACGCCGGCGACACGGTTGAAATCACGGAAGTGCTCCTGGTGGGCGACGGCGCGTCCGCGCGCATCGGCACGCCGCTGGTGGCGGGCGCCTCGGTGTCGGCGCGCATCCTCGAGAACAAGCGCGACGACAAGGTGACGATTTTCAAGAAGAAGCGCCGCAAACGCTACCAGCGCCGCCGCGGCCACCGCCAGGAACTGTCGGTCATCAAGATCGAGGGCATCAAGGGCTAAGGCCCGGCCGGGCATTTCACTCCACCCATTTTTTAAATCTCCAATCCAGTTTGTGTCATGGCACATAAAAAAGGCCAGGGAACTTCCAAGAACAACCGCGACAGCAATCCGAAGCGCCGCGGCGTGAAGCGCTACGGCGGCGAATATGTGTTCGCCGGCCACATCCTGATGCGCCAGACGGGTACGAAGATGCACCCGGGCGACAATGTCGGCCTGGGCCGCGACTTTACGCTGTTTGCGCTCAAGGACGGCACGGTGAAATGGGACGCGTCGAAGCGCACGGTGCACGTGCTGGCCGACGAAGCCGCGGCGAATTAAGCCGCGGGCGGGTGACGAACGGCCGGGCTGGTCATTTTTTGCTTCTGCATCAAGGCGGCGCGGGTATACTGCGCGGGTAAGCCGGACGCCCGCGCACCGGCCATATTTGGTATTGCCCATGCCCGATTCCAACTTCATGGCCGGCTCCGCCCCGCTGGGCAGCGCCTACGAGATACTCGAAGACGGGACCATTTTCGGCGGCTACACCATCGTGCGGTGCCTGGCGTATGACATGCTGGGCAGCCTGTATCTCGCCACCAATCAGGAGACGAACCACCTCGAGACGCTGTTTGTGTTTCCCTCGCTGGTGGGGCGCGACCGGGCTTTTCCGGAGCGCTTTGCGCTGCACGCGAAAAAATTGTGCGCGCTGAAGCACCCCAACCTGCTGAACTTCACGCATCCGCTCATCATC
>DASZWY010000072.1:0-3689 GCA_035546135.1 Opitutales bacterium
GCGAAACCGCCCGAAAGCCGGGATACGGAGCCAGTCCCTCACATGAACATCACCGTCAAAGACCTCCTCGACGCCGGAGTCCACTTCGGCCACCAGAAACGCCGCTGGAACCCCCGCTCCAAACCCTACGTTTTCGACCACCGCCAGGGGGTCTCGATCATCGACCTCGAAAAGACGCACAAGCTGCTCGAAAGCGCGGCGCGCTTCGTCGAGGACACCGTCGCCGCCGGCGGCGACATCCTGCTCATCGGCACCAAGAAGCAGGCGCAGGAAATCATCCGCGAGATGGCGACGACCACAAACATGCCGTTCTGCGTCAGCCGCTGGATGGGCGGCACGCTGACCAATTACGCCACTGTCAAGAACAGCCTCGAAAAATACCGCCGCTTTTTGCGCATGGAAACCGACGGCCAGCTCGACAAGCTGCCGAAGAAGGAAGCCTCCGCCATCCGCCGCGAAATGGCCCGCATGCACCGCAATTTCGAGGGCATGCTCCAGATGACCTCGCTGCCCGCCGCGCTCTTTATCATTGATGCGAAGACCGAGTTCATCGCCATGTCCGAGGGCAACCGCATCGGCGTCCCCATCGCGGCGCTTGTGGACACCAATTCCGACCCGACGCTCGCGCAGCATCCCATCCCGGGCAATGACGACGCCGTGAAGTCCATCCGCCTCGTGTGCGAGGTGATTCTGGAGGCGATTCAGAACGGCCTCGCCCGGCGCGAAACCAAGCCGACCGCCCGCGGCGTCGCGCCCATTGTGCGCCCCGAGTTCCAGGAAGTGCAGCCGGAGGTCACCATCGCCGCCGACATCAACGTCGAGGAGGACGAGGAGGCCGAAGGCGCCGTGGGCGCCGCCGGCGCCGCCGCGCGCCCCGCGTTTGCCCGCCGCCGCAAGAAGCCCGCGGCCGACGCCAAACCCGAATAACCCACCTTCTCCCCCACTCTTCCCATGCCCGATATTTCCGCCACGATGGTCAACGAGCTGCGCGCCAAAACCGGCGCGGGCTTGA
Organism: Opitutales bacterium; assembly: GCA_035546135.1. Classification (GTDB taxonomy): domain Bacteria; phylum Verrucomicrobiota; class Verrucomicrobiia; order Opitutales; family JABDGR01; genus JABDGR01. The sequence continues at coordinate 1,013 of DASZWY010000072.1, forward strand.
TGGACTGCAAACGCGCCCTCGTCGAAAACCAGGGCGACCAAAACGCCGCCGCCGAATGGCTGCGCAAAAAAGGCATCGCCTCCGCGGTGAAAAAGGCCGACCGCTCCGCGCAGGAAGGCGTCATCGCCTCCTACATCCACCTCGGCGGCAAGGTCGGCGTCCTCATCGAGTTGAATTGCGAGACGGACTTCGTCGCCAAGACCGACGAGTTTCAGGCGCTCGCCAAGGACCTCTGCATGCAAATCGCCGCGGCCAGCCCGCTGTTTGTCGCGCGCGAAAACGTGCCGGACGAACTCATTGACAAGGAAAAGGAAATCGCCGCCGCGCAGGTCGCCGGCAAGCCCGCTCCCGCCATCGAGAAAATCGTGCAGGGCAAAATTGACAAGTGGTACGGCACGGTGTGCCTGCTCGAGCAGCCCTTCGTCCGCGACCAGAACAAGACCGTCAAGGACTATATCGCCGAGGCCATCGCCAAGACCGGCGAGAACATCGTCGTGCGCCGCTTCGTGCGCTATGCGATTGGCGACTAGGCCGGCGCACTCGGGCGCGCGGGGCGGGCCGGGAGATAACGCGGTTTGCCACAGGTTGGCATGGGATTTGCGTTATTCTTCAGGCCCATGACTTTAAGCGCCGAAGCAAACCCAAACCCCGGCAATCCCGACGGCGGGCTGGCCAAAACCCTCGAGCGTTATTCCAGCATCGTGGAAAATGCCATCGAGGGCATTTTCCAGTCGACCCCCGACGGCCATTACCTGCTGGTCAACCCCGCGCTGGCGCAGATGTACGGCTACGCGTCGCCGGACGAGTTGATGAACAGCGTGCGCGATATTTCCAAGGGCGTTTACGTGGACGAGGCCAAGCGCCACGAGTTCAAGCGGCTCATCGAGCGGGACGGGCTGGTCAACGGGTTCGAATACCAGGTGTACCGCAAGGACGGGGAAATCATCTGGATTTCGGAGGACGCCCGGGCGGTGCGGGGCCCGGACGGCAACGTGGCCTACTACGAGGGCTTCGTCCAGAACATCACGGCCCGCAAGGTGATTGAGAAGGAATTGGTCGCGGCGAAGGAGGCGGCCGTGGCCGCCAGCGTCGCCAAAAGCCAGTTCCTCGCGGTCATGAGCCATGAAATCCGCACGCCGATGAACGGCGTCATTGGCATGACTTCGATTCTGCTCGATACCCAGCTCACGCCCGAGCAGCGCGATTGCGTCGAGACCATCCGCCAAAGCGGCGACGCGTTGCTGTCGGTGATCAACGACATTCTGGATTTTTCCAAAATCGAATCCGGCCGGCTGACGCCGGAGGTCGAGGAATTCGCCGTCATCGAATGCGTCGAGGGCGCGCTCGACATTCTCGCGCCGAAGGCCGACGAGAAACAGCTCGACTTGCTCTACGAAGTCGCCGCCGGCGTGCCGCAACTGGCCAAGGGCGACGAGACCCGGCTGCGCCAAATCCTCGTCAACCTGCTGGGCAACGCGATCAAGTTCACGGCGCGCGGCGAGGTGGTGCTCACGCTCAACTCCCAGCCGGTGGCCGACCCCGCGGGCCCGGGCGGCCCGGAGCGGGTGCGGCTGTTGTTTTCCATCCGCGACACCGGCATCGGCATTCCGGAGGAGGCGGTGGGCCGGCTCTTCCAGTCCTTCTCGCAGGCCGACGCCTCGACCACCCGGCGCTACGGCGGCTCCGGCCTCGGGCTGGCGATCAGCAAGCGGCTCGCCGAATTGATGAACGGCGAGATGACCGTGGAAAGCAAAGTCGGCCAGGGCTCGATTTTCCGTTTCAGCGTGGTGGTGGAGAATGTGCCCATCAAGCCGCGGCATTACCACGCCTCCGGTTATCTCCCCGTGGTTGGCAAACGCCTGCTCATCGTGGACGACAATGAAACCAACCGCCGCATCCTTCTGCGCCTGGCGCAGGGCTGGAACATGCTCGCGCAGGCCGTGGATTCCGGGCCGGCGGCGCTGGCGTTGCTCGAGTCCGGCGCCCGGTTTGATTTCGCCATCCTCGACATGCAGATGCCCGACATGGACGGCCAGATGCTCGCGCTGGCCATCCGCGAGAATTTCAGCGCGGAGGCCATGCCGCTGGTGCTGTTGTCGTCGCAGGGCGAGCGCGCGCATATCGCGGACAAATCACTCTTCGCCGCTTCGCTCATCAAGCCCGCGAAGCCGGGCCAGTTGATTGACGTGCTGGCCAAGCTGACCACCACGAAGGTCGAGCGCGCCAGCGCGTCCTCGGGCTCCGCCGCGCCGTTCGGCGGCCTGCTCCATAATGAAAGGGTGCTGCTCGCCGATGACAACGCCATCAATCAGAAGGTGGCGATGTCCATGATCTCCAAGCTCGGTTACCGCGCCGACCCCGCAGCCAACGGGTTGGAGGCGCTGGACGCCGTCAAGCGCCAGCACTACGACATCATTTTCATGGACGTGCAGATGCCGGAGATGGATGGCCTCGAGGCCACCCGCCAGATTCGCGCCCGCTCCGCCGTCGAAGGCAAACGCGGCCCATGGATCATCGCCCTGACGGCCAACGCGATGCAGGACGACCGCGATATGTGCTTTGCCGCCGGCATGGACGACTACGTCACCAAGCCGTTCAAGGTGCCCGACATCGCCGCCGCCCTCGAACGCGCCCGGGCGTCCAATGCCGCGGCGACCAGGAGCTAGGCGTCTTGGGC
>DASZWY010000073.1:0-2932 GCA_035546135.1 Opitutales bacterium
AACGCCGTGCCGTGGTCCGGGCTGGTGCGCACCCACGGCAGCCCCAGCGTGACGTTCACCGCCTCCTCGAAATCCACCGTCTTCAGCGGCGCCAGCCCCTGGTCGTGATAAAGCGCCACCACCATGTCGAACTCCCCGCGCAACTGCCGCCAGAACACCGTGTCGCCCGGCTCGCACTGGGACACGCCGGGAAATTGCCCGCGCAGTTTTTCCAGCCACGGATTCAGCCGGTCGCGTTCGTCGTTCCCGAGGAGGCCGTCTTCGCCGGCGTGCGGATTCAGCCCACACACGCCGATGCGCGGCTCCTTCGCGCCCAGTGCCCGCGCCAGCCGGTCCGCTTGCGTCACGGCCCGCGCTAGTGTCGTTTCATCGAGCGCCTTGGCGACCTCCATCAGCGGGATGTGCCACGTCGCCAGCACCACGCGCAATTTTCCGCCCGCAAACGCCATCGTCGGTTCGCCGCCCCAGCGCGCCGCAAAAAATTCCGTCTGGCCGGGAAAGGTGAAGCCCGCTTTTTGCAGCCAACTCTTGGAAACCGGCCCCGTCACCGCCGCGGAAAATTTTCCCTCCTTGCACCCCGCCGCCGCGGCCTCCAGCGCCTCCAGCGCCACTTTCGCTCCGGCGAGGGACGGCCTTCCCGCGGTGAGTTCAAAATCCCGGGGGCCCACGGCCAGGCCCGCCACGCCCAACGTATCGAGCCAGCATTGCGGCCCGATGGGAGTCGCGCGCGCCGCTTCCGCCGGATTCGCCCGCAGCCACGCCGCGATGATTTCCGGCCCGACCCCCGCGGGGTCGCCGCAGGTCAAGGCGAGGGGAATATTTTGAGCGACGGAGGACACGGGAAAAACAGCCTTCAACACTCAACACTCAACACTCAACATTCAACATTCAACATTCAATCCAAGAAAAAACAGCCACTCGGAAATTTAATGCAAGATAAGAAAGTCGGGCCTTTTCATTGGATGTTGAATGTTGGATGTTCAATGTTGAATGTTTGCCCCGGGCCTATTCGTCAGCACTGGCAACACCCTCGGTTTGGTGCGCCGGTCGCAGCACCCCGCGTTTGCTGTTCGCAAAAAACGCCAGGAATTTTTTGCCGGCCTCCGACTTCGCCAATGCCGCCGCCGCCTCGGCATTTACGCGCAGCGATCCGCCCGCATACACGGCTTTATAAAGTGCCTTCAGTTCGGCGAGCGTCGCGGCATCAAACCCGCGCCGCTTCAGGCCGACGAGGTTAAGCCCGTAAAGTTCGCCGCGCTCGACCGAAATGGTGAACGGCGGAATGTCCTGCCCGATGCGCGCGCCGCCGCCGACCATCACGTTTTCGCCCACGCGCACAAATTGGTGAAAGCCGGCCCCGCCGCTGACGAAGACATAATCGCCCATCTCGACGTGCCCCGCCAGCAGCGCGCAATTGCCGATGGCCACCTTCGCGCCGATTTTGCAGTCGTGCCCGATGTGGCACTGCCCCATCAACAATGTCCCTGCGCCGATTTCCGTAAAGCCGCCGGGCTTGGTCGAGCGATGCAAGGTCAGCCCTTCGCGCAAAATCGCCCCGTCGCCGATGCGCACGCCGCTCGGCGTCGCCGGGTCGAATTTAAAATCCTGCGGGTCGCCGCCCACCACCGCAAAGCTGTCCATTTTCACCTGCTTGCCAAAAATGGAGCCCTTGCGCACGACCGTGTGCGCCGCCAGCACGCACCCGTCGCCAAATTCCGTGCCGTCTTCGATGATCGAATACGGCCCGATGGCGACGTTCGCGCCGAGCTTGGCTCCGGGATGGACGATGGCGGTGGGATGGATCATGAGAAGGGAGGGTCAGCGTTTCGCGCGGCCCAGTTTTTCCAGGTCGAACAATTCGCCCTGCGGTGATTTGACCATGTCGTAGATTTTCAGCAGGCGGATCAGTTGCAGCAAATCGGATTTTTGGTAGCTCAGGTTGGTTTCGACCCGGTGCAGCAGGTTTTCGAGGATGGACGGAAAGGTCAGGATGGCGTCCACGCCATGCTCCTGCAACTGTTTGATGCTCTCGCTGCGCAGCGGGTCGCTCGTCGGCAGGCTCGGCAGCACCAGCACGCGCATCAGCCCGTCCTTGCCCGCGTCGCCTTCCGGGGAAAAGTCCTCGTAGCCGCTGAAAAATTCGCTCGCGACTTCGATGACTTCCTTGCGCAGAAAGTCGTGGATCTTCGAGCCGCTGCGCAGCATCGAGGGCGTCAGCCGCGACGTGTGCCACCCCATCACCGCCACAATCGCGCGCCGGATGAGCGGCAGGTCGTTGGCGAAAAGTTGAAACCCCGGCTTGTGCTCCGACGGCTTCCACGCCGGGTTTTGCACCAGCAGGTCGATCTCCTCCTCGTCGCGCTTGCGCCGCGAATGCACCTGGTATTTGTGCAGCTGCCGGACGAGAAAGCCGTTCAGCTCGAAATACTCGCGCACCAGGTTTTCGTCGAATCCGGCCATGGGCAATAATATCGTGGGTCGTCGGAGGAAAATGAATCAGCCCGCGCCAGCCTGGCGCCACAGGGCGAGCACGGTTTTTTCCGGCACATCGTCCACCGTCTCGGCCTGCCCGATGGCCCGCAGCGCCACAAAGCGCAGCTTGCCGTTCACGGCTTTTTTGTCGTGCTTCATGGCCGCCAGGAGTTTCGCGCTCGCAAGTTTTTTCTTCAGCTTCACCGGCAGCGCGCAGGCCTGCACGGCTTTCTCGACGCGGACGACGTCCCGCGCCGGCAGCCAGCCGAGTTTTTGCGAGAGCCGCGCCGCCAGCACCAGGCCCACGCCTACCGCCTCGCCGTGCAGGTATTCGCCGTAGCCCGCGACATTCTCGATCGCGTGCGCGAACGTGTGGCCGAGGTTCAGCAGCGCCCGCCCGTCGTTGGCCAGCGTCTCGCGCTCGTCCTGGCCCACGATGCGCGCCTTGATGGCGCAGCAC
>DASZWY010000074.1:0-2566 GCA_035546135.1 Opitutales bacterium
CTTGCGCCCCTGTTGCAGGCCGGGCTGCGCGCGTCCTTCGCAGTAATAAGTGTAGCCCAGCAAGCGATTGGTTTCCGCCATGCGGCCCTGCCCCAGCGATTCGCGGATGCGCGTGCTGGAAATCGTGCGGCCATCATCACGCAGACGCGCGACGCTGACGACGCCAAGATTCTGCGCCCGGCCGGAGCGCACCAGCAAAGCCACATCGCCCGCGCGGCGGTGGCCGAAACGAAAGTTTTCGCCGACGTAAACCGCCGCGAGGGTTGGCAGGTGTTTTTTTAAATAGGCGAGAAAATGCTCGGCCCGCAGGCGCGCAAAGGCGCGGGTGAACGGCTGGGCGATGACAAGGTCCACCCCGAACTCGTGCAGGAAGCGCGCCTTTTGCTCCGGCGGCATGATGAGGAGGGTCGGCGTCTCGGGATGAAACAGGCGGCTGGGATGCGGGTGAAAGGTGAGGACTGCGGCGGCGCCGCCGCTCTGGCGCGCGGAGTGCAGCGCGGCCTCGATGACTGCCTGATGGCCGAGATGCACCCCGTCGAACATGCCAATGGCCAGGTGCAGCGGACCGCGCGGCGGCCGGGCATTTTGCAGCGAAAAGACGCGGGGCGGGCGGCGCATGGGCGGGTGGCTCCCTTACAGCACGTGGCTGGGCACGGCCTGATAAACCGGGATGAGCCGGCGGCGCACGTCGCCGAGGCTCAGCGTGTCGAATTGCGCCAGCGGCGTGGCGTCGGCGACGCGAAACTGGCCCGAGGCCGTGCGGCGCAGCGCGGTGAGGGTGGCGCCGCAGCCGAGCTTGCGCCCGAGGTCGTGGGCGATGGTGCGCACGTAGGTGCCCTTCGAACTGCGCAGGCGGAACGACACCGACGGCGGCGCGAATTCGAGCAAATCGAACAAGAAGACGTGGATGAAGCGCGCCTCGCGCTCGACCTCCTGGCCCTTGCGCGCGAGCTTGTAGAGCGGCACGCCCTTGATTTTTTTTGCGGAGAACATCGGCGGTGTCTGGTACTGGTCGCCGACAAAAGTCTGCATCGCCGCGCGCAATTCCTCGGCGGTCAGGGCCGGCACGGGATGCGTCTCGGTGACTTCGCCGTCGGCGTCGTGCGAATCGGTGATTTTGCCCAGCTCGAACGAGCCTTCGTATTCCTTGTCGGCGCTCATGAGATACTGCGAGACCTTGGTGGCGCGGCCCACGAGGATGACGAGCAGGCCCGTCGCCATCGGGTCGAGCGTCCCGGCGTGGCCAATTTGGCGCATCCGGACGGAATGGCGCAGGCGGGCCACCACGTCGTGCGAGGTCATGCCGGACGGCTTGTCCACGAGCAGCAGGCCTTCGAGTTCATGCGGGTCGGACGCATTCATAGTCATAAGGAATTGGCGGAATTTACGGGGCTGCCTGGTCCACGGCAGCGAGATGTTTTTTCAATTCGCCGAGGAAACGCGGGTAAAATTGGTCGAGCGGCTCGTTGACGTTGAAGCCCGCGGCGCAGGCGTGGCCCCCGCCGCCGAGGCGCTGGGCGAGCCGGTGCAGGGCGAAGCGGGCGTTTTTGGCGCGCAGGCTGCCCTTGGTCGCCCCCTTGCGTTCCTCGAGCAGGACGCCGACATCCACGCCCTCGATGGCGCGGGCGTAATCCACCAGGCCCTCAGTGTCTTCGCGCTGGGCGCCGGTCGCCGCGAAATCGGCGTCGCGCAATGTGCCAACACAAACGCGGCTGCCGAACTCGCCATGCAGGGAATTGAGGAACGCGCGCAACAGGCGCGTCTTGCCGAGGCTTTCGCGCTCGAACAGCAGTTGCGCGGCGGCGCCCGGGTCGGCCCCGCGGGTGGTGAGTTGCGCGCAGAGTTGAAAGACCTGCGGCGTGGTCGAGGGGAAACGGAATTGGCCGGTGTCGGTGGCGATGCCGACATAGAGCGCCTGCGCGGTCGGAGCATCCACCGGCAAGTCCGTGTCGAAGGCAAAACCGGCGAGCACTTCGGCGGTGGCGGAGGTGGCGGGCAGGATGAAATTATTTTCGGCAAAGCCGTCGTTGGACGCGTGGTGGTCGACGGCGAGAAACGGTTTCGGGAAAAAATCGCGCAGGCGCGGGCCGACGCGGATGAGGTCGGCGCAGTCCACGGTGATGCCCAGCGTGCCGGGCACGGGCGTGTAATCGGCGGCGAGTTTCCACGGCGTGTCGCCGACAAATTCGGCGAGCAGGCGCGGCACGGGGTCGTGGTTGACGGCGACGGCGTCCACCCCGAGCGCGCGCAGCATGCGCGTGAGCGCGACCTGCGAGCCGACACAGTCGCCATCGGGCCGGAGGTGGCCCATCACGGCCACAGGCCGGTTGTGCAGTCCGTCAATTAAGAGACGGAATTCCGGAGAGTGTTGCGGAAAATACATGAGAAATTTCAGGACGGCTCTTTCGGCGGCGGGGGTTCCTTAAATTCGCCCCTGGCCTCGAGATCGTCGAGGATGGCCAGGGTGCGGTTGCCGCGGATGAACGAGTCGTCGTAGTGAAAAGTCAGCACCGGGGTGTATTTGAGGACGACGCGCTTGAAGACGCGCGCCCGCAGGTCGCCCTTG
>DASZWY010000075.1:0-3179 GCA_035546135.1 Opitutales bacterium
GGGCTGGACCGAAGCCGCCGACCTCATCCTCAAGGGCCTCAACGGCGCCATCGGCGCCAAGCGCGTCACCTACGACTTCGCCCGCCAGATGCAAGGCGCCACCGAAATCAAATGCTCCGAATTCGGCACCGCCATCATCGACAAGATGTAGGGGCGTCGCTCGCGACGGCCCAAGTCAGTGCGGGATTGGGGTAGGGCGAGACGTCCTCGGCTCGCCTGGCGGCCTTTTATGGTAGGGCGCGCTGCCCCCAGCGCGCCGCTCCGATCCACCACGGATTTCACGGACGCCAACGGATAAATCCCAGCCATCCGGTTTTTATCCATGCCATCCGTGGTTAAATGCTTTCCCACTGGACGCGTTGGCTCAAAACCCCGCCGGCAGCGTCATCCCCAATTCCTTCAGCAAAAACGCGTACTGGTCTGCCGTCTCCGCAATGATTTTGTCTGTCGGCTTGCCCGCGCCGTGGCCCGCGCGCGTTTCGATGCGGATCAAAATCGGCGCAGGGCCGGCCTGGGCCTTCTGCAGCGTCGCGGCAAATTTAAAGCTGTGCGCGGGCACCACGCGGTCGTCGTGGTCCGCGGTGGTGATGAGCGTCGCCGGGTATTTTGTGCCGGGTTTGATGTTTTGCAGGGGCGAATACGCATACAGCGCCTTGAACTCCGCCGGATCGTCGGGTGACCCGTAGTCGCTCATCCACGCCCAGCCGATGGTGAATTTATTGAAGCGCAGCATGTCCATCACGCCGACGTCTGGCAGCGCCGCGCCAAACAAATCCGGCCGCTGCGTCAGGCACGCACCGACGAGCAGGCCGCCGTTGCTCGCGCCGTTGATGGCGAGTTTCGCGGGCGAGGTGTAATGGTGCTCGATGAGCCACTCCGCCGCGCCGATGAAGTCGTCGAACACATTTTGCTTTTTCAATTTCATGCCGGCCTGGTGCCAGTCCTCGCCGTATTCGCCGCCGCCGCGCAGATTCGCCACCGCGTAGACCCCGCCCATTTCCAGCCACACTACGTTCGCCGCGCTGAACCACGGGGTCACGTTGATGTCGAACCCGCCGTAGCCGTAGAGCAGCGTCGGGTTTGTGCCGTCGAGTTGCAGGCCCTTGCGGTAGGTCAAAAACATCGGCACGCGCGTCCCGTCCTTGCTTGGGTAAAACACCTGGGTCGTCTCGTAGTCGGCGGGGTCGAAGTCCACCTTCGGCTGGCGGAAGATGCGGCTCGCGCCCGCTACCAGGTCATACCGGTAAATCGTGCGCGGCACGGTGAAGCTCATGTAGGAGTAAAACGTCTCCGTGTCCTTCCGCTTGCCGCCAAAGCCGGTGATCGTGCCCAACCCGGGCAGCGTCACTTCGCGCTGGAGCATGCCGTCCAGGCCGAAAATTTTCACCTGGCTGTGCGCATCCTTGAGATACGAGCACACGAACGAATTGTTCAGCGTCGCCACGCCTTCCAGCGTGTCCGGCGCTTGCGGGATGATTTCCTTCCACAGGGGCCGCGCATTATTGGTTGTATCGATCGCGATGACCCGCCCGCGCGGCGCGTCGAGGTTCGTCTCGAACCAGAACACCGACCCGTCGTTGTCGATGAAACCATAGTGCGCGTCAAAGTCGTCCAGCAGCGGCGTCACCTGCGCACCGGGCAGCGTCAGGTCGAGGTAATACACACGGTTGCGCTGGTCCGAGCCGGTCGAGACGTCGATGACGAGGTAATGCCCGTCGTCCGTCACGGTTTCGTCAAAACCCCAGTCGTCGTGGTCGGGCCGTTGGTAAATTAATTTGTCCGCGGACTGCGCTGTGCCGAGTTGGTGGTAATAGACCTTCTGGAATTTGTTCACATCCGTCAGCGCGGCGCCGGGCTTCGGCTCGTCAAAGCGGCTGTAGTAAAGCCCCGTGCCGTCCTTCGTCCATGTCGGCGACGAAAATTTTATCCAGTGCAGTTCGTCCGGCAAATCCTTCCCGGTGCGTGTGTCGCGGATTTTCCACACCTGCCAGTCCGACCCCGCCTCCGCCAGCCCATACGCCAGCAGGTTGCCCTCGTCGTTCACCGACAGATCCGCCAGCGCCACCGTGCCGTCGGCGGACAGCGTGTTCGGGTCGAGCAGCACCGTCGGCGGGGCGTCGAGCGAGGTCATCGTGTAGAACACACTCTGGTTTTGCAGCCCGTTGTTTTTGAAAAAGAAATACCGCCCGCCCATTTTGAACGGCACTCCGTAGCGCTCGTAATTCCACAGCTTCGTCAGCCGGTCGCGAATCACGGCGCGTTCCGGGATTTTGTCCAGAAACCCAAAGGTTAATTTGTTCTCCGCCTCGACCCACGCCTTCGTCTCATCCGAATTGTCATCCTCCAGCCAGCGATACGGGTCGGCCACTTTCACGCCGTGGTAGTCATCCACCTGCGGCACGGTGCGGGCGGCGGGGTAGGCGAGAGGCGGCATCGTGGTATGAGCGCACCCGGCCAGCAGGGCCGTCATCGCCGCGGTAGTCGTCCAGCGCAGGGGGCAACGCATGGCCCCATTAAGACGCCCAACGCTCCCGCCGTCAAAACTTCCCGTAAAAAGATAGTGGGTCCGTTTAACCAAAATTCCAAAAGGCGGCCCGGACGGAGCCGGGCCCTCCATCGGAGGGACGACCTCTGTGTCGTCCGCTTGATGTCAAACTGACCCATTTCCCGCAAAAAAACCCGAATTTTAAGCTTTAATACCCTCTATAAAAGCAACTACCGTAAACTGATGCAGGTTTCTGTAGTTGTCCCCGTCTACAATGAGGAACGCACCGTCATCACGCTCTTGAAGCGTGTGCTCGACGCCGGCCTCAACCTCAAGGAAATTGTCGTCATCGACGACGGCTCCAAAGACTCCACCCGCGAGAAGGTCGCCGAACTGGCCGCCACCGACCCGCGCGTGCGCCTCCTGCCCCAGCGCCAGAATAGCGGCAAGGGCGCCGCCCTCCGCGCCGGCTTTGCCGCGGCCACCGGCGACATCATCGCCGTGCAGGACGCCGACCTCGAATACGACCCCGCCGAGCTGCCGCGCCTGCTCGAGCCCATCGAGGAAGGCGTCGCCGACGTCGTCTTCGGCTCGCGCTTCCTCGGCGGCGGCGTTCACCGCGTCCACCTTTTCTGGCACATGGTCGGCAATCAGGTGCTCACGCTGCTCTCCAACATGTGCACGAACCTGAACC